>DASRAP010000055.1:0-58787 GCA_035638155.1 Gemmatimonadaceae bacterium | reverse complement strand
AGCTCGACGCGCAGGCGGTCGCGCGCCTCGTCGCCGATGGATTCGACGTGCGGTGCGAGCGAGCCGAAGACGCCGCCTTTGCGCCGCACTCACTCGATCTCGTGACGATGTTCCACGTGCTCGAGCACGTCGACGCCCCGGACCGCGTGCTCTCCCGAATCGCCGGCTGGATGAGCGCCGATGGGCTGCTGGCGGTCGAGACGCCGAACGTCGACGCGCTCGACCGGCGGATCTTCGCGAATCACTTCTGGGGCGGCTACCATATTCCGAGGCACTGGCACCTGTTCAGCGCCGGAACGCTCGCGCGTGCGCTGAAAAATGCAGGCCTCGAACCCGTTGCGACGTTGTACCAGACCGGCCACTCGTTCTGGATGTACTCATTGCATCACTGGCTTCGCTACGAGCGCGGGTGGAACGGACTCGCGAACCGGTTCGATCCGTTCGCGAACGTGGTTCCGCTTGCCGCGTTCACCGCGTTCGACAAACTGCGCGCCGCGTTCGGGGCGCGGACGTCGGCGATGCTGATGCTCGCGCGCAGAAGGGTGTCATGACGCACCGCGACCCGTACCAGCCCTACCGCCAGCAGATGCTTGCGCCTGCGCGCGTGAAGGAGCTGAGCGTGCTCCGGCCCGGCCGCGTGATCGCGGACGTCGCCATCTCATGGGCGCTGATCATCGGTGCGTGGATCCTGGCCGCGCGCCACCCCGCCTTGTGGACATACGCGCTCGCGATTCTGGTGACGGGAACGCGGTACTACGCACTCTTCATCATTGCGCACGATGGTCTCCACCGGCGCCTGTTCGTGGACCGCACCACCAACGATCTCTTCTGCGACCTGCTGCTGCTGGCGCCCATCGGCGCGATCACACGGCTCAACAACCGCAACCATCTCAGCCACCACCAGCACCTCGCGACGGATCTCGATCCCGACCGGCACAAGCACGCGTGCTTCAACAAGACCGACCTGAGCGAGCTTCTCGGGTATCTGTCGGGCGTGACGAGCATCGCGACGTCCGTGCGCCACGTGTTCTTCGCGTCGGGGCGCACGCCACCGTCGGAGCCCGTGCGGGACGGTTACACCCCGCGCGATCTCGTGATTCTCGTGGTCGTGCAGGCAACGCTGATTGGCGGGCTCACGCTGGCGTTCGGCTGGTGGGGATGGCCGGTCATGTGGCTCGCGCCCGTGTACGCGCTGACCTACCTCGGCGATTCCGCGCGCAGCTTCGCCGAGCATTCGCATCCCCGCGCCGACGCCGTGGCCGACGAGCACCGGCTCATCACGTACATCAGTAATCCGGTGGAGCGCAGTTTCTTTGCGCCGATGAACATGAACTACCACGCGGCGCATCATCTGTGGGTCTCGATCCCGTACTACAACCTGCCCGTGGCCGACGCCGAGATGCGCAAGCATCCGCTGGCGCGGGAGCTGGAGTGGCGGCGGAGCTATTCGGGCTACATCGCGCGCTACGCGCTGGCGCTCCCCCTCGAGGAATGTCGCGTGCGGCCAATCGTCACCGACGTCCCAGCACGCTGACGCGCATCCCGACAAACACGTCGTACAGCGTACGGCGGCTGATGATTTCTCCGGTCTGGCCGAAGCCGGTGACTTCGTCGTAGCCGTTCCGCAGAACACCAACCTCGATCGTTGTGCGCCGCGCGCCCTTGATTGTCGCGCCCACGGACCAGGACAGCATCATCTGGTTCCGTTCCTGGTACCGGGTGATGTAGGGATCATCCCCGGCAGGGCCGGCGGCAAAAATGTATGTGAAGCTTGCTTCGGGCTCCCAGCGACCGAGATCCCGCGAAAAGCGCAGTCCCACGTTCGCGGGCACGAACAACCACGCCTGCGTCACGAGCGCCAGGTGACTCGGGGAGTGCGAATCCAGCATCGCCAGCTTGAGGTAGGGCAGCACGACGAAGGAATTCTTGTCGCTGCCAAACCACCCCGATCCGGACAAACCTTCTTCGGCATAGAAACCAACCGGGGCACCGATCTCGAATCGATGCCCGAACCCGTACGACGGCACCGCGTAGGTGATGAAGTCTGTGCCCTGCCGCGTCGAATGCCTGGTCTGGTCACCGATCACGGTGACGCCGCCATCGAGCCGCAGGCCGGGGTCGATGCGCGCCGTTTGTGCGATCGGAAAACACGCCGCGCAGAACAGCGTGATCAGGGCAAATGCCGAACGCCTCATCACTCATGGTTCGCCATTGCGCGCGCTTTGGTTCCGGCCGCGGGACGAATGGCGCTCGGGCCCCCCAATCGCGCATTATTCCTGCCCCCGAAACCCATGCGGAGCGAGCGATGCCCGACGCGATGCCCTCACCGAAAGAGCAGTTCATGAATCAGTTCGAGCGCGAACACGCTACGACCTTGAAAGTGTTGCGCGCGTTCCCGGCTGACAAAGCGGAGTTCCGTCCGCACCCACGCTCGCAGTCGGCGCGCGAGCTCGCCAACACGTTCGTGGTCGAGCAGGGCGTCATCACCGGCGCGCTGACGAACACGCTCGATTTTTCGCAGGGATTCCCGAAGCCGCCGGAGAACTTCGAGTCGATCATCGAGAAGTTCGACAACGATTTCCGCAGCCTCATGGATCTCATGAAGAAGACGCCGGACTCGCGCTTCTTCGAGACCGCGAAGTTCTTCGCAGGTCCGGGGCACATGGCCGACTACCCGATCATCGAGCTCGCGTGGTTCATGCTGTGCGACCAGATCCATCACCGCGGCCAATACTCCGTGTATGTGCGTATGGCCGGCGGAAAAGTGCCGTCGATCTATGGACCGAGTGCGGATGAGCCGTGGAGCTAGGCCCAAAGGGCCAAAGGGCCAAAGGGCCAAAGGAGATCACGTTGTGTCACGATGTTGTCCCCTTTAGCCCTTTGGCCCTTTAGCCCTTTGGCCCTCTCTTGACGTTCCCGCGCTCCGCCTGTAGTCTCTCTCCTCACAACTGAAGACTCGTGGTGATTTGCCGCCTATTGCCGCCACGTTAAACAAGGTGCTAAAAAGCGTAACGCGTCCGGTGGCTCCATCTCCCGGGCGCATTTCGTTTTCTGGAGTCACTGTCAAACCGATGATCGCGATGCGCGCGACGCAGGTCTGCATGTGTACACGCTGTGGCGGCCTCCTCAGGGAGAGCGGTCCGGTGTTGCACGCCCACGCGCGCACATAGCCGTAAGAAGAGCAGAACCACTCGCTCGACTTTCGCCCGGTCCCTCTCTCAGAGGGGCCGGGCTTTTTCTTCTTCACTGGAGACGCTGCTGATGAGTGCGAGCTTTGACCGACCCGACCGACCGTTCGCCATCTACCACGAGCACCCCGACTGGTTCAAGCCGCTCTTCGCCGAGCTCGACCGCCGCGAGCTGCCGTACGAACGGCTCGATGCGGGCGCGCACATCTTCGATCCCGGCGAGCGCGTCGCGCCGTACTCGCTCGTGTTCAATCGAGCGAGTCCGTCGGCCTATCTGCGCGGCCACGCGCAATCGACGTTCCACACGCTGCACTGGCTCCGCCATCTCGAGCGGATCGGCGTCCCCGTCGTGAACGGCTCGCACGTGTACGCGTACGAGCTGTCCAAGGCCTCACAACTCGATCTCCTCGCGTCCCTCGGCCTGCCGTTTCCGAAAGCGCGCGCGGTGAATCATGTCTCGCAGGTCATTCCCGCGACGAGGGGCCTCCGCTTCCCGGTGCTGGTCAAGGCGAACATCGGCGGCAGCGGAGCGGGCATCGTGCGCTACGACACGTCGGCCGCGCTCGCCGAGGCCGTCGAAGCGGGAACCGTCGCACTCGGCATCGATGGTGTCGCACTCGTGCAGGAATCCGCACCACTTCGTGACGGACACATCACACGAGTCGAGACATTGGGCGGTAACTACCTGTATGCCATCAACGTGTATCCCGCCGTTGGGTCGTTCGATCTGTGTCCGGCCGACGCGTGCCAGACCACGGGCGGTGTCGAGCTCGTGCGCGGGGCATGCGCGATCGACGCACCGAAGACCGGGATGCGGGTGGAGCGCGCCGATCCGCCGCGCGAAATCATCGAGCAGGTGGAAGCCATCTCCCACGCGGCGAAGCTCGATGTGGGTGGTATCGAGTTCCTCGTCGATGATCGCGACGGCAAACACTACTTCTACGACGTGAACGCGCTGTCGAATTTCGTCGCGGACGCCGTGAACGTGGTCGGGTTCGATCCGTTCGCGAAACTCGTCGACTACCTCGAGTTCAGGGCGGGCTTGAGCGCCGAGCCGAGCGCGTCGTCCCGTCATCACGTCTTCTCGTCATCCCGCAGGCTGTCGGAGGCACGGTCATGAGATACGGATACTGGCTGCCGGTATTTGGCGGGTGGCTGCGCAACGTCCCCGACGAAAAGATGGAGACGTCGTGGAACTACGTGAGCAAGCTCGCGCGCCGAAGCGAGCAGATCGGGTTCGATCTCACGCTGATCGCCGAGCTCTATCTCAACGACATCAAGGGCGTCGAAGCGCCCGCGCTCGACGCGTGGTCGACCGCGGCGGCGCTCGCGGCCATCACCGAGCGACTCGAGCTCATGGTCGCCGTGCGCCCGACGTTCCACAACCCGGCGCTGCTCGCCAAGCAGGCGGCGAACATCGACGTGATTTCGAACGGGCGCGTGGCGCTCAACGTCGTCTCGTCCTGGTGGAAGGACGAAGCGCGGCGGTATGGCGTGCGGTTCGACGCGCACGACGATCGCTACGCCCGGACGGCCGAATGGCTGGAGATCGTGAGCGAGGCGTGGCGCAAACCGTCGGTGACATTCCACGGCAAGTACTACGATGTGGACGATCTCGTGGTGGAGCCGAAACCCGTGCACCGGCCGCGCCCGACGATCTACGCCGGCGGCGAATCCGAAGCGGCGAAGTCGCTCATCACGCGCGCGTGCGACGCGTACGTGATGCACGGCGACCCGCCGGACCGCATCGAGCCGAAGGTCGCGGACATCCAGCGGCGGCGTGCGGAGCACGGCCTCGCGCCCATGGAGTGCGGCATGGCCGCGTACGTGATCGTGCGCCGCACCGACGCGGCCGCAAAGCGCGAGCTCGAGCGCATCACCAACGTCGCCGAAGGGTCGCCCGGCTACAACAACTACCAGGACTGGATTTCAAACACGCAGCTCGAACAGCGCGTCTCGCTCGAGGACTACTCGGTATCGAACCGCGGATTGCGCGCGGGGCTCGTCGGCACGCCCGAAGAAGTGGCGGAGAAGATTGTGGAGTTCGAGCGCGCGGGTGTGTCGTTGCTCCTGCTGCAGTGCAGCCCGCAGTACGAAGAGATGGAACGGTTCGCGGAAGAAGTCATTCCGCTCGTGGCGGAAGCGCGGGAGGGTGTGGCGGTCTGACGAAGCCGGACCGCCACACTGCGATTTTTTTATTCCACGCGCTCGAGCACGGGTGTCCCGTGCTCGCCGAGGAACTCGTACCACGCTTTCTTCGCGCACGGGTAATGCTTCTGGGCTTCGACCAGGTCCATGAATGCACCGATGGTCTGGTCGAACCGCCCCGCGATCGCGGCGTCGGTGAGCTGACCGTCGGCGCCCAGCGCCTTGTGCGCCTGCGCGAGGGAAAACATGTCGGGGAACACGCGCGCTCCGAGATGCTCGAGCGGAATACGCAGAGCCCAGAGGCCGCGATTCCCGCCGACCATCGACGGCGAGGCGGAGAGGAGCAAGGCCTGCCGCGTGTTGAACGGCTGCGGACGGAAGCGGCTCGTCCAGTCGATCGCGTTCTTCAGCGCGCCCGGTATCGACGCGTTGTACTCGGGACACGCGATCACGAAGGCATCGTTTGCTTCGAGGCGTCGCCTGAATTCAGCGGAGCCGCTCGCGAGGCCCGAAGCGTCCTGGGCGTCTTCGCTGTACGACGGACAATCGAACTCCGCCATGGTCGCATGATCGACGCTCCCGCCCCGGCGCGTGATGACCGCGGCAGCGAGTGCGGCCAGCCGCGTGTTGTGCGAATCGGCACGAAGGGAGGCGGAGAAGACCAGAAACCGCACCGGCTCTCTCGAGTGCTGCACAGCCGCGGCGTCGATCATGGCTGCTTGCGCGTGTAGACGATCTTCTTCGTCCCGCCGCCGCAGCTCCCGACGACTTTCATGCTGTCTTTCACGTCCGCGGACGCGATGATGTCGAGCGTGTAGCCCTTCACGCCCTTGGCGTCGAGCTTGGCGGCGATCTCCGTCTTGAGCTCCTCACAGTCTTTTGCGGGAACGTGGGTTGCGGTGACGGCAGCGATAGTGAGGAGGACGAGTGCGCGTGCGTAGGCGAGCATGTAGGCGGGTGGGAGTGGTACTACGAAAGGGAAAAAGACTCGAAAACGCAAATGCGAGGCGCCTAGTACTTCTCGACAACCAGATGCAGTGAACGGTCTGGCGCACGCTTGACCAGCAGCCGGTACCAGGTGCGATCCCCGAAGCGTTTCCGGAGCACGTCGTTGTGCTCGCCCAGATCGGCGGCATAGATGACGTCGCCGCTCAAGCGACCGTCGGGACCGATGGGCTCGAGCGGGAGCACGGGTCCGAACGGACCGCCGCCCATCCGCGCGTCATCGTCGATTTCCTGGCGGCACGCCGGCGTCAGCGAATTGACCGACGAGATGTGCACGGTAAACGACGCCCGCAGAGCCGAGTCCGTCGGCACATACGGCGCAGCGTCGCGCGCAATCATCGCGGCCTTTGCCGCGGGTGCCATCGACGAATCTCCCTCGGCCGCACGCACGGCCGTGAGGAGAGAGCACGCGTCGCGTTTTTCCAGCAGTTGCGCGGCGTCGCTTCGCGAAATGCCTACCCCCCACATCCGTCGCAACAGGCGCGTGCGGAACGGCTCGCGCATGAAGACGAGCGCGTTGTGCACGTTGGCGTCGCGGACAGCACCCTCGAAGTCGGCCTGAAGGACCGGGCGAGCGCTCCGCACGAGCTTGGCCGTTCCCCATACGCCGAAACGCACGTTGGGCGCACCCCACGCGATGACGATGCACACGAGTGCAAACACGAGTGCCGTGCGCCCGGTGTACGGTCCGTAACGCCGTCCGATGCTGATCGGCGCCCGTGCCACGAAAACGATCACCGCCGTGAGCGCCGTGAAGAGAAAACGCGGACCGAGGAATTCTCCCTGAAACCAGTACGCCGCGTACGCAACGACCTGGAGCCAGAACAGCCCGAGCAACAATCCGTCCCAGCGCGTGAGTCTTCGGGCCGTGAGCAGGCCCGCGATGATCACCAGCAGAATCGGCACCGGCCAGAGCGTCACGTTGAGATCGAGCTGATTGACGTACGTGACCGCGTACTCGAATGCCCGGCCGAGCGTGTGTACTCCGCCCTGCGGATCCGCGTGGAATCCCAGCCGGTGCGCATTGCCCCACAGCACTTCGTAGCCAAAGCGGAATGGGCTGCCCGTAGTGCGGGCGTTTGCAATGAGCAGCGGCAGCACCCCGATCACGCCGGCGCCGATCACTGCGCCCAGCTCGGTCCACCGTTCGGGCCTGCGTCTGACCGCGAACAGCTGGAACACGCCGATCGACGCCGCGACCACGAGCGCGTCCACAGGACGAATGGTCGCCATGATGCCGACCGCGAGTCCGACGAGCGTCGCGAAAAAGAATCCGCGCGCGCGCGTCGGCGCACTGTCCCACTCCACCAGCGCCGCGAGCGCGCCTGCCGCGCACGCCAGCACCGGCACGTGATTCATGCGCGAGCCCGCCATCATCACGATCATCGGGCTCACCGCGAACAGCGCGCCGATCGCGCGGCCCTCGGTTTCCCCGAATGCGCGGCGGCCGAAGTGGTACATCGCGATGGCCGCAAGCCCCGCCAGCAGCGGATTCACCAGCCATGGCGCGTGCAAGAGAAGTCCGAGCGCCACGACAGCGGGACCGCCGATCGGATATTCCGAGTACCAGCGCCCGGTGTCGACGACATTATCGATCGCAAAAAACTCGGGATTCGCATCCGCAGGCAGCGCGAGGTGTCCGTGCACCAGCATTTTCGCGTGCCAGAGTTGCGCGATTTCGTCGGACGTGGTCGCGAATCCGTTGAACAGATTGAACGCGAACAGCACTCCCAGTGCCGCGGTCGTGATGCCGACGATGACGCCGAACACGCCGGACGACGGGCGCCGCAGAAACGCGCCGAGCCTCGACGGGAATTCGCGAATGGGAAGCCGTGCGGCAAACCCCGCGGAGAGACCGATGACGAGCGTGCCCACGAGCCAGTACTTGCTGATGCCGGCGGGGAACGGGCTCGTGGGAATGACGAACGCCGCGGCGGAGATCAGCGCGAACGACGCCGCCGCAAGAAATGCCGGAATGGAAATCGGAGGCCGCGGCTCGGCCGGCGGGCGGTGACGCGTGCGCTTCTTCGGTGCTTCGGGCTTAGCTCGGCGACGCGACATGCCAAGAACGAAATAAAAGCGGAAGTGGAAGCATCAAGTTCAGGCCGAGCCCGTAAAAGCGCGACCGCCAAGTTAACGCGCCGTGTAGCAGCGGCACGAGAGGCAGGGGCTGGCGCGGGCATGGCGATTTTTCGAACTTGGCTCGAGCTCGAACGTCAATTTCCATTCCCCTCCGGTCCCCGCCATGCCCGACTTTCGCGCCGCGTTCAACACGCTCGAGCCCCTCATCGAGCGGCGCTACGGCATCCCGGTGCGCATCACCGACGTGCCGAACCCCTTCACCGGCGATCTGGACGGCGCGGAGATCCAGATCGACTACGACCAGAACATCGAAGATGCCGTGTTCATCATCGCCCATCTGTTCGGGCACACGGTGCAATGGTGCCTGAGCGAACGCGCGCGCGAGATCGGCACCGTGATCCCGAAGAACCCGTCCGAAGCCGAGCTCGCGGAGATTCGCGCGTACGAACACGAAGCATGCCGCTACAGTGTACAGCTCTTCCACGATGCCGGGCTGCACGAGTTCGATCAGTGGCTATCGGACTTTGCGGCGTGTGATTACGCCTACCTCGAGCACTTCTACCGCACCGGCGAAAAGCGCGAGTTCAAGAGTTTCTGGCGCGACGGCCAGCCGATCGTTGAACCGCTCGCGATCCCGCCATTCAGACCGGCGCAGTGGGTATCGAGATGGAAGGGCACGGTCGTGTAGCCGGGTTGGCGTTGCGCCGGGCGCTATCGCCGTCGTCTTCCGCCGAGCAGTGATCCGAGCACGCCGCGCGCAAGCGACGATCCGGCGGAACGCACGGCGCTCTTCGCAAATGCGTCGAGGAGTCCCGGATGAACGCCGCCCCGCGGACCGGTCGTCCCGAACAGGATTCCCCCAAGTCCGCCGAGCACGCCGCCGCCGCCGCTCGGTTGCGCGGGCGGCGCCTGCTGTCCGCCACCGAACGGCGACCGGGCCGGCGGTACCTGCTGCGCCGCGGCCGCCGAAGCCTGCGCACGCTGCTGCAGAATCTCGAACGCGCTTTCGCGATCCACGGTCTTTTCGTATACCCCCGCGACGACCGAGCTCTCGATCAATCCGCGACGTTCGTCAGGCGTAATGGGGCCGATGCGGCTCGCCGGCGGAAGGACCCACGCGCGCTGCGTGATGCCCGGCGTCCCTTTGGCGTCGAGCAGCGACACGAGCGCTTCACCCACCGCGAGCTCCTGAATCGCCGCCTTGATGTCGAGGCCGGGATTCGGGCGCATCGTTTCCGCGACGGCATCGACCGCCTTCTGGTCTCGCGGCGTGAATGCGCGGAGCGCGTGCTGCACCCGGTTGCCCAGCTGGCCGAGGACCTTGTCGGGAATGTCGAGCGGATTCTGCGTCACGAAGTACACGCCGACGCCCTTCGACCGGATGAGGCGCACGACCTGTTCGACCTTCTCGAGCACCGTTTGGGGTGCTTCTGAAAAGAGCAGGTGCGCTTCGTCGAAGAAGAACACGAGCTTCGGCTTGTCGCGGTCACCGACTTCGGGAAGATTCTCGAACAGCTCCGACAACAGCCACAGCAGAAACGATGCGTAGAGCCGCGGATTCTGCATGAGCTTGTCGGCGGCGAGAATGTTCACCACGCCGCGGCCGTCCGTCGTCTGCATCAGGTCGTCGACGTTGAGCATCGGCTCGCCGAAGAACCTGTCGCCTCCCTGTTCCTCGAGCTGGAGCAGTCCGCGCTGAATCGTGCCGATGCTCGCGGCGCTCACGTTCCCGTACTGCGTCTTGAACTGCGCGGCATTGTCACCGACGAACGTGAGAATGGCGCGCAGATCCTTGAGATCGAGCAGCAGGAGCCCGTTGTCGTCCGCGATCTTGAAGCAGAGCGTGAGCACGCCTTCCTGCGTGTCATTGAGATTCAGCAGCCGCGCGAACAGCAGCGGTCCCATGTCTGACACCGTGGCACGCACGGGATGGCCCTGCTCACCCCAGACGTCCCACACGGTCGTGGGACACCCGCGCCACTCGGGCGCGCTGCGCTTGAGGAGCGAGAGCCGCGCCTGGATCTTGTCGTTCGGCGCTCCCGGCTTCGCGATGCCGGAGAGATCGCCCTTGACGTCGGCCATGAACACGGGCACGCCGATGCGCGAAAAGTTTTCCGCGAGCACCTGCAGCGTGACGGTCTTTCCGGTGCCGGTCGCGCCCGTGATGCAGCCGTGCCGGTTGGCGAGCTCGGGAAGGAGGGCCAGCTCACCTGCGGCGCATTGGGCAATGACGAGTGGCTCAGTCATGGCCGGGAAGATAGCAGTCAAGCGTCAGACTGCCCACGCTCACGCCCGGCGCTGCTACTTCTTGTCCGGTTTCACCCGTCCCTCGAACGGCACGCGCGGACGCTCGGCCACGCGCAGCTTCTGTCGCCGTGCTTCCCACTTCTCGACCGTATCCATGAGGACGATCCGAGCCCACGACGACAAATCGCGCTTGTCGTCGTTCGCGACCTGCTCCATTCGCTCGCGTTCGTCCTTGCTCACGCGGATTTGCAGGAACTTGTCTTTCGCCATGGCCCTCGAGTGGCCGCGAGGATGAGGGAGGTCCACGGCAGAAAGTAGAAACGGGTTGGATTGCGCGCCGTCTCACGTCGTATCACATTGTGGCACGCACTCGCCATTCCTCGTTCGTACGCGCATTCCCGCGCGGTCGGGCGTGGCGAGGAAGCTGGATCACTCTGGATGACCGCCGAGACGCCCGAGCGGCTGGACCTGCGATCGCACGACGTCATTGCCGACCGTCGTGAATCCGTGCTGGAATTGTTTCCGGAAGCGCGTACGGAAGGCGGCGCGATCGATTTCGAGCGTCTCAGGCTCGCGTTGGGTGACCGCGTCGATGTGGGCCGGGAGCGTTACGGTCTCACGTGGCCTGGCAAGGCCGAGTGTTTCCGCGCTATCCAGACCCCGAGTCTGGGAACGCTTCGGCCCGCGCGCGATGAGTCAGTCAACTTCGACACCACCGAGAACGTGATCATCGAGGGCGACAACCTCGAGGTTCTCAAGCTCCTGCAGAAGTCGTATCTCGGGAAGGTGAAGATGATCTACATCGACCCGCCGTATAACACGGGCCACGACTTCATCTATCCTGACGACTACAACGACACCCTGCGGACGTATCTAGCCTACACCGGTCAAACAGACGCGCACGGACGACGGTTCGGCGACAACCCGGAAGGCGCAGGACGATTCCACTCCAACTGGCTCAACATGATGTATCCGCGCCTCTATCTGGCGCGAAATCTGCTGCGAGACGATGGAGTAATTTTTGTTTCCATTAACGACGCTGAACTCGTCGGACTGCGTGCGGTTCTCGACGGCGTCTTCGGCGGTGAGAATTGGCTCGGCACCATCGTCTGGAACGCCGCGACAGACAACAACCCGACGCGCATCGCCGTCGAACATGAGTACATCGTCTGTTTTGCACGCGACACAAAGGCCGCGGCGCCTGTGTGGACAGACCACGCCGACGAAGTCAAGCGCAAAATGCTCGCAAAGTACGCGGAAATCCGAGCGGAGGTGGGCGCGTCGGCTGCGGAAGAGACGCAGGTCCTGTTTCGCAGATGGATCCGCGAACACGGGGAGGCCCTGGCTCCTCTCACCCACTACAACAGAGTTGACGAATTCGGTCCATACACGGGCAGCCGCAAAGTGCACAACCCCAAGCCCGGCGGATATGCGCACGACGTTGTGCATCCGCGAACGCGCAAAGTCTGTGTGCCACCGGTTAACGGGTATCGCTATCCGCCAGCCAAAATGGACGAGCTCGTCGCTTCAGGCAAAATACTCTTTGGAGACGACGAGACTCAGATCATTCAGATCAAGGAGTATTTGGCTGACTTCGAGGCGAAGCTCTCAAGCCTCATAGAGTTGGACAGCAGAGTCGGCGCGAATGAACTTGGCGAACTCTTTGAAGATAGAAAGGTCTTCACGCATCCAAAGCCTTCAGCTTTGATCCGCCATCTCGCGTCGTTCTGCCTTGAAGGAACGGATCTGATTCTGGACTTCTTCGCCGGGTCGGGGACGACCGCGCACGCGGTGCTCAATCTCAACAGCCGCGACGGCGGGCAACGTCGGTTCATTCTCGTCCAACTCCCCGAGCCCACTGGTCGCGACGACTACAAGACCATTTCAGACATCACGAAAGAGCGTGTCCGCCGGGTCGGCAATCGACTCAACAACGCTGACGCAGAAAGCCTCAATCTTGGGAACGCCACCGGAAAGGATCGTGGCTTCCGCGTCTTCAAGCTTGCCGAGTCGAACTTCAAGGCGTGGGACGCTGCAGCCGCAACGACCGCTGACGCGCTCGCTGCGCAGCTCGAGCTACATGTGCATCACGTTCGCGACGATCGCTCCGCCGATGATCTGCTTTTCGAAGTGCTTCTTAAGAGCGGATTCACCCTGACAGCGCCCGTTGAGGAACTGACTCTCGCCGGCAAGCGGGCGCATCTGGTGCGCGGTCGCGACGGCGACACCCTGCTCGTGTGCCTCGAACGCAATCTCACCATCGACGCAGTTCGCGAAATGGCCGCGCAAAAGCCAAAGCGCGTCGTCTGTCTCGACGAAGGGTTCCACGGCAATGACCAGCTCAAGGTCAACGCCGCACAGACGTTCAAGAGTAAAGGCGTGACGAGCTTCAAGACCGTCTGACCGGTGTGAAGCGCTCTTGAAGCTGCAATTCGATCCCAACCAGCCGTTCCAGCTCGATGCCGTCAACGCCGTCGCGGATCTTTTCGACGGCCAGCCGCAGAGTGCGCCAGACTATTCAGTCATTCGCCAATACCCGGCGGATGATCTGCTGTCGGACATCGCGGACCGGATTACAGGAGTCGGCAATCAGCTGGCCATCTCGCAGGACCGCCTTCGCGCCAACCTGCGTGCGGTACAGCAACGAAACGAAATCGATCTCGTCGACGACACCGCGGAACCGGAAGCGTGGGACATCGTCGATGAAGTCACCGGTACGCCACGCAAATGCCCGCACTTTTCCGTCGAAATGGAGACCGGCACCGGAAAAACGTACGTCTACCTGCGCACCATCTTCGAGCTCTCGCATCGCTATGGATTCCAGAAATTCGTCGTCGTCGTCCCAAGTGTGGCGATCCGCGAAGGCGTACTGAAGAATATCGAGATCACGGCCGACCACTTTCGGGCGTTGTACAACCACCCGCCGTTCGAGCACTTCGTATACGACGCGAAACGCGTGAGCAGGCTCAGGCAGTTCGCCACGGGGACGACGCTCCAGGTACTCGTAATCAACATCGACGCGTTCCGCCGCAATTTTACGGGCACGGACGACGAGCGCAAAAGCAACGTGATCTACGTCGAGCGCGACACGTTGTCCGGCCGCCGGCCCATCGAATTTGTGCACGCTGCCCGGCCAATCGTCATCATCGACGAACCGCAAAGCGTTGACGCGACCGACAAGGCACAGGACGCGATTCGCGCACTGAACCCGCTATGCACGCTTCGCTACTCGGCAACGCACCGGAGTGTGTACAACCTCGTGTATCGACTGGATCCGGTGCGCGCGTACTCGCTCAGGCTCGTGAAACAGATTGTCGTTGCCGGAGCGGAGGCGCACGGCGGCGCCAACACGGCGTTCGTCCGCATCGATAAGGTTGACTACGAGCGCGGAATCAAGGCGCGCGTTCGTATTCATGCAAAGGGCGCCGTCGGCCCGCGCGAAAAGACCGTGGCTGTAAAACAGGGCTCGGACCTTTTTGCGCTTTCAGGGGAACGGCCGGTCTACAGAGACGGTTTTGAAGTCGCCGAAATCAACGCAGAACCCGGCGGCGAATTCGTCCGCTTCGCAAACGGCTTGACGCTGCGCCTCGGCGAACAGACGGGCGGTATGCGCGATGATATCTGGCGCGCACAGATCAGGCACACCCTGCGCCAGCACGTTGAAAAGGAACTCCAACTCCAGGGCCGCGGGATCAAGGTGTTGTCGTTGTTCTTCATCGACCGGGTCGCGAACTATCGCGCATACACCGAGGATGGAGCGCCCGCCGCCGGAAAATTTGCCGTCGCGATCGAGGAGCTGCTCGCAGAAATTGCGAACGACCCTCGATTTCGCGAGCTCACCTGGCTTCGCGAGCAACCCGCGCGCTTGCACAACGGCTACTTCGCGCAGGATCGCAAAGGCGTGCTCAAGGACACGCGCGGCAACACGCAGGACGATGACGACGTCTACGATCTTATCATGAAGGACAAGGAGCGGTTGCTGTCAATCGATGAGCCACTCCGATTCATCTTCAGTCATTCGGCGTTACGCGAGGGGTGGGACAATCCAAACGTTTTCCAGATCTGTACGCTCAACGAAACGCAAAGCGCATTGAAGAAGCGTCAGGAAATCGGTCGCGGTTTGCGGCTCCCCGTCGATCAGAACGGAGCGCGGGTGTTCGACGAATCCGTCAACCGCCTGTACGTCATGGCGAACGAGAGCTACGAAGACTTCGCGGCAGCACTGCAGCGTGAGTACGAGGACGATTGCGGCGTCACGTTCGGAAAGCTGCCGGCGACGGCCCTTGCGAAGCTGACGCGCATCGTGGATGGAACCGAACAGGCAATCGGGCGCGAAGGCGCCGAGGTGATTCGGTCTGCGCTGATCTCGGCGGGAATGATGGACCACGACGGCCGAATTCTTCCGGCGTTTCAGCCGGGGCGCGCCGGATTCTCGCTGGAGCTTCCAGCACCCTTTGGCGATCTGGCATCCGCCGTGATCGACCTGCTGGGGACCTATCAGATGGAGCGGCACATCCGGCGCCAACGGGACGAGACAACGAACCGGCTGCGCAAGGAAGTATTGCTCACGCCTGAATTCGTAGCGCTCTGGAATCGGATCAAGCCGCGAACGTCGTACCGCGTCGAGTTTGATACAGAGGCACTTGTGCGCAGAGCCGCAGATGCCGTCAGGGCCAGCCCGCGCGTTGTGGCGCCAAGCGTGCGCGTCGCGGCGGCCCGGATTCACATCTCGTCGGCGGGCGTCGATGCTGCGCCGGTGAATGTCGCCCAGGACACACCAATCTACCGCCGACCGAGTCTCCCCGACATTCTGGCGTACCTCCAGAACGAAACGGAGCTCACCCGTGGTACCCTGGCGCGAATCCTCCTTGGATCAGGACGACTCCAGGACGTCTTCATCGACCCCCAGCGTTTCCTCGATCAGGTCAGCGCGGTCATCAGCTTCGAGCGGCAACGCCTGCTCGTCGACGGGATCAAATACGAGCGACTTCCAGTGGATAGCGCCGATGCTGAGTGGGAAGTCATGCTGTTTCGCAACGAAGAATTGGTCAGCTATCTCAACACGCTCGAGGTAAGGCACTCGGTTTACGAGCGAGTTGTGTATGACTCCGAAGTCGAGCGCCGCTTCGCCGAACAGCTCGACGCGCGCGAGGACATCAAGTTGTTCATGAAGCTTCCGTCATGGTTCACAGTCGACACGCCACTCGGCAAGTACAATCCCGATTGGGCGGTGCTGAAGGATGACGGGAGGGCGCTCTACCTGGTGCGCGAGACCAAAGGGACCAAGGATTTCTTGAAACTGCGCTCGAGCGAGGCTGACAAGGTGACATGCGGCCTACGCCACTTCACCGCGCTGGACGTCGACTTTGCCGTCGCCGTCAGCGCAGCAGAAGTGTAAGAAAAGGCTCCTTGGAGTTATGTGCCTCCAGAACGCGAAACACGTCCAACGCTCACCGAGCCTTGAATTTCGCGATGGCAGACCGCGTATGCTCGGAAAGTACAAGTCTGCCACTCATGGCCGCCCGTTCGTCGAGCAATGCATCGAAGTGCTCCGTGCCCTGCCAGGCGATCTTCTTGATGAGCGCCGTCGCCTCCGGATTCGACCGCGCGAGCTTCTGAACGAACGCTGAAACGCCGGCGTCGAGCGCGTCGACGGACGCGAACGTTTGCGCGTACAAACCGGCGCTGCGTCCCCACTCGGCTGAACGCCAGTCGGCATCGAGCGCCATCGCACTGAACGCACCCGCGCCGATCTTGCGTTCGATCACCGGCCCCACGACGAACGGACCGATTCCCACCGCCAGCTCGCTGAGGCGCAATGCCGACGCGTCCGTCGCGAGCACGTAATCGGATGCGGCAACGATTCCCACTCCACCGCCGACCACCTTGCCGTGCACGCGCGTGACGATCGGCTTCGGACACCGGATCATCGCGAGGATCACGCGCGCGAAGCCGAGGAAGAATTCCTTCCCGGCCGCCGCGTCGCTGATGGCGACGAGCTCGTCGAACGATGCACCCGCGCAGAACGGCCCGGTGCCCGTGCTCCGCACGACGACGACGCCCACATCGGGCCGTTGACCCGCTGATCCGATAGTCTCGGCGAGTGCCCTGAGCACCGCGGCGGGCAACGAATTGCCTTTCGGATGACCGAACGTCACCGTCGCCACGGCACCCTCGACCGCCGACTCTACAGAACCGTCCATGGCGGGGTAAGTTACACCATGCCCTACGAGATCCACGACCCGAAGGGAACGCCGGCGCGGGACAAGGGCGTTCCGGCTGAGGATCCTGCGCGTCTCGCCGAGTTCGAAGCGCGCATCGCGCGTGGCGAGACCGTCGAGCCCAAGGATTGGATGCCGGAGAAATACCGCCGGCAGCTCATTCGCATGATGTCGCAGCACGCGCACTCCGAAGTTGTCGGCATGCTGCCCGAAGGCAACTGGATCACGCGCGCGCCAAGCCTGCGCCGCAAGATGTCGCTCCTCGCGAAAGTGCAGGACGAAGCCGGGCACGGCCTGTACATCTACTGCGGTACGGAAACACTCGGCGTCGACCGCCACGACCTCATCCTGCAGTTGCTCGACGGTACCGCGAAATACTCGAGCATCTTCAATTATCCCACGCTTTCGTGGGCGGACATGGGGTGCGTGGGCTGGCTGGTCGATGGCGCTGCCATCGTGAACCAGACGATGCTCGCCAAGGCGAGCTACGGCCCGTACGCGCGCGCAATGGTGCGGATCTGCAAGGAAGAGAACTTCCACAAGCGACAGGGCTACGAAATCATGTGCGTGCTCGCCGCCGGGACGCCCGCGCAGAAAGCGATGGCGCAGGAAGCGCTCAACCGCTGGTGGTGGCCGTCGCTCATGATGTTCGGCCCGCACGACAAGGATTCGCCCAACTCCGGCGAGCTGTCGAAATGGGGCATCAAGCGGAAGAGCAACGACGAGCTGCGCCAGCGGTTCGTGAATCTCACGGTCGCGCAGGCGAAGGCGATCGATCTCACGTTGCCCGATCCCGCGCTCAGGTTCGACGACGCGACGGGGAACTGGGAATTCGGTGAGATCGACTGGAGTGAATTCTGGCGTGTGGTGAAGGGCGACGGCCCATGCAATCGCGAGCGGCTCGCTGCGCGCAACAAGGCGCACGACGATGGCGCATGGGTACGCGCCGCGGCGGATGCGTACGCCGCGAAGCAGCGCGAGCGGACGCAGGCGGCGTAACATGGCCGACTCACAGGGCCGACTCTGGGAAGTGTTCATGCAACCGCCGGGCGGCGGTCCCCACGAGCACGCCGGCAGTCTGCACGCGGCCGATGCGGAAACGGCGCTCCAAAACGCGCGCGACGTCTACACGCGGCGCGGTGAGGCAGTCAGCATCTGGGTTGTTCCGTCGGAGGCCATTACGGCGAGCACGCCGGAAGACATGGGCCCGTTCTTCGAGCCCGGCAACGACAAGGCATACCGGCACCCGCAGTTCTATAAGGTCCCTCAGGGGGTCCGGGTTTTCTGAAACATCCAGACATGTCCGCGCGGTTCTTTGATTACCTCCTTCGGCTCGGCGATGACCGACTGGTGCTCGGCCACCGGCTGAGCGAGTGGTGCGGGCACGGTCCCGTACTCGAGGAAGACATTGCCCTCGCCAACATCGCGCTCGACCTCATTGGACACGCCAATCTGCTGCTCAAGCGGGCCGGTGAAGTCGAGGGGGAGGGGCGCGATCAGGACGCACTCGCGTTTCTGCGCGACTCCATCGACTACCGGAACGCGTTGATCGTCGAGCTTCCGAAAGGCGACTACGCGCTCACGATCGTGCGGCAGTTCCTGTTCAGCATCTACGCGTTGCACCAATGGCGCGCGCTGGCATCGAGCAAGGACGCCGATCTCGCGGGGATCGCGGTGAAGGCGGAGAAGGAAACGCGCTATCATGTGCGCCACAGCGGCGAATGGCTGGTCCGTTTTGGCGACGGGACTGAAGAGAGTCACGCGCGCGCGCAACATGCGCTCGACGAGTTGTGGCGCTTCACCGGCGAGCTGTTCATGGCCGATGACGCTGAACGCGCGCTGGCCGCGGAGGGCCTTGCGGTCGATTGCTCCACGTTGCGCGCGGCGTGGGAGAGCGACGTGAAGAGCGTGCTCGGGCGCGCGACGCTCACGGTGCCCGGCGAGGTGTATCAACAAAGCGGAGGGCGGAGCGGGCGGCACACCGAGCACCTCGGCTACCTCCTAGCGGAAATGCAGAGTGTGCCGAGGGCGTATCCGGGAGCGAAATGGTAGCAGGGGGAAAGGGCCAACGGGCCAAAGGGTCGGAGGAGGTCATGGACGTGCTGCGCGACGTGCTCGACCCTGAAGTTCCCGCGTTGAGCATCGTTGACCTCGGTATCGTGCGTGACGTTGAGATCGATGGTGATCACGTCACCGTCGTCATCACGCCGACGTATTCGGGGTGTCCCGCGATGAAGGTCATCGAAGACGACATTCGCTCGGCGCTCAGCGCGCGCGGATACGATGACGTCAGCACGCGCACGGTATACGCGCCCGCGTGGACCTCGGACTGGCTGAGCGACGACGCGCGCGAGCGGCTTCGCGCGTATGGCATCGCGCCGCCGGGGCGGGCGAGCGCTGCCACCACGGAGCTTGTGCCGCTCACGCGGCGCGCCGTGCCGGTCACGTGTCCGTTCTGCGGATCCACGAACACCCGCCATACGAGCGAATTCGGGTCCACCTCGTGCAAGGCCCTGCACGTCTGCAGCGACTGCACGCAGCCGTTCGAGGAATTCAAGGCGATCTGATACGGATCAACGGGCCTGGCGGTCCGTTGGCCCCGCACCGTCTCTTTTTCCTCCTGACGAGGTATACGTTGAGGCGGTCCCTCACACACCGATCCAACCCATGCACGCACGTCTGCTGTTTTCGACTTTGGTCGTCTTCGCCGCCGCCGCCGGCGCGCAGGTAAACCCGCCCCCGGCGCCCCAGAAGTCGTTCGATCCCACCGGGGCAGGCGACACGTCCGTATTTGCGCCGGTCAACTGGTTGCCGGCGAGCGGTGTCCGCACGGGATCGGGTGCCCCCGGAGCGCACTACTGGCAGCAGCGAGCGGATTACGACCTCAAGGCGAAACTGGATACCGGCGCGAAGAAGCTCATGGGCGAGATGACGATGCGCTACACGAACAATTCGCCCGACACACTGCGCTTCATCTGGATGCAGGTCGAACAGAACGCGTTCAGGGAAGGCTCACTCAACTCGTACGTCTTCGCGGCGTCGTCACGCTTTGGTGCGCGCAATTTCGAGGGCGGCGACGTCATCGAGCGCTTCAATCAGGTCACCGGTACCGCTGCCGCCCCCATCAAGCGTCCGCTCAAAACGCGCGTCGAAGGCACGATGATGAAAGTCGATCTCCTCGTGCCGCTGCCGCCCGGACAGGCGGCGACGTTCGACGTCGCGTGGCACTTCATGATTCCGGAGCACGGCGCTGACCGCATGGGTTACGATGGCGCGCTCTTCGAGCTCGCGCAGTGGTATCCGCGCGTCGCCGTGTACGACGACCTCCGCGGGTGGAACACGGAGCCGTATCTCGGCCAGGGCGAATTCTATCTCGACTACGGCGACTACTCGCTCGAGATCACGCTTCCGTCGGGCTACATCGCCATCGCCACAGGCGAGCTGCAGAACCCTGCCGAGGTGCTCACACCGGTGCAGGTTGCGCGGCTCACGCGCGCGCGCATGTCGGACACGACCATCCACATCATCACGCAGGACGAGCTCAAAAACGGAAATGCGCGCCCGAAGACGGCGGCGGCGTGGCTCACGTGGAAGTTCCGCGCGAAGAACGTGCGCGACGCGGTCTGGGCCGCGTCACCCGAGTACATGTGGGACGCGTCGAGCTGGCAGGGCCACATGGCCTACGCGTTCTACCGGCCCACTGCGATCGAGACGTGGAAGGACGCGGCTGACATGTCGCGCATGTCGATCATGGAGTACTCCGAGCGGTGGTTCACGTATCCATGGCCGCACATCACGGCCGTCGAAGGGCCGATCAGCGGCATGGAGTATCCGATGATCGCGATGGAGACCAAGAGCGACGACAAATACGATCTCTACAACGTCGTCACGCACGAGATCGGCCACATGTGGTATCCCATGATCGTGGGATCCAACGAGCGCATGCACATGTGGCAGGACGAGGGTTTCAACACGTTCATCAATTACTTCTCCGAAGCGCGGCGCTATCCGGAGAAGGGTGATTACGCGAAGCGCGTGGCGTTCGATCGCGATTCGGCGGTCACGAAGTTCATGCAGCTCGGTGTCGATGCGCCGCTCGAAATCAATCCGGACCGCATCCGGCCGGACGTCCTCGGCGAGAACGCCTATGTGAAGACGGCTGTGGGACTTTCGTTGCTGCGCGAGGAAATCCTCGGCCCCGCCGCGTTCGACGACGCATTTCGTGAGTACACGCGGCGCTGGGCGTTCAAGCATCCCACGCCGCAGGACTTCTTCCGCACAATGGAAGACGTGAGCGGGCGCCGCCTCGATTACTTCTGGCGCGAGTGGTTCTTCGAAAATCCGCACTTCGACCAGGCCGTGGATACCGTGGCGTCCCGCATGAAAACCGACCCGGTCACGAAAAAAGCGACCGACACGATGTTGGTCGCCGTTCGCTACGCGAACCGCGCGCGCGGCGTGTTGCCGCTGCACGTGCGCTTCACGTTCTCCGACGGGTCGACGCAGAACTTCGATTACCCGGCCGAAGTCTGGAGCACGAATACCACGTACTACATCCGGCAGTACACGTTCGTCGGGAAGAAGGTCACGCGCATCGAGCTCGATCCCGACCACCGGCTCGTTGATCTCGATCGCACGAACAACGTCTGGGGCGCGGGGCCGGCACAGTAACCTGGCCGCGTTGCAGTCTACCGACCGGTCACACCTTCACGACGCGCCAGTGACCGCGGCGGAACAGCACCGTGCTCACGATGGCAAATACGGTGTACGCCACGAGCACGGCCAGAAACACGCCGCGGTACGTGAGGCCCGCACGCTCGGCGAGTATCCACGCCAGCGGAATCTCGAAGAGCCAGAACACCGCAATGTTGATCCTGGTGGGCGTCCACGTGTCGCCCGCGCCGTTGAACGCCTGCGCGTGCACCATGCCGTACGCGAAGAACGGGAATCCGATCGCAATCGCGCGGAGCCCGAAGATCGCGACCGGCTGCACCGCGACGTCGCTCGTGAACGCGCCGATGATGAGCGGCGCAAACAGCGCGAACAGCGCGCCCATCGACCCGAGAAACATCACGTTGTACCGCGCGGCGGCCGCGACCGCGCGCGACGCACGGTCCGGATCCTTCGCGCCGAGTGACTGGCCCACCATCGTTGCCGCCGCGTTCGCGAGCCCCCACGCAGGCAGAAGCGCGAACAGCACGATGCGGATGCAGATCGTGTAGCCCGCCATCGCAATGCTGCCGAAGCTGGACATGATCCGGATGAGGCCGATCCAGCTCGTCGATCCCACGAATACCTGGAACGTGGCGCTTCCGGACATGCGCACCATCTGCCACATCGTCGCCGGCTGAAGCTCGAGGTGCTTGCGCTCGACGCGCAAATGTCCGCTGCCCTTCGCGAGCCGCGACAGTGCGAACAGCACGCCCGTGCCGCGCCCGATGGTCGTCGCGATCGCCGCGCCCGTCACGCCGAGTGCGGGGAACGGCCCCGGTCCGAATATGAGCATCGGCCCGAGCACGATGTTGATGCCGTTCGCGAGCCACAGCACGCGCATCGCAACCGCGGCATCACCCGCGCCGCGGAACGATGCATTGATGCTGAACAGGATGAACGCCGTCGGACTACCCGCGAGCATCACGCGCGCGAACATCGAGCCGCCCGCGATCACCTCGGGATCGGCACCCATCGTGCGCAGCAGCCACGGCGCGAGCAGGCTGAACACCGTCGCGAGCGTGAACGACACGATCACGCCAAGCGCGATGGCCTGCACGGCCGAGCGCGCGGCGCCCTCGGGGTCCTTTTCCCCGATGCGCCGCGCCACGAACGCCGTGGCCGGAATGCTGAGACCCACGGCAACCGTGTACACGAGAATCATCACGGATTCCGTCAGGCCGATCGTCGCGACCGCTGTCGCGCCCAGATGCGCGACGAAGAACACGTCGCACACGGCGAACAGGCTCTCCATGAGCATCTCGAGCACCATCGGCACGGCGAGCAGGAAAATCGCGCGGCCGAGCGAGCCCGCGGTGTAATCGTGGCGCGTGCCGCGCGCGGCGAGCCTGAAGTCGGTCCAGAGCGTGGCCATGCGACCAGGCGCCGGGCCCGCGAGCGCTACGCTCTCGTTCTCTCGTTCTCCCGTCATTTCGCGTTCACTGAAAAAGAAATCGCCCCATCTGCGTATCCGGTGCAGGTGGGGCGGTGGTCCGCTGATCAGAATTGATCGGGTGCTACACGCCTGCTCCGGTTGTGTCGGTACGCGAGTCGGCGACGCTCGACATGACGAGCGTCCCGCCCGGGAATGCCAGGGCGGCGACAAGCGTGGCGGGTCGAAGCAGCGTGCTCACAAGGCGACTCGAAGCAGGGCGTGAAGGTCGGATGGTAGACGGTTCTGATTGATTCGTCAAGGCACGGTGCCGTATGTTCTCGCGGCCATAAATCAACCGAGGGTTTGGTTTGGTACAACACGTGAACGGACCGTGAACGGTCTGACCGCCTGGTGGCACGCCGGGGATCAGCGCGCGCATCGCGCGCTCGTCGCCGCATCGCTTGGCTGGATGCTCGACGCATTCGACATCATGCTGTTCGCCTTGCTCACGTCGAGCGTGATCACGGCGCTCGGGATCACGAAAGCGCAGGCGGGCGCGCTCGGATCCGTCACGCTGCTCTTTGCCGCAGGCGGTGGGCTGCTGTTTGGCGCGCTCGCGGACCGGTACGGGCGAACGCGCGCGCTCATGGGAAGCGTGCTGCTCTATTCGGTGTTCACCGCGCTCTGCGGTTTCGCGAATTCCTTCTGGCAATTGGCCGTCGCGCGCGCGCTCCTCGGACTCGGCATGGGCGGAGAATGGGCGAGCGGCGCAGCGCTTGTCTCGGAAACGTGGCCGGCGGCGCAGCGCGGAAAAGCGCTGGGCTTCGTGCAAAGCTCCTGGGCCATCGGCTATGGCGTGGCCGCGCTCGTCACGTGGATCGTGCTCGACCAGCTCGGCCTGACATGGCGCGTGGCGTTCTTCGTCGGTGTGCTCCCGGCCTTCCTCATTGTGTGGATTCAGCGACGCGTCGAAGAATCCCCGCTGTGGCTGTCGCACCGCACCACCGGCGCGACGGGCTCGTACGCCGACGTGTTTCGCGATGGCCGCGCGGGCGTGACCGCCGCCGTGACGCTCATGAACGCGTTCACGCTCTTTGCATGGTGGGGCATGAACGCGTGGGTGGCGGCGCGTCTGTCGCTCGCGCCGAAAGATGGAGGCCTGGGTATGAGCACGGGTGCGGTCGCGAAACTCGTTCTCGTCAACCAGCTCGGCATGTGGCTCGGCTATGTCACGTTCGGCTATATCGCCGACGCGGTCGGCCGAAAGCGCACGTATATCGCATATCTGCTCATCGCGAGCGTGCTCATTCCCGTGTACGGTTTCACGCAGGCGCCCACGCCGCTTCTCGTGCTGGGGCCGTTCGTGATGTTCTTCGGCACCGGCTACTTCAGCGGGTTCGGCGCGCTCACGGCCGAGCTCTACCCGACGGCGATCCGTGCGCGCGCCCAGGGCTTCACGTACAACATCGGACGCATCGCGAGTGCCGCCGCGCCCTTCATCGCGGGAACCCTCGCGACATCACGCGGATTCGGCGTGGCGTTCAGTGTCTCGGGTGCGGCGTTCCTGTCGGCAGCGATCATGTGGATCTGGATTCCGGAGACGCGGGGCCGCGAGCTCACATGACCACTCTCGGTCTCATCGCGCACTACCCGCTCGACGCCAACGCGACGGACGCGAGCGGCCACGTCCATCATGGCGTCGTGCACGGTGCGAAGCCCACGGCGAACCGCTTCGGCGAGGCGGACACAGCGCTCGAGTTTGACGGAGTGGACGACTACGTCGAGGTGGCACCGCCGCCGGCCATCCGCGAGACGTGCACTCTGTCGCTGTGGGCGCGGTACGCGCCGCGCGACCTCGAGGGCTATACCAACTGCATCATCGCACAGGACGACGGCAACGACGAGGATCAGTCGCGCCGGGTCTTCCAGTTGAGCACCGAACACGGGCACGTCATCTGGCATCGCATGATTGGCGCGCGCGACCCCATGTGCAAAGCACGCGTGCAGTTCGGGCAATGGTACCACGTCGCGGCGGTCGTCGAGAACAACGTGCATCGGCTGTATGTCGACGGCGCGCTCGCCGACGAGGTGCGCCACCCGTTCTGGACGCACCCGGAGCAGCCGCTGCATATCGGACGCAAAGGCACGGACGAGCCGTACTTCTTTTTCAAGGGCGCCATCGACGACGTGCGCCTCTATGACCGCGCGCTCAGCCCGGCTGAGATTGATGCGCTGACGCGAGAACGTGGCTGGACGCCGCCCGCGATTCCCGCGCTCCCGGCGGATCCCGTGTCCGGGCGCTGGGGAAAGGACGGCGTGGTGTTCCTGCATCTCCGCTACGACGGCGATCACGGCGTTACCGGCCGGATCATGGGTGGCGAGCCGCACAACATGGCGCCGGTGGAACGGGGAACGTTCGACCGCGCGAGCGGCGCAATCCGTCTGACGGGACAGGCGCTCGATCTGCGCGCGAACATCGAGCGGGATTACGTGATCGAAGGGTTCGCTGATGGCGAAGCGATTTGCGTGCTCGCGCGTTTTGGCGACTTCAGCGGCAATTTCATGCTGACGAAGCAGGGCGCCGCGTTGCGCGTCGACCCGCGATCGATTCGATCGCAGCTCGGCGCGTTCGCATTTGACCTCTTTGGATAACCCTTCAGCCACCAGCACAGCCCGTATCGTCCCACCATGAGTGCCCGCGGCGCGTCCCGGGCACTTCGTGCACCATGACTCGTTCACACACTCCGGGTCTGCGCGTCACCGCGACACTCGCCGCATTGCTCGTGCCGGCGGTGAGCGCGCACGCTCAGACCGAACGCACGGCCGGAGAAACGTACAAGAACGTCCAGGTCCTCAAGGACGTGCCGGCCTCGATCTTCATGAACACCATGTTCTTCCAGCGCTACTCGCTGGGAGTGTCATGCAATTACTGTCACGTCGGCGCGGAGTGGGCCAGGGACGACAAGCCGCAAAAGCTGAAAGCCCGCGAAATGCTGCGCATGGTGCTCGACATCAACAAGTCGCACTTCGACGGCAAGGTCGCCGTCAACTGCATGACGTGCCATCGCGGCTTACCAAAGCCGCAGACCGACATCGTTGGCAAACGCACCAGCATTCAGGAGATGCTCGGCCCGCGGCCAACGCAGCAACCACAGCCATCACCGGTGCTGCCGGCGGTCGACGACGTCCTTGCGAAATACATCGCCGCCATCGGCGGCGCCGATGCGTTGTCGAAGATCAGGAGTCGCGCGACCAGAGGGAACATGATTACCGGCGAGGGCGCCATCGTACCGTTTGAAGACACCTGGGCCGCTGCCCCGGCAAGCACGCTCTCCATCCGGCATTTTGGTGGTTCGCTCGGCGATTTTGCGACCGGCTTCGACGGCACGGCCGGGTGGAACAGCGACAACCGCGGCTTCACACCGCAGGCAGGCCAGGCGAAAGCGCAACTCGAAATGAACGCGCAGTTCGAGGACAAGCTCAACCTGCGGAAACTCTACGCGGAGTTGACCGTCACGGGAATCGAACCGGTGAATGACGCGCCGGCTATTGTGCTTTCCGCGAAATCAGTCGTCACCGGCCGCGCGGAACGTCTGTACTTCGACGTGGCGACAGGCCTGCTCGTCCGACGTTCGATCGTTACTGAAGGACTCTTCGGCTCATTCACGACCGATACGTACTATGAGAACTACCGAACGGTCGACGGCGTGACGCTGCCGATCATGATCAGCGAATTCACCCCGGATTTCGGAACGATTCGCAAGATCACGAGCGTCGAGCACAACGGCACGATCGATCGTGCCGTGTTCACGCGCAGTAAGTAATTACCAACCCGGCGCGATCTGGAATCCGAAATAGCGGCCCTTGCCCGGCCGCTGGTAGGGATTCACCCAGTACAGCTCGACGATGATCGCGCCGAGCACGTTCGCGCGCGCCGAGATCCCGCTGCTCACGACGGGCACACGATCCGCCGTGTTGCGGTCAAAGCGGATCGAGGGTCGTTCGGTGCTCGTCCACGCCACTCCCGCATCGATGAACGGGGCAATCTCGAGGGGGAGAAATGGTACGTTGAGCAAGCCGAACTGGCTCGTGCCGAAAAGCGGAATGCGAAATTCAGCGTTGGCGATCGCAACGCGGCTTCCAAGGAGCCGCGAGAATTGCGGGCACGAGTTGGTGCTGCTCACCACCGTGCATTCTGAGGGATCGAAGCTCTCCACGTTGTAGCCGCGCACCATCGACGGATAGCCCAGGTAGAGCGGCTGCATGAGATTGCTCTCCGAGCCCGAGCCGTAACGCCCGAAGTGCTCGCCACGCAGAGCGAGCGTGAACGGCCGCATGAAGAAGTAGCGACGGTAATCGGCATTCACGGACATGAACTGCAGCGCCCCGAATACCGGCGTCACGTCGACGCGGTACCTGGCGCCCGCGACGGGCGACGTGAATCCGAAGTAGGAATAATCCGTGACGTACGCCGCCGTGGTGGCGCCGAGCGTGAGGGACTTTCCGCCGCTCGTATTGTGGTCGACCTCGTTGACGATCTGCCCTCCCACGACAAACAGGCTGTCGACCTCATTGCCGAAACTCACCCGCTGCACGCCCGCGCTGAATTCGAACCGTCGCGTGGTCGAGACGGGTTTTTGTGCCAGCAGCTGCACATTATCGAAGTACGTGCGCGCGAGAATCTCCGTGTAAATGGAGCCCGGGACCTGCGTGCCGTCGGTCAGCGTGAACGTGCCGTCCGCAGCGGAGACGAACACGTTGGCGAGCGGCACGTGATACGCCTCGGCTCCCCATGTCCAGCTGTGCGCGCGATTGATGTAGAGAAGATCGGCGGTGCCGTCACGGATGTTGCCGGGCAAATCGACGGCCGTTTGCAGGAGGTGATTTCCGAGCATGTCGGAAAAGCCGAGTACGATTCCGCCGCCTACCGCCGTGCCGAACGCGCCCCCGGTCGCAACGCCAAGCGATGGCCCACCCACGTAGTCCAGCGACAGTCCGGGATGATAGCGTCGCGCCGAGAGACGCTGCGGCGGCCTGAGCCCCTGGTGCGTGTCGTTCAGGGACTGCTCGACTTTGCTCGATTGCGCGGTCGCGACAGGCGGAAGGATGCCGCCGCTTCCGTCCGCCGTTCCCATGGCGACGGTCACTGCCGGCGCGTCGCGGCCGGAAATCGCACGCAACGCGTATCCCTGCCTGTCGAACACGGACATCACGATGTCACCGGAAGTACGCGCGACCGAAAATGCGGGCGACAACGCAGTGATGCCGCTGACGCCGGTTGCAATGCGCGTCACCCTTCGGCGTTCATTGGTGGCGAGCGTGAGCGCGTAGAGATCCGAAATACCGTCGGGATCGCCGACGTAATACAGTGTGCGGCCGTCCGGACTGAACTGCGGATTGATTTCCTTCCCGCGGGCAACCGTCGGAATGAGCCTGACGGAACGGTCGGCAACGTTCATCAGCGCGAGACGCATCGGTCCCGTGCGCAGCGCCGCAAAGTCCGTCGAGTCACCGCGATCGGTCACGAACGCAAGCGTTTTGCCGTCGGGACTCCACGCAGGCTGCAGCTGCGCTTCGCGGTCGCTCGTAAGCTGCGTGATGGCGCCGTTCGAGAAATCGTACAAATAGAGATCGCTGAGTCCCCCCTTGAGGCCGGAGAACGCGAGCGTGTTCCCGTCGGGACTCCATGCGGGATCGGCGACGGCGCCGATCCCCGGTGTCTTGATCGTGCGCTCGTGTTTGCCGTCCGCGTCGACGACTTCGATCTCGTTGTCGCCGCGCGCGTACGTCACGAACGCAAGCCGCTTCCCGTCCGGCGACCAGGTGCCGCCCGAGCTGATGAAGCTCAGCGCTTCAAAGTGCCGCTCCCGGTTCACCGACGTGAGCTGCTTCACGATCCGCCCCGTCGCGACGTCCGCGATGAACAGATCGATATCGAACAGGCCGCGGCTCGAGAAGAACGCGACGCGCTGCCCGTCGGGTGTCAGCGCCGGCGCCACGTTTTGTTCGTTGTGTTTGCCAACCTTGATGAGCTCGCGTCCCACGCGATCGGGCGGCGTGCGATCGTCGAACGGTGCAAATCGCGTGCGGATCGACGCATGCCACAACTTCGTGAGCGAGTCCGAGCTCACGCCGAGCGACGACTTGAGCGCCGCTTCCCACCCTGACCCTATGGCCGCCCGGTACACCCGGTAGACGGCGTCGTCGCCCCACGTTCCGCCGATGAAGGCCCACAACGCTTCGCCGTAGCGGTACGGGAAATACTTCCCGCTCGACGTGAGCTGACGAATGGTCGGGAGATCCTTGTGCAGCACGGCGTCTCTCAGCCACATCGTGGTGTTCGGGTCGTCACGGCCGAGGCTCAGGTATTCCGCCATGCCCTCGATCAGCCACAGTGGAATGCTCTCCACACGGCTGCTGCCGGGAAGCCCGCCGTTTTTGTGGCCCTGTGCGAGGTGATACTGAAAGACGTGCACGAGCTCGTGGCCGAGGACGTGTTCCATCTCGGCGTACGATCCGGTGAAGGGCATGATCACGCGGTCGCGCAGTCCCTCGGTGACGCCGCCGGTGCCCTGGCCGATGATGCCTTCGATCACGTTGGACTGCTGGAAGTCCGGCGGATCGGCGTAAAAGATCAGGGGATTGTGCTCGAACGTGAGCGGGAGGAGCGCGGCGTGTCGCACGTACCAGCGCTCGGCCATGCGCGCGGCGTCGGCCGCCGCGAGCGACTCGGCCGGATAGAAATAGATGTCGAAGTGGTCGGTGTGAGCGACGCGAAAATCAAAATGCTCGTACTGTGCCTTGTTGCGCCCGAAGTACTGGGCCTGAGCATTGTTCGCGACTGCGAGTGCAACCAGCGAGAGGGTGGTCCGGGCAGCACGGCGCATCGCGCGGACGAGCACCTTCGCCATTCGCGCCTCCGTGGAGTGTCCAGTTCTGCTCAGTTCCTTTACCCGCGGGCGCGGGACTCGTTCGCTGCTTATCTGCCAGCTGGTAGCTGACCGGAAGCACCTCCTGAGCAATTCCGGCGTCCGGGCTCCGTATCTTCAAACGGGGTCAACAACGGAGCACGGCGATCATGCGCGCGAGAATAATCGTGGCGTCGGCCGGCGCGCTTGCTGCGCTTGTTGCGCTGGCGTGCGGCGGCGCGGACAGACCGGCAGGGCCGGCAGAACCCGCGCGTCAGTCCGATGCCACGCTGGCTCACGGCTCCGTCGTTTCACCACCAGTGTCATCGGCAGGGGCGGGTGCCGGGGCGGCGGCGCAGGACCGACGCTCCGTGACGTCGACCGGTTACACGTACGTCTCGCTGGTGTCCGGAACCGTTCCCGACGGTGTTGACGCGACGATCACCAATCTGCGCACCGCGGAAGCGCGGACCGTGCACATGCTGAGCGGAGGGTTTGATCCGCAAGCCTTCAGCGCCACTGTCGGGGACACGATGCGCATCACTGTGCGCCAGGTTTCCGGCGATTCCGTGCTGGCGTACGTCGAGGTCAATCTGACCACGCGGCCGCGCGTCGTCCGCACGAATCCTCCACGCGGACAGACGGACGTCCCGGTCAACGCGCGCATCACGATCGTATTCAGCGAACCCGTGGCGCCGCCGACCGTGTCGCCGACGACGGTGACGCTGTCGGACGGGACCGCGAGTGTGCCCGCAACGGTACAGCTGGTCAGTGGCAATCTGTTCACGGCCGAGCTCGTTCCGAACGCTCCGCTCACGACGTCGACGCAATACACACTCGATATCTCGACTGGCGTCACCGGGGTCAGCGGCAGCGCGCTCGATCAGGCGGTCGAGCTGGCGTTCGTAACGACGAACGGCGTCGTCCAGCCGCCGCTGCTCTTCACGGCGATATCGGTCGCCGCAGTGCAGGCGTGCGGGCTCACGTCGAGCGGGGAAGCGTACTGCTGGGGCGACAATCGCTGGGGCCAGCTTGGCGACGGCACGACGGTGGAGCGACACACACCCGTTGCGGTCATCGGTGGACCCCCGCTGGTGAGCATATCCGTTGGCAACAACCACACGTGCGCGCTCGACGCGAACGGCGCGGCGTTTTGCTGGGGCGAGAACCTGTACGGCCAGCTCGGCATCGGCAGCTTCACCAACTCGAGCGTCCCGGTCCGGGCAGCCGCGGCGCTGTCATTTCGGTCGATCACTGCGGGCGACCACATAACGTGCGGCATTGCGCTGGATGGCGACTCGTACTGCTGGGGTCTGAACGGCCCGTCGCTCGGCGGCGGAAGCGCGCAGGCGTGCGATTCGGGTTGCACGACGCCCGTTCGCGTCGCGGGCGGTCATCGGTTCACCGTCATCAGCAAGCCTGCATACGCGGTGATCTGCGGTCTCGAGGCTCCAGATGTGTATTGCTGGGGGATGGGCGTGTTCGGCGAGCTCGGGACCGGCAACGTTCAGTGGGATCAGTGCGACACACCGCAGGCGTGGTCGCTCAAGTCCTATATCGACTTCACGAAAGGCTCAGCGTGCAGCAGGACGCCCGTGCGTGTGTCCAGCACGGTTTCGTTTGCCGCCGTTGCGTCGCTTGCATTCGGTACGTGCGGGCTCGATACGGCGGGTGCGCTGTATTGCTGGGGCTACAATTCCCAGGGACAGTTCGGTGACGGCACGACCACGATCAAGACGACGCCAACGCCCGGCGGCACTGGCGTGCTGTTTCGCGAATTCGTGGGCGGAAACCAGTCGTCATGCGGTATCGCGACAACGGGGCAATCCTATTGCTGGAGCAACCTCTGGTTGCAGATGGCGTGTCCGAACAACGCTTCGGGCTGCAACGCCAGGACACCCGCGCTCGTGCCCGGCGATCTCTCGTTCACGACGATCACCAATGCGGGCAATACCGCATGCGGATTGGTCGCCGGCGGACAAGCGTACTGTTGGGGGCTGAACGTCCGCGGCGTGCTCGGAAACAATTCGACCGTAGCCAGCTACACGCCGGTGGCAGTCATGCGCGGACAGTAGAGGGTGTGACCGACCGACTGTAACGGGCCTCACCGGCTGACAAAGCTCCGGCGTTTCGCCAAGTTTGGGCGATGAGCGAACGCCGGTACACCGAGGCCGAAGTTGCCGCGATCTTCGAGCGCGCCGCGCGACGCGAGGACGCCGGTGCGCCGGAAGCTCGCGCGACCGACGGCATGACGCTCGCGCAGATCCGCGAGATCGGCCGTGAAGTCGGCATCAGCGCCGACGCCGTCGAGGAGGCAGCGCGCGCCGTTGTCCTGTCAGGAAACGTGTCCGAGCGCCGCGTTCTCGGGCTTCCGCTCGGCGTGGGCCGCACGGTGCCGCTCGCGCGCAAACTGACGGACGACGAATGGGAGCACGTTGTCGTCGATCTTCGCCAGACGTTCGACGCGCGCGGCCGTACGCGTTCGGAAGGTTCGCTGCGGGAGTGGACGAACGGGAACCTCCAGGCGTTGCTCGAGCCGACGGCAACGGGTCAGCAGCTCCGGTTGCGAACGACGAAAGGCCAGGCGATCACCGGCCTCCTGTTCGGGGCGAGCTTCGTCGGGATGAGTGCGATTGGCCTCGCCGCGTCGGTGCTCAGGCACGGCGCGGACCTGGGCCGCATCGTCCCGCTGTCGATGATTGGCGCGTTCGGCGTCGCGGCGATCGGCTACGCGCTGCTTCCACTCCGCGCATGGGCGCGCACGCGAAAACAGCAGATGGAGGAGGTCGCTGGGCGTGTCGCAACGCTCGCGAGCGAAACACCTCCGCAAGACAAGGGCTGAGACGTCGCTCGTTTCATCGCCTCAATTGGAGCCGGAGGAAATCTCGCGCAACATGCTTGCGATGTCTGCTCCGGACATCCAGCGTCCGCGAAGCATCACGCCCGCGATCTTTCGGCTGTTCGCGATGTCGGTGAGCGGATTGGCATCGAGCAGAACGAGATCCGCTTTCTGCCCGACTGCGATCGTCCCCTTGTCGCCAGGTTCACCGAGAAACTCCGCTGCGTTTGACGTGGCGGCTCTGAGCGCGTCAAACGGCGACAGTCCGGCGGCGACGAGATCTTCGAGCTCGTCATGAGCTGACCATCCGGGCACGACGCCGGTGTTCATTGCATCCGTGCCAATCAGCAGCCGCACGCCCGCAGCGTGAAATTCCCGCACCATCTTCTCGAGCAGTCTGTACCGCGCCAGGATTCCCGGAACAGCGGACTTGCCGAACCGCGCCGTGTACGGATTCGTCGCAGGCCCCCAGCCGATCTGATTGCTGCGCGGCAGGTATTTCATCTCGGGACGCGCGAGCACCGCGTCGAGATTGTCAGCCATTCGCCCGATGGACTTGAATCCCGTGAGATTGGGCGACACCCACATGCCTGCCCGCGCAGTTGAACGGGCGAATTCGGGAATCAGCGAGTCAATCCGCGGCAGCGATGCATCAGTGGAACTGTTCGTCGTGTCGTAGAGAAACTCCTCGGCGTGCGCAAGCATGTACTGATGCTCCGTGAACATCGGTTCAATGCCCAGGTTCCGGGGCGCGTGCCCGACCACGCGTATACCTTCGCGGCGCGCCACCGCGTTGAGCCTCGCGTACGCCGCTCGTGAGAGCGAGCCGTGGAGTTTGATGAAGTCGTAGCCCGCGCGCTTCTGTTCGACGACCGCGCGCTCGACTTCGTCCGGTGTCGTGAAGAACGGTTCGTTCACGTACGGGCCGGCCGAGTAGATGCGCGGCCCGAGCGTACGTCCGGCCGCGACGGCTGATCTGAGATCGAGGACCTGCGCCGACCCGCGGAGATTCACGACCGTCGTGACGCCGTTCGCGACGAACATCGTGAGGATCTGCTGTTGCTCGGCGAGCGTGTTGTACGAGAGATGCACGTGCACGTCGACGAGACCGGGGATGAGATACTTGCCCGTGCCGTCGACAACGGTCGCGCCGCCAGGAATCGCGACACCTGAGCCAGGGCCAATGCGCATAATGACCCCGCGCTCGACGACGACCGATTGTCCCGCGAGCACGCGTTCGCGATCCATCGGTATCACGTTGACGTTCGTGAACACCGTGACCGTGCCGGCGCCTCGTTCTTGTGCGGCGACGGAACCACTCGCCACCAGGAGGACGCCGAGCGGCAGTATGACAAGTTTTCGCTTCATCCTCCCCTCCGTCGCGGATACCGGCGCCGCTCGAGTCAGCTACCTCTCGGCCGCCGAGAGGTAGACACAGGGAGAGCGAGAACCGTTGTCAGGCCTTTCTTGCGCGCGCGACCTCCCATTCCGTAAACGGGCCGTCAAAGTCGACGAGCCGCGAGCCGTCGAACGCCCACACGCGCGTCGCCACCTCCCGCAGGAACGCGCGGTCGTGGCTTACGAGGAGCACGGTGCCTTCGTACTCGCCCAATGCGTCTTCCAGCACTTCGATGTTCTCGACGTCGAGGTGGTTGGTCGGTTCGTCGAGAATGAGCAGATTAGCTCGCGCGAGCGATATCAGCGCCAGCGCCACGCGTGCGCGTTCGCCGCCGCTGAGGGAGCGGATCACGCGCGATACTTCGTCACCGCTGAATCCGAACGCGCCGAGGTGATTCTGCATCTGTCCACGGTTCCAGAGCGGCCGCTGCTCCATGACGGCGTCTTCCAGCGACTTATCGAGCGGCAGGTCGGCAAGATCCTGCCGGAACCATGCGGCCGTGATCGAAGTGGAGACTCGTGCCGACCCACCCGCCGGCTGGCGATCGCCGAGCAGCGTGGAAATGAACGACGACTTGCCTGCGCCATTGGGCCCGACGAGCGCGACGAAGTCATTGCGCCTGAGCACGGCGGAGAAATCGTTGACGAGCACGCGGCCCGGGACCTCGACGCGGAGGTGTTCGATGGCGATCACCTGGTCGCCCCCGCGCTCGGCGATGTCCAGTCGCAGTGACATCGCTGCCGGATCGCCCGGAGGAGGCGCCAGACGAGGGAGCCGCTCCAGGCGCTTGCGCTTGCCCTTTGCCTGAAACGAGTTCGCGCCCGCGATGTTGCGCATGATGTAGTCCGTTTCCTTCTTCACGAACGCGCGCTGCTTTTCGAGCTCGCGCTCGCGCGTCAGCCGCCGTTCGGCGCGCTGCGGGACAAACTGGCTGTAATTGCCCTTGTACGCCTCGCTCGATTTCGCCTCGATGTGGAGAATGTTCGTGCAGATGGCGTCGAGGAATGCACGATCATGCGACACGACGATCACGGTCTCGTCCGCTTCGAGCAGCCACTCCTGCAACCACGCAGTGGTGTCGAGATCGAGATGATTCGTCGGTTCGTCGAGGAGCAGGAGATCCGCCGGCGCGATGAGTTGCGCCGCGAGGCCCACCCGGCCTCGCTCACCGCCGGAGAGCGTGCTGACGAGGCGCGTCTTCGATTCTTCGGCGTCGAACCCCAGACCTTGCAGCACTGCGTCCACGCGCGCGTGATAGACGTAGCCGCCAAGCTCGGCGAACAGTTCCTGATCGCGCCCGAACTTCGTGAGGAATTCCTCGCTCACGCGTTCGCCCAGTTCGCCGAGCGTATTTGCCTGTGCAGCCAGACGCTCCTCGAGGGCGACCACCTCGCGCCAGGCGGCAGCGCCGGCCTGCCACACCGTCGTGGCGCCCTCGAACGCCCGATGCTGGTCGAGCAACGCGTGCCGAAGTCCCGGCTTTCGCGCGACGCTGCCCGTCGTGGGCTGCAGATCACCGGTGATAACGCTGAAGATCGACGTCTTGCCGACGCCGTTGCGGCCGATGATGCCCCACCGTTCGCCTTCGGCGACGGTGAACGTGATGTTCCGGAAGAGATCAGTCGCGCCGTACGAGACGCCGACGTTGGAAACGGAAAGAAGAGTCACGGATGAAGGATATGGCGTGACGACTCGCCCCTCACCTCTTGTTTGCCAGTAGGAGCGCCGGTATCATGGACCCATGAACCCCCGCGTGCTCCCCGGCGCTCTCTTGCTCGCCTCGACGGCCGTACTCGCGCAGTCGCCACCCGCCATTCCCCGCGCCGAGCTTGCCGCGTTCGTCGATTCGGTCATACGCGCCGAAATGAGCCGCGAGCACATTCCCGGCGCCGCGTTCGCGTTCGTGCAGCATGGGCGCGTGGTGTACATGAAGGGATTCGGCACCGCGAATGTCGCCCGCAACACACGCGTCGTGCCGGAGTCGACGATCTGGCGCATCGGATCCATTTCGAAACTGTTCACGGCGACGGCGGCCATGCAGCTCGTCGATCGCGGTCTCGTCGATCTCGATGCGCCGATCGATCGGTATGTGAAGCGCGTACAGATCCCCGCCACGTACCCGGCTCCGGTAACGCTGAGACACCTCCTCACACACACGGCCGGGTTCGACGAAATCCGGCCCGGCACGCAGGCAGCGACGCGGGACGGGGTGCTGCCGTTGGACCAGTTTCTCGCGACGCGGCTGGTCCGCCTGCGGGCGCCGGGTCACACGATTGCGTACTCGACGTACGGGGTCACGCTCGCGGGCGAGCTCGTGGAAGAAGTCGCCAACCTTCCGTTCGAGACGTATCTGCAGAAAAACATCTGGCAACCGCTCGGCATGACGCGGTCATCGATCAACGTGCCGCCCGCGCTCGCGAACGATGTCGCGATGGGATACGAGATCGCCGCGGATACGCTCGTGCCGCAGCCCTGGGAGTGGTATCACACGACGCCGGCGTCGTCCGTGAATGCCACCGTCTCGGACATGGCGCAATTCATGCTCGCGCACCTCGGCGCCGCCAAGGGTGATGGACGGCTCTTCAGCCAGCGCACCGCGCGCGAAATGCAGCGACAGCAGGTGACGATGCACCCGTCGATGCCCGGATACGCCATCGGCTTCAACGAAGACTTCGCGGGATCGCTGCGCGTGATCGAGCACGGCGGAAATGTGGCCGGATTCAGCACCGAGATGTTGCTCATTCCGGAGGCCGACGCCGGTTTCTTTGTCGCGAATCAGCTCGAGGGAAGCAGGCTTCGCGACAATCTCAAATGGGCGCTCCTCGAGCGGTTCTTTCCCGAGACGCACACGCGCTTCCCGGTGCCGCCACTCCCCGCGCCGGACGTCGTGCATGCGGAGCGGTTCGCCGGCCGGTACATCCCGCTCACATCGTGTTTCAGCTGCACGCCCATTCGCGCCTCGTCGGTCATGCCGGTGACCGCAAATCCCGACGGCACGCTCACGTTCGCCGGAGGACGCTGGATTCAGGTGGATTCGCTGCGCTTCGTGAAGGAGCAAGGCACGGGCTACATCGTCTTCAGCGCCGACAGCACCGGCGCGATTCGCGAGGTCAACGCGGGCAGTTATTGGGCGTGGCACAAACTGCAGACGCCATAACCGGATTCACCTTCGGTCACCGGTAGCGCCCTGGAGCGCTCGCCGGCGGTTCGGCTCCTTCTCGAGCGTTGCCCGGTACGCCGCGATTGCCTCCTCGCGGCGGTTGAGTTGCATGAGCATATCGCCGAGCAGCTCGCGTGCCGGCGCCAGCGGGCCGGGTGTCACGGCATTCTTCTCGGTGGCGTCCTCCCGCAGGGCCGCTTCGCGCATGTGCGCGAGCGCGTCGGTCTCGCGATGTTCGGCGAGATCGAGCCACGCGTCTGCCGCGAGATGCTGAATGGCCACCTGCTCGGCCCAGTATCCTTCGCCCATTGCCACGAGCCGCCGCTGAATGGACGCGAGCGAATCGATCGCGGTCTTCGCCGCCGCGAGTTTGCCCGTATGTGACGCGCCCAGCGCGCGCGCGAAATACGTCATCGCTTCGGCGTAGGGGTACGCGGTTGCTTTTGGTTCGAGCGCGGTGGCCTCGGCCCACGCGCTCCGTTCCAGCGCCCAGCGCGCCGGAATCGCGGCGAGGGCAAACACGCCGGCCGAACCTGGCGCGGCGCCCGTCACCGCGCCCGGATCGAAGCGCGCCGCGAGCGACGGCAATCGATCGAGTATGGCCTTCGCCTCGGATTCCTTGCCCATCTGCAGATACGCGTACATGGCGTAGTCGGAGGCGTGCAGCGCTTCGGCGAGCGAACCGTTGTCGAGCGCGACCTTCATGGATCTGTTGTTTGCGTCGACAGATTCTTCCCACAGACCGACGCGCGTGAAGGTGTGTGACGGCATGTGCAGCGCGTGTGCGGCCGACGGCGCGATGCTCGCATAGCGTTGCGCCGCGGCCCGTGCCTTGTCGGCCAGCGGGGGATAGTCGTACGCGTGAATGATGTAATGCGCGAGTCCCGGATGATCCGGCTGCTTCGCCCACAGGGCCTCGAGAATGCTCCCCGCCCTGAGCTGGTTCGCGTATGTCTTGTCGGTCGGAGGCGCGGACGCAATAAGCGCGATCGCGTGGAAGATTGCTGCCTCGGTATCGGAGGGCTGCCGCATCACGAGATCGTTCATCGCGCGCTCGTAGGCGATGACGCGGGTGCGCTGATCCTTGTGCTCGAAATCGTCGTACAGCTGACCGACAGCGCTGATGTAGTCGCGCTCGCGCGCCGTGGCGTGAAGGCCGGCGCGCGTCGCCGCATCCGCCGCCTGACGCCCCTGCTGCAAGGCCTGCGTGGGCCGGTTGCCCGCCGCCATCGGGTTGGTCCAGCGGCTGAGCGCGATCCCCCAGTACGCCATCGCGCACGTGGAATCCGCCGCGAGCACCTCATTGAACGTCCGGATCGACTCGCCGAATTCGAATGAGTGCAGCAGCGCAACGGCGTGATCGAACGTTGGCGCGACGGCAGGCTTGCAGGAGGTTGCGAAGTGCACGGTGCCGAACTGCCCGTGCTCCTGCGAAACCACGGGGAGCGGCGAAAGCGTGACAAGCGCCGCGGCGGCTATGAGTGACAGGCGCATGATTGAACCGGTATGCGGGTACTCGGGCATCGCCATCCCACTTTGGAATTATCTTCTCGCCCGATTCGTCGCAAGCGAGGGCCGCCGTCCGGAACAGCACCGGCGGCGCTGTGTACCGCCATCTTCGCCCACGAACACAATGCGGTCTTCCCGAAGAACCCCGCGACGGCCCGCTGTGCCGCACCCGCGCAGCCGGCGCGCACTGCTGATCATAGACGTAGAGCCGCGGTTTCTCACCCGCCGAACGCGCCGCGTGATCGCGCACATCAGGCGCCTCATAGCCGACGGCCGATACGCCGTGGTGATGGCCGCGGAACACACAAAGGGCCGGCTCCAGGGACGGCTGCTGTCACGCCGAAAATCGAACGTACGCTCCGACGAAACGACCCCAGAGATCGCCGGACTACTCGAGTCCGAGCGCGCGCTGACGATTACGAAATCCACGCGGTCGATCTTCGGAAACGGCACCGACCTCGCAGCGGATCTCAAGCGACGCAGAATTACGCACGTCCACATTGTCGGACTGGAGACGCACGACTGTGTGCTGGCGAGTGCCCTCGATGCCTTCGATCACGGATTCATCACGTGCATCATCGAACGCGCCTGTGAGGCAAAGCATGACGCGGATCATCGTGCTGCATTGCACATTCTTCGGCGAATGCACCTGACGGATCGATCCCTGCGTCACCACTCTCGATCGGCCTGACTCAAGGCTGTTTCCGTTCCTGCGGCCCCTGGCTACTTCGTCAGTTCTGCAATCTTCGCCTCGGCTGCCTTTACCCTCGGCTGCAGCACGGGGTCGGCATTCTTCCAGAATTCCGCCACACGCCGGTAATTCTTGACCGCGTTCTGCTTGTCACCGCGCTTCTCGTACAGCTGCGCGATATGCTCGTACACCTCAGCGGTTCCGCGCAAGCCGAGTTGGGGCGCGCTGACCGCGCGCTCGGCGTACACGATCGCCGAGTCGACCGTGCCTGCCTGCGCGAAAATGGCGGCGATGTTGCCGACGTAACACAGGTTGCAGTTTGGATTCTTGTCTTTCAGCCGGCGGTAGTCACGCAGCGCGTCGTCAAAGTGATGCTCGGCGGCGGCAAGATCGGCGCGCGCCGAGACTGGGTTCGGGCCAGGATCCGCACGCTGCGCCGGCGGCACGGCGGCCTCCCACTTCTTCCAGTACGATTCGGCAATTGCGGGTCGATTCGCCGCCGCGTAGAACCGCACAAATTGGAGAAACACGTAGGGATCGCCTTGCGCTCTTCGCTCCGCGGGCACGCCGGCCAGCGACTGCTCCATGAGCTTCAATGCACTCGCCGTGTCGTCCGCCACCCCGAGCAGCATGCGCGCGCGGAAATCCAGTGGGCCAATGGTCTGGACCTCCTGCGTGGTCACCGGGCTCCCCGGTTTGACCGGAGACAGCTGAAGCTGGACCTGCGTCAACTGGGTGACGAGCGACGCGGCATCGTTCAAGCGTCCGTGCAGCACGGCCAGCGAAATCAGCTGGTTCAGCGCGCCGATCTGGGCGGGGGCGTTGCCGCGCGTCGCAGCGAGCTGCTTCTCCGCGAGGGTCTGCGCCGAATCGTATCGCTCCTTCGAGAGCAGGTAGTTCACCTTGGCCTGCATTCCCAGCGGGTTTTCGGGATATGCGGCGATGAATTCGTCAATGACGGCGCCTGCGGAGTCCACGCCCTCGACGTCGGTAACGATGCTGAGCGCGTTGGTATAGATGTTGGATGGAGCAACCTTGAGACGGATGGCACTCTTGTAGAGCCCAAGCGCTTCCGCACTCCGCCGCTGCGCCTGATAGATGAGCGCGAGGTTGTTGAGGGCCACCCGATCGTCGGGATACTGGTCGAGCAGCGCCTTGTACGCCGCCACCGCCTTCGCCGTGTCGTGGGGGATGGAGCTGAAATACGTCGCTTCGGCCTGATAGCGTTCACGCGTGGTGAGCCGATCGCGCAACTCGTACGCCTTCCGGAACTCCGGATTGTAGCGCGCCGAATCGCTGACCGATCTGTTGCGTAGCTGAATACCAAGGCGGCGGTGCGCCGACGCGAAGTTCGAATCGAGCGCGACTGCGCGCTCGAGCAGCGTAATGGCGCCGTCCCGATCGTTGATGTTGCTCGCGCGGTCGGCCTGAGCGTACAGACGGAGCGCTTCGGTGGAGGCCGTCGTCATGTCTTCGAGCGCGGGGTCGGCGCGGATGGACCGAAGCGACTCACCGACCTTCTCGCGCAGCGCGCCTGACAGCTTGTCCACGGCCCCCGAGATCTTCGACGCGTTCTCCACGTTCTCACGCCGTGCCCACAGCACGTCGCCGGATCCGGTTGCGACGAGCCGGGCCGAGATGATGTACGCGCCGCCGAGCGCCGTGATATCGCCTGCGAGAATGGCCTTCAGTCCCTGACGCGTCGCGACGTCCTTCGCGACGTCGAACGTCACCTTCGTGTTGCGCGGGAGCTGCATGCGTGCGACCGCCTCGGACAACTGGCCCACGTCGTACACCGAGACGGATCGCGACTGCGAGAGATCCGTGCGCAGGAGCTCCGTAATCGTCGCGCCAAGCGTGGTATCGGGCGTACGGTTCTCGAACTCCGCGAGCACGATGCGGTCGCGCTCATTGAGCGTGCCCTTCGCGAGCAGGGTGCCCACGGCGCCGATGCCAAGGAGGCGCATCGCCATGTACGCGATGGTGAGTACGCCGAGTCCCGCGAAGGCGAGCGCGCCGCCGCCCAGCGCACGCTCCCACGTGAGAAATCGTTTGATGCCCGTTGGCGCGGCGAGATATGTGCTCGTGGTGCGGGCGATGGCGCGCTGGTGCTCGTGCCGGGCGGTGAGAATGATGATCGGAACGCCGATCACGAGCAGAACGATGGCGCCGTAGAACACCCAGGTGGGGAGGCCGATGAAATGCACGAGCGCCCACACGACGCCGAGCACGCCAACCGATGCGAGCGCGTAGGTGGTGAATGCGCGCACGGGATGCGAACGTGCGAGCGCCGCCTGCGTGCCGGACGAGATCATGTACGGCGCGGTGCCGCCCGTTGCCGGCGTAAGCAACATGTCGAGCTGCGGCAGGAGCTCGCTGGCAGACTGCCAGCGATCGGCCGCGCGTTTCTCGAGGCAACGCATGACGACCGCGTTGAGCGCGGGCGGGACCGCTGGCCGCAGCGCGGTGACCTGCTCGGGTGCCTGACTGATGTGCGCCGCGAGGAGTGCCTGCGGATTCGCGCCCTGGAACGGCGGACGTCCGATCAACATCTCGAACGCCATGGCGCCGAGCGCGTAGAGATCCGCGCGATGATCCACGTGCGGATCGCCGGCCGCCTGCTCCGGCGCCATGTACGCCGGCGTGCCGATCGCGAGGCCGAGTGACGTGAGTGAATGGTCGCCCGCCGATGCGGACACAGCCTTGGCCACGCCGAAATCGGTCACGAGTGCGTGGCCGCCGGAAATCATGACGTTGTCCGGCTTGATGTCGCGGTGCACGACGCCTTCGCCGTGCGCATACGCGAGCGCGTCGGTGACCTCGCGCAGAATGCGCACCGCCTCGTTCACCGGCAGCTCGCCTTCGCGCGCGAGCTTGGCGCGCAACGACTCGCCCTTGATGAAGGGCATGACGTAGTAGAGGAGGTCGCCCTGCGCGCCAGCGGTGAGGAGAGGCACGATGTGCGGGTGCTGCAAGCGCGCGGCGAGCTGCACCTCGCGGCGGAAGCGCTCCTGATTGACCCCGGCCGCCATTTCGGGCGGCAGGACCTTGATGACCACCTGCCGGCCGAGCTCGGTCTCGACCGCGAGGAACACGCGTGACATGCCCCCGCCCCCGAGCTCCTGCTCGATGCGGTAGGTCGCGCCAAGCGCGGCTGTCAGTTGTCCTGTGAGGTCGGCCACCGAGGCATCAGGGCGATCGTGCCCGAAGAATAGATCGGGACGCGGTGACCAGCCAGTTGCCGCAAGGGACAACGGCCACCACTGAATGGGATCAGGCGATTGCGGCATATGGACGACGCGCCCTTGACAAATCCGACCTTGTGCGGAATAATCCGCATGTCGGCGGAAAAATCCACACCTCGTAAACGCATATGCCGAAGCGCACCACCACGCTCCCTCCGCTGTCCAGACGCGAACGCCAGGTCATGGACATCCTGTTCCGCAGGGGACAGGCCACCGCCGCGGAAGTGATGGCCGAGCTCCCCGATCCGCCGACGTACTCGTCGGTGCGCTCGATTCTCAAGATTCTGGTCGAGAAGAAACAGGTCCTTCATCGCGAGGAAGGCCTGCGATACGTGTACGTTCCCGCGGCTGACGCAAAGCAGGTGCGCGAAGAGGCGCTCAAGCACGTCATTCGCACGTTCTTCGACGGCTCGATGAGCGAGACCATGGCCGCGATGCTCCGCATGTCGGATACGAAACTGAGCGACTCCGAAATCGAGGCCTTTCAGAAACGCATCGACAAGGCACGCAAGGCAGGGGGAGGCGACAAATGAACGCACTGCTGCTGCAGCTCGATGCGCGTGGGTTCGCCGCGATCGCACTCAAGGCCACTCTGCTGGTCACTGCGGGTTGGTGCCTGGCGGTCCTGCTGAGACGCAAGTCGCCCGTCACCCGGCACACGCTCTGGCTCGGCGTGATTATCGGCGCGGTTATCGTGCCAGCGCTCGCCCGGTTCGGTCCCATCGAAGTGCCCGTGCTCGCAATCGAGCCTGCTCCATCCGTTGCGGCCGTCGGCCCGATCGCGACGCCCCGTCCGGTGGCCGCAAGTCACGACGCCGCCACTCGGCGGGTGACGACGACGCAGGCATTGTCCGGCGATGGTCAGGCATGGTCGCCACAAGACGTCGCGCTGACACTCTGGCTCGGCGTCGCACTGCTCATCCTTGCACGGTTCGTTGCGGGCGTCGTTGCGGTACGCCGCATTGCGCACCGCGCACGCACCGTAGACGCCGATGTCTGGCAGCGCGCACTCGACCACGCCGCGCAACGCGTCGGCGTCTCCACGCGGCCGCGCATCGCCATCAGCGCCGAGGTCGATGTCGCGTTCACGTGCAACATGCTGACGCCGGTGATCGTGCTTCCAGCGGCCGCGGAAGAGTGGCGTGATGACATGCGGCACGCGGTACTCGCGCACGAGCTTGCGCACATCAAACGACGGGATCTGCTCAGCCAGACGACGGCGACGATTGCGTGCGCGATGTACTGGTTCAACCCGCTCGTGTGGGGTGCCGCTCGGCGTCTCCATGCCGAGAGCGAGCTTGCCAGCGACGACATGGTATTGGCAAGCGGTGTGCGTCCGGCGGATTATGCGCAGCACTTGCTCAACCTGGTGACGACCATTCGTCATGGAGCGCCGAGGGAAGCGCTGGCCATGGCGCGGCCGCGTGAGTTCGAAGGCCGGCTCGTGGCGATCCTCGATCGCGCGCGCATGCGCGCTGCGCCCGACAAGTTTCGTCACCGCGCCATGTTCGGCATCGTTGGCGCGCTGACGATTTCAGTGGGAGCAGTGGTGCCCGTTCCGCGCGCTACATCGCGTGACAACGACACCGTTACGGACCCTTCAGTCGCGCAGAGTTTTGTCGCACCCGCACCGATGAGGGTGACGGTGGAAACGGGCGTACGCCGCTCGGGCCTTCCGGCGCGCTTGTCCGACGCCGCGCAGGTGCAGCTGCTGCGTTCCGGCCGGGATGCGGTGATCAACCCGCTGCAGCTGATTCTTCGGTACGCTGATTCTCTCGCGCTCGATGGGGCGCAAGCCGACAGCGTGGCGATGCTCAATCGGGCGTATCTCGTCGCGCTCGACAAACTCTGGCGGCCGGTCCTGCGTTACTACGCGACGCACGCGGTGGAGGACGAGCAACCCACGGGCGATCCGCTGAGTGGCGCGCCGCTCGCCTCCGTCGATGCTCTGGCACGGTTCGCGCCACTGGTCAGCGGCGTCCTCACTCGCGACCAGCGCGCAAGACTCCCCGCGGGCGTTGCGCGATGGCTCGATCCGCGCGAGTTGTCGGCGCTCCGGTCCCGCGTTGCGACGTCTCCGGATGCGTTGTTCCAGGTTCCGGCGCGGCCCGGAGCGCGCGTGGGCCAGGGCGGAGTCGTGCGCAGGCCTGAGCGCGGCCACGCAGGCTGATCGAACATGCGCCGCATTCACACGCGCCCGTTCGGAGCGGGCGCCCGGGGACCCGCATCCCTTTTCGCCGCGATTGTTGCGCTCGTCGGCGCGCTGACCTGCTCCGTTCACGCCGGCGCGCAGCAAGCTGATGTCATTCGCGGGCGGATCACGTCCTCGACGAGCGGCGCCGCGCTCGATGGCGCAACCGTCACCGCCACGACCCTCTCCGGCGGCGTCACGCGGCCCACGCGAACCGACCGCAACGGACGCTACACGATCACGTTCGCCAACGGCGAAGGCGATTACTGGATCTCCGTGATTGCGGTGGGCTACGTTCCACGCCGCTTCGAGCTCAAGCGCACCGCCGATCAGGATATTCTCGTCGCCGATGTCCGGATGACGCCGAGCTCGTCGATGCTCGACACCGTGTCGACCGTCGGCCGGCGGGATCGTCCTCCGCGGCGCGACACGCTCGCCGATATCGGCGGCATGGATCGCGGCGTGAATACTTCGAACATCGTGATCGAACAGCTGGGCAACCTCGCGCTCATGGCGGCCACCACGCCGGGCCTCCTGTTCCTTCCCGGTGTCAACGGCGATCCCGCCGGCTTCTCCGCGTTCGGGCTCGATCCGTCGCAGAACAGCACGGCCATGAACGGCATGAACAGCGGTGCGACCGATCTCCCTCGCGACGGCGAGTACGGGGTTGGCGTCGCGCTCTCACCATACGACGTCTCGCAGGGCCAGTTCAGCGGCGGGCGCGTCAACGTGCGCGTGGCGTCGGGCACCAACTACACGCGCTCGCTCTCGAGTTTCGTGCTCAACACGCCGTCGCTCGAGTGGACCGATCACGCCGGCCGCGTACTCGGACAGGAATACTCCAATCTCAGCGCGGGTGGCGGTGCGTCGGGCCCACTCTCGCTCAACACGTCGTTTTACAACCTGTCGTATCAGGCCGGGCGCGTGGGCAACGACATGCGCACGCTGTTAAACACGGATCCGCTGGGTCTCAAGGCTGCGGGCATCGCGAGCGACTCCGTCGCGCGCCTGATGGACCTGCTCGCCGGTGCGCACATCCCCGCGACGGTGCACGGCTTCCCGGCGACACGGCATTCGGATCAAGGCACGCTGCTCGGTGCGTTCGACCTGGCGTCGCCGTTCTCCGCGAGCGGGAACGCGTTTCGGCTTGTCGTGAGCGCCGGCTGGAACCGCGCCGAGCCCGCCGGGGCCCTCGCCAATTCCGTGCCGGCATCGCTCTCTGACAACACGAGCTGGAATGGCTCGCTGCAGGCGCACCACATGGGCTACTTCGGTTCGATGCTCAGCGAGACCGGGCTCGCCTTCACGCGCTCGCGGCGGTACACAACGCCGTTCCTCACGCTTCCGGGAGGAACCGTGCGCATCGGCTCGGAGTTTGACGACGGGACGAGCAGCATTTCGTCAATCACGTTCGGCGGCGCCCAGGGGGAGCAGAGCAGCACCACCAATTCAATCCAGCTGCTGAATCAGCTGTCATGGTTCAGCGGTGGCAATCATCATCGGCTGAAGCTCACGACCGATCTGCGCCGCGATTCCTATGGCGCCGAGCAGTCGAACAATCTCCTCGGCACGTTCGCGTTCCAGTCACTTGACGATTTTGCGAACGCCCGGGCGTCGGCGTTCTCGAGACAGCTCACGCCCGCGCATGCGAATAGCGGCGCCGTTGTCGGCGGGATCGCCCTTGGCGATTCATATCGCGTCACGGACGACCTGCAGCTCGTGCTGGGTGTGCGCCTCGACGGCAATCGCTTCGACGCAAAGCCCGCACGCAATCCTGACGTTGATCGCGTCTTCGGCGTGCGCAATGACGTCGTGCCCAACAGGCTTTACTACAGCCCCCGCCTTGGGTTCTCGTGGACGTTTCGCACGGCGCAGGAGATCGGTGCGTTCGCCGGCGCCGCCCGAAACCCCGATGTGATCGTACGCGGCGGTATCGGCGTGTTTCAGGGCGTGCCCGGCGCGCAGCTTCCGCTCAGCGCCATGGCAACGACGGGGCTCCCGTCTGGCGTGCAGCAACTGCGGTGCACGGGCGCCGCCGTGCCGGTGCCCGACTGGAATGCCTACGGCGCAGATCGATCTGCGATTCCCGATGTGTGTGCGGACGGCTCGGCAGGAACGCAGTTCTCCGATCGCGCGCCGGGCGTGACGTTGTTCGACCGCAACTTTTCCGCGCCGCGAAGCATCCGGTCGAATCTCCAGGCCACGCGTGCCGTGTTCGGCAATCGGATGCGCGCCACGATCGGCGGTGTGTACTCGCGCAACCAGCACCAGCCGGGCTTCGTCGACCTCAACTTCAATCCACAGTCGCGCTTCACGCTCGGCGACGAAGGTGAACGTCCGGTGTTCGTCGACGCCGCGAGCATCACGCCGTCGACCGGTGTCATTGCATCACGCGGTGGGCGTGTGTCTTCTGCCTTCAGCCGGATCTCGATGCTCCAGTCGCGGCTCACATCGACCGCGCGGCAGTTCCAGTTCATGCTGACGCCGACCCGGGCCAGCACGCACTATACCTGGGGCATCAACTACACGCTGAACAGCACGCACGATGCGGTGAATGGATTCAGCAGCACGGGCGCGAGCCCCCTCGACATGAGCGCGGGGCGGTCCGCGTACGACTGGCGCCATCAGTGGCAGCTGAGCTTCGGGTACAACCTCTTCGACATCGTACGCGTGCAGTGGTTTCACTCGTTCGTTTCGGGCGTGCCCTATACGCCGATGGTCGTCGGTGACATCAATGGCGACGGAAGTCCGGTCAACGACCGGGCGTTCGTGTTCGATCCGGCGCGAACATCGGACGCGTCGCTCGCAGCAGCGATGTCGTCGCTGCTCAGCACTGCATCCTCACGCGTCCGCGATTGCCTCCAGAGACAACTCGGGCGCGTCGCATCCCGCAGCAGCTGCGAAGCGCCGTGGACATCAACCGCGGCGCTCAGAATCGATTTCAATCCGATTCGCGTGCGGATGCCGCAGCGCACCATGATCAGTCTGTCCGTGTCGAATCCCCTTGCCGGGCTCGACCTGCTCCTGCACGGCACGAACCACACGCACGGGTGGGGCCAGTTCAAGGCGCCGGATGAAAACCTGCTGTTTGTCCGCGGGTTCGATCCCGTGCAGCAGCACTACCGCTACGAGGTAAATCCGCGGTTCGGCAACACGAATCCGCAGAACAGTGCGCTTCGCAGTCCCGTCGCGGTCACGGCGCTCGTGCGCATTGACCTCGGCCCATCGCGCGAACGCCAGGACCTGACTCGCACCCTCGACCGCGGACGAACGACACCGGGCGACAAGGTGACGGCCGGTGTCCTCCGATCCACATACAGTTCCGCCGGCATCCTGAATCCTGTCGCGATCGTTCTCCGTTCGGCCGATTCCCTGCATCTCGACGGCACGCAGGCAGACAGTCTCGCGACGCTCAACCGCTGGGTGCTGGTCCGTCTCGATTCCATCTGGACGCCGGTCGCGCGCGAGCTTGCGGCCCTCCCCGACCATTATCCCAAAGGCGCGGCGTACGCACGGTATGTGAAAGCGCGAGAAGCGTCGGTGGATCTTCTCATTCACGTTGCGCCATCGGTCAATCATTTGCTGAGCGGCGACCAGCGGCGAAAGCTGCCCGCGCTCACCGCGCAGTTTCTCGACCTTCGTTATCTCCGCGCGCTGCGTTCGCGCACGCCCGGACTTTCCGCGCCAGTCTTTCCGCCACCAGCCGGGACTGCCGGCGAGACCGGTGGCCGAGCCCGAGGAGGTGGACCGTGAAGCTCGCTCTCATCGTCGCGCTGATTGCCGCTGCGCGCACCGGAGTCGCGGCGCAATCGAACGTCGCCGTGCGCGAGATCGGACGACTCGAACGCGTATCGACGCCGCCGTTTCAGAGTGTGAGCAAGGTGCTCGCGATGCCGGATGGACGCGTGCTCGTGAATGACGGCCGCGGCCGACGCCTCGTGATGCTCGATTCGACGCTGTCGCGCGAGACGGTCATCGCCGACACCATGGGTGCGAACGCGGATGAGTACGCGCGCGGCTCCGGCGAAATACTGTTTCGCTTCCGCGGCGACAGCGCGCTGCTCGTGAACATCTCGACCTTGGTCGGGCTCGTTGTGGGGCCGGATGGCAAGGTGGCGCGTGTGCTCGCGTTCCCGCCGCCGCCCGGCCATCCCGTTGGCCAGCAGGTGGTGATGGGCGGTCGCGGTGACGGACCGGGCATCGACGCGCGCGGCCGTCTCGTGTACTTCAGCGACGGTGGTGGCACGGGATTCGGCATCATGATGCTCCCGCTCGGATTCAAGATCGATTCAGCCGCCATGGCCACGATGCCCGGTCTCGCGCGGACCGTGCATCAGACCGATTCGCTGCCCATCTGGCGCGTGGATCTCACGACGCGGCACTTCGACACGCTGACCGTGATCAAGGTGCCGATGTTTCGGACGAACCTGAAGACGGATGCGAGCGGCGGTCTCACGGCCATCGAGCTCGTACCCGATCTTCTCCCGACCGTGGACGACTTCGTGACCCTTCGCGACGGCACGATTGCTGTCGTCCGCGGACGCGACTACCACATCGACTGGTTCGACGGGTCGGGACGGATGACGTCCACACCAAAGATGCCTTTCGCGTGGGAGCGGCTGTCTGATGAACGCCGAAATGCCATCGCCGATTCGGCCGTGAAAGAAATGCAGGCGCAATTCGACCGAAATGCAAATGCAAACACCGGTCGGGGCGGACGTGCGAGTCCGGTGGCACGCGCGCCGAACGTTGCCGTCAGACCGTCGGCTGCCGCGATGCCGGAATACGTGCCGGCATTTGTCCGCGGCGACGTGCGCGGTGACGCCGAGGGCAATGTGTGGATCAGGACGTCCACGAAGATCAAGGATCGGCCTGTGTATGATGTCGTGAACCGAAAGGGCGAACTCTTCGATCGCGTGCAATTGCCCGCGTTTCGAGTCATCGCGGGATTCGCGCCGGGCGTCGTGTTCATGGCTGTTCAGGACAGCTCGAACGTCGTGCGCATCGAGCGCGCACGCATCCATTAGAGGTCGCGCATGCGAATCGTTCACGGCGTATTGCTCGGTACGGCCGTTGCATCAGCCGCCCACGCGCAATCGAAGATACCGATCCGCGAGATTGGCAGGCTCGAGCGCACAACGACGGATTCGCTGCGTAGCGTCACCGAGGCGCTGCACATGGCCGGCGGCCGTGTGCTGGTGAACGACGCGTGGGCGAAGCGCGTGCTATTGCTGGACTCGACGCTCGCGCATCCCATCATCGTCGCGGACACGACGAGTGCGACAGCGAACGCGTACGGGATGCATCGCGGTGGCACCATCATGCGCTATCGGGGCGATTCAGCGCTCTACATCGATCAGGCGTCGCTGACGATGTTTCTCGTGCCGCCGTCGGGCGTGCTCGGGCGCGTGATGGCATTTCCCCCGCCTCCCGTGAAGGAATCGGGGGGCCAGCTCATCACCGGCGGAGAGTCGGGGCCACCGGGTTTCGATGCGAAGGGACGCCTGGTGTACGTGAATGAAGGCTCGGCCCCGCCGGGCAGCATGATGCTGCTCGGATCGAGCCGCCCTGGCGATCCGTCCAAACCGCCGACTGTTTCGCCCAACATGTACGCAGATTCGACGTTTGCGTTTCGTGTCGATCTCGCTACACGTAAAACGGATACGATTGCGTCTCTGAAGATGGCCGGCGGAATCCTGCGCGTCCGGCGCGCGGAAGGCAATGTCACGGCAATTGAGAACAGTTTCGATCCGCTGCCGGTGATCGACCAGTGGGCGATGCTTCCTGACGGCACGTTCGCGGTCGTACGCGGACGCGATTACCACGTTGACTGGCTTGGCAGCGACGGCGTGTGGACATCGACGCCGAAAATGGATTTCGAATGGCAGCGCGTCACGGACGGCCGCAAGACGCAGCTGCGTGACTCAGTCGAGGCCGCGATGCGCGATCAGTTCGCTCGCAACGAGCGCCTGACGCCAACGCCACCTCCCGGTGGCGGCGGCGGGCGGGGAGGGGGTCGCGGAGGTGGAGGCGGCGATGCACCGGTCGTAGGTCTGAGAAAACCCGTGCCGAACGTTGTGATTCCAATGCCGCTCGACCAAATCGCGGACTACGTGCCGCCCTTCACGGCAGGTGCAGTCCGTGCCGACGCTGAGGGCAACATCTGGATCCGCACGTCGACGATGAAGGGCGATCGTCCCATCTATGACGTCGTCAGTCGCACCGGTGCGGTCATCGATCGGGTGCAGCTTCCAGCGAACAGAGTCATTGCGGGGTTCGGCCCCGGCGTGATCTACATGGCGGTGATGGCGAGCTCGAGTATCGCGCGGCTCGAGCGCGCACGCATTCACTAGAGGTCGTGGGCGTTCGCGGCAGGCCCGGCGATTGCGCTGTTCTCCGCGTCGTCCGTGAGCATGCCCGGCGATGCTACTCCAGACTCGTTGACGCATGTCCGCCTTTCCAGATCACCGCGGCGTCATAACCGTATACGGTCTTGACGACATCAGCGTTCCAGCTCTCGAGGCCGCGCGCGCCGAAGGGCCGCGCGGCACGCAGGTCGATCACTTCGTGACCTGACGCGCTCGCGTTCGGAAACACGCGCGTCAAGCGATTCTCACCGGCCCGAAAATCATCGACATCGGCGGTCGCGACCGCGTTGAAGTGGCGGTTCCCGCCGAGCACGGCCTGGTGTGAATCGGATCCGGGAAGAACGATGACATGAAACGCGCTGTCGCCGGTCAGCGCGGCGACTTCGTCCGCCATCGAACCCACCTCGAAAACGTTGATATAATCCACGCCGCGAATCACGTGATTGTACCCGAATTTCATGAGCACCTTGACCGGCGGCTTGCGATCCTGCTCCTCTCGCAGCCGGCTGGCGAAGTTCTCCCGAAACCAGCCGGCGCGCGCCGCCGCGTACGGCCAGAGGCCTCCCCCGCGTTCAGCCGATTCGATGGCGAGCGAACCCTCGAGCGTGCGCAAGATGAGGTCGCTTTCGCGGTCGCGGTTGGGCCACGCCGCCATCACTGCTCGTGCCAACGCCGGGTCTTCCGCAAGGAGAAACAAGTCGTCCGGGTTCTTCGTGCGCGTGGATTTCTCGAACGCAGCGAGCGACGCCTGTTTGAGACGAGCGTACGCGTCGCGTGCACTGGCCGGCACTTTCGCCTCGAGTTTCGCGATCAGGTAACGGTCGCTGAAGACCTCGCGGTCGAATCCCCACAGGACGCGCTCGCCTTGCGGCGCGGTTTTCACGACATCTGCGAGAAACTGTATCTCTTCACGCAGGTGCGAGAAGGTGAGGATGTCGGGGTTCTTCAGCAGTTGCGCGATACCGTCATATCCGCCACGCCGCGCGGCCGCCTCGACATCCTCCGCAATCGGCGGAGAAAGCTCGACCGCCACCCGGGTGTAGCCGGTAGCACGCAGCGCCTGGAAGAGCGCCGACGAAAACGCGGCCGTCTCGGCCACGCCATGTTCTTCGCCGATGAGTGTGAACCGGGCTTTGCCGGCCTCGCGCACCAGCCAATCCCAACCCACGCCCCCGGGCGCGGCGCCCATGGTGAGCGGCATTCTGTTTCGCTGCAGCGCGGCGAGAAACTGAGCCTGCTGCGGAGTCTGCGCCTGCGCAGCAGGAGTCTCGGCGGGCTGTGCGCGCAGCCGTGTGCTGCCGAGCAGTGACAATCCACCCGCGAACAACGCATCGCGTCGATTCATTTTCATTGTATTCGTCCGTGGCATGTGTGCTTCGTGAACGAATACGAATGGCCTTCCCCTATGTCAACTAGGGGTGGGACGGACCGCCACGATGCGTGGTGTTAGACATCTGAAATGGGCGTGAGTAGGTTCGGTGAACACCCAGGGGAAACGCATGATCTCACGTCGTGAATGGCTTGGCATGTCACTCGGGGCCGGCGCCACGCTGGCGCTCAAGCCGCAGTTGCTCAGCGCGCTCAACGTTCCGCAGCGCGAGAAGCTCATTCAGCGAGCCATTCCGTCGACCGGTGAGATGCTTCCGGTGATCAGCTTCGGCCCGCGGCCAACGGACGGGGCCGCCATCAAGGAGGTCCTGAAGACTCTCGTCGACAACGGCGGCAAGATGGTCGACGTGCTGCACGGCGGACCTCCGGGCGAACAAGGCGCTCGCACGGCCGCCGCCGAGCTGGGGATTCAGAACAAGTTGTTCTGGACGACTCCGCTCTCGGTGGACGTCCCTGTGCTGCCAGGATATTCGGGTCCTCCAGTAAAACCGGACGCCGCCGCGGTCAGGGCCGCGATGGAGGAGAAGTTCGCGAGGTTCAAGGTGCCCATGATCGACCTCGTCATGGTGTCTTCCGCCGCCGATGTCCCGACGCACCTCGCCGTCCTCAGAGAAATGAAAAAGGAGCGGCGCGTCCGATATATCGGTGTGCACGACCTCCTCTTTCCGCCGAACGCTCCCGCGCCAGCGCCTGCGACCGCCCGACTCGAGTCGATCATGCGCAATGAGGAAATCGATTTCGTGGGCACAGACTATTCCGTCGGTGATCGCCGCGTCGAGCAAACACTCCTGCCGCTCGCGCAGACACGGAAGATCGGCTTTCTCGCCTATTTCCCCTTCGACCGCAGCCGCATTTTCCAGCGCGCGAGTACGATGCCGCTCCCGGAATGGGCCGCGGAGTTCGACGCGAAGACCTGGGCACAGTTCTTCCTCAAGTACGTCATCAGCCACCCGGCCGTCATCGTCGCGCGCACAGGAACGACCAAAGCCGAGCACATGCTCGACAACATCGCCGGCGGCATCGGCCGTTTGCCGAACGACACCCAGCGGAAGCGAATGGCGGAGCTCGTGGATTCATTTCCGCCGACACCTGCGCCCGCGCCGCCCCAGCCGCAACAACAGCCGCCGCAGCCGCCCGCCGTTGTGCTTGCCGCGGCCGTTCTGGATGGCTATGTGGGCGAGTACAAGTACGTCGCATCCGGGCAGACCGTGACCTTCCGCCGCGACGGCGACAGGATGCTCATGAAGATCTCGGGCAACCTTCCGGAAGGCCCCATCGTCGCGCGCTCGGAAACGCGTTTCCAGGGCCCCTTCGGACTCGTGATCGAGTTCCAGCTCGATGGTCAGGGAAAGACCACTGGCGCGATCGTCGAGCAGGGCCCATTTCGCATTCCACTCGAGCGAAAGTAGCGCAGCGATCGGCGGTTCATCACCGTTCCCCTTGACAGCATAGGGGAGAGGCGGATAACTCCCCGCATCCTTCGATATGGATGTGGATGTGCCGGCGCAATCACTCGATCTGCTGCGTGGAACGTTCGACCTGCTCATTCTGAAGTCGCTCGCCGCCGGCCCGGCGCACGGCTATACGATCGCGCAGTGGATCGAGCGCTCCACGGCGGACATGCTCGACATCGAGGAAGGGACGCTCTATCCCGCGCTGCACCGGCTCGAGCGGCGGAAGCTGATCAGCGCCGAATGGGGCGTGTCCGAAAACAACCGTCGCGCGCGGTTCTACGGACTCACGCCGCTCGGCCGGCGCTCGATGCGCAGCGAGCAGGCGAGCTGGAGCAAGCTCGTGCATGCGCTCGTGGCAGCGATCGATGCGCCGATTGCCGCGTCGGCGAGGGCGTGAGCATGAGCGAACAACGACCGGTGGGGTGGCGGCGGGTGCTCAGGTTCTTTCCGGCGGACCCGGCCCGCGACGTCGACGATGAGCTCGACTTTCATATCGAAGCGCGAGCGGCGGAGTATGAACGCGCGGGCATGAGCCCGGACGAAGCGCGCGCGAAAGCCCAGGCCCGCTTCGGAGATCGCATGCGCGCGCGCGCGGCGACGCTGGGCGAAGACGCGCGCCACGCACGCAGCGAACGGCGCGCCAGCATGGTGCATGACTTCGGGCAGGACATTCGTTTCGCGTCGCGCACGCTGCGCAGGCAGCGCCTCCCGGCGATCCTTGCCGCGGTGTGCGTTGCACTCGGAATTGGCGCGACGACGGCGGTGCTCAGCGTCGGCGATGCGCTCCTCCTCCGTCCGCTGCCGTTCCCGAATGGCGCGCGGCTCATACAAATCGGGACCGAAAGCCCCGGCCAGCCGCTCACGGCCGACCAGATCAATTCGCTCGAGGACTACACGGACTGGCGCGCGCGAGCGCGGTCCTTCAGCGAGCTCGGTGCGATCGCGAATGCAACCATCACCCTCGGCACAACCGATCCCGTTCGCGCGACCGCTACGCTCTCGACGGCGTCCCTCTGGCAGGCGCTCGGCGTCCACGCAGAGCGCGGGCGCGTGTTCACGGCGGCGGAGGACCGGCCCGGCGGTCCGCGCGTTGCGCTGGTCAGTCACGGCTACGCGCAGCGCGCGTACGGATCGGTGGATTCCGCGGTCGGCAAGCAGCTCACGATCAATGGCCGCGTGCACGATGTCATCGGTGTGCTCGCGGCTGCATCACGCTTTCCTGATGGCGCGGACCTCTGGCTACCGCTGGCACGCGAGCCCAGGGAGGATCAGCGCGGCAACCGTTCCTACACGGTCATCGGCGCGCTGAAACCGAACGTTTCGATCGAAACGGCGCGCGCGGAAATGACCGCGCTGGCCGCGGTGATCGCGAAGGAACATCCGGAGCACAACGAAGGTCGCCGTGTGGCGATCGCACCGCTGCGCGAGCACTACGTGGGCGCTGCGCGTGACGGATTTCGTCTCGCGGCCGCGGCCGCGCTGCTCGTGCTTCTGGTCGCGTGCGCCAATGTCGCCTGCCTTCAGCTCGCGCGCGGTTCCGCCCGCGCGCGAGAGATGCAGGTCCGTGTTGCACTCGGCGCGTCGCGCGCACGCCTGGTGCGACAATTACTCACCGAGAATGTGCTGCTCGCGCTTGCCGGGGGCGCGGCCGGCGTCGCGGTCGGCATCTGGGGCACGAAGTACGTCGGCACCGCGGTGGCGGCCAATGCGCCGTCGTGGATGGCGTTTCACCTGAGCGTCGGAGTGCTCGCGGCAACGACCGCGGTCTGCATGGCGGCGGGCGTGCTGTTCGGCATCGCGCCTGCATTCGGGCTCACACGCCGCCTCGGCGTCACGTCGCTTCGCGTCGCGGGCGCGTCGATGGTGGATCGCGGCCAGGGGCGGGCGCAGCGAGCACTCGCGGTGGCGGAGCTTGCGCTCACGCTCGTGCTGGTGACGACGGCGACGCTGGCCGTCGAGAGCTTCATGCGTCTTTCGAATGTTCCGACGGGATTCGACGCGGCAAACCTGCAGACGTTTCGCCTGTCACTGCGCGGATCGCGCTACGACTCCGCCGATGCGCGGCGCATTGCCATCGCGTCGATCGTCGACGGACTTCGCCGGATGCCGGGCATCCAAGGGGCAACGGCCACGACGCTGCTTCCGATTCGGGATTGCTGTTCACGGTTCGGCTTCAGTACGGAAGGCACGGCGCTGCAGGGGAAGGATCTGATGGTGACGGGGAACATGGTCACGCCCGGCCACTTCGCCGTGATGCGCACGCCGATCGTTCGCGGACGCGATTTCACCGACGCGGACCGCGCCGGTACGCAGAATGTCATCATCATCAGCGAGACGATGGCGAAGATGTTCTGGCCCGGAGAAGATCCGATCGGCAAGACGGTGCACGTGAGCAACGGCGCGACCGTCGTGGGCGTCGTCGCGGACATCAAGCAGTCGAGTCTCGTCGATGCGCCGGAGCCGCAGTTCTATCGGCCCCATGCGCAGGACCCGTGGGAGGACATGAGCTTTGCGGTGCGCGTGACGCCGGGAACCGTGCTGGCCGCGAAGGACGTGCGCGCCGTTGTGCATGCCGTCGACCCCGTCCTTCCCGTAGGGAGCATCGTGCCGATGACGATGGTCATGGAGCGCACGCTCGCACCCAAGCGCGTGTTCGGCGCGCTCTTCACCGCGTTCGCGGCGGTCGCGCTCGCGCTTGCGGTGGCCGGTATCTACGGCGTGCTGGCGTTTCAGGTCTCGAGGCGCGGGCAGGAGATCGGTGTGCGCATGGCCCTCGGCGCGGAGCGACCGCGCGTGCTGCGGACAGTGCTTGGGCAGGCCGCACGGCTGGGTATCACCGGCGTTGTGATCGGAGTCGCGGGCGCCCTCATTGCGGCGCGCGCGCTGGCGCACACGCTGTACGGCGTGTCGTGGACCGCGCCGTGGCGGTACGCGGCGGTGGTAGGGTTCCTGATGCTTGCCACACTCGCCGCCGCGTTTGGGCCGGCGTGGAGGGCGAGCCGTGTGGATCCGATGCGCGCGTTGCGCGGGGACTAACTCATTCGGCACGGAGCGTCGTCACTGGATCGACTCGAACTGCGCGACGAGCTCAAGCGCCCACACACACGAATCCCGCCCAGTAGCTGGGGTCTGCAAATGGGACTGCAGTTCCCATTGCGCCGATTTCGTTCTTGAACTCTTCCAGTAATCGCCTGCTTCGTGGTTCTTCTGCGAGGCTACTCTGCATTTGATCGATTGCGACGCCAATCTCGGTGACGCCGACGCCCATTAGCCAACGTTGAGCATTCGCGAGCGCTCGCGCAGCACTCGCGCCTGCAAGCACCTCGCGGCAGAAGCGATGGATGAGCAAGAGCGTCACCGCGTCGCTGACTTCCCACTGCGCTGCGACAACAGTGCGTGCGCCGGCTGCCAAAACCGCTGCTGGAAACCCGATGGCTTCGTCCGGTGTTCGCAAACGCTCGCCGGAAGCCGAATTGCATGCGGAAAGAATGACGAGTTGTGCGTTGACGAGCTTCAACGCAGGCCGGAGCAGTCTCTCCACCTGCAATTGCTCACTCCCGCCGAGGTGGACGACTGAATTCAATGGCGAGAACGGACGGAACGTTCCGTGACAGGCTAAGTGGACGTGGGTCACGCTCGACAATTCCTGCTCTACGAGTGCCACAGTCGGCGTCGTTGATAGGTCCGTTACAGATGCACCACCGGTCTTGAACAACGCAGAAATAACCGATGATTCCACGCCCGCGAACGGCAACGGTCGCAGGCCGTCGGACCCGGGGTCCCCGATCGTGAGCAACGACTTGGTTTCGGCGTCGTGCGACTGACGTCGGTCCAGCGACAAGCGTAGCGCACGCGCCGACGGCAACACATGGAGGTCCAGGCCGGCAGGAACTGAAGAAACCTGGATCGGCAGCAATCCAAAGTCTCCCAGACCGATAACGCCGACAGCGGTGGTGCCGGTGTCGCGACACCAGGCCGTTAGCGGCGGGAAGACATGTGCATCAAGTGTGGCTTGGATTGCCCGAAGCGATGCATCCAAACGCTGAGATGTTGGCTCGGCCAACAGAGAGATGTACCCGTTGCCGCCGTAGAGCAGATCTTGCACGGCGCTCCGGAGCAGGCCGGGCAAAGGAACAACCTCGACTTCTTCGCGCACCATGATCGCGACCGATCCCCAAACGGAGCTCAATAGATAGGCGATCGGGAAACCCGCTTGGCGAGCAGTTTCCTTGATCTGCGCCGCACCGGGCCGCTTAGACAACAGGTTATCGTCCGAAATGGAATTCAGTAGACGGCACAGGTTCTCGTGTGCCGACTGAAGTCGCGCGCGGACCTCTGCGAGCTCAGCTCTTGTTTTGGCTTCCTCGCCATGTGGATCGGCGGTGAGGCGAACCTTGGCGCTGGTGCCAAACGCAATCCCGAAATAATTCTCAAGGTCACGGACGGCGCCCGTAACTCCTTGTCCGAGGAGCTCGAGCTCGCGGCGCTCAAGTTCGAGAACTGTGGCATGGGCTTCATCGACTGCCGCCTTGATGTCGGCTGAGAGTGCAGAGCCGCGAACAGCGGCGAGCTGAATCGCCTGATCGAGCCAGCGAGCCCGACCGATCTCGGCGAGCTCCGCCGCTTCAGCGGGTCTGTCCAGCTGAGCCGCGGCGTAG
>DASRAP010000054.1:0-5116 GCA_035638155.1 Gemmatimonadaceae bacterium | reverse complement strand
ATCTGCACGGCGAGACCGTTCGCGCCGGCCATCTTCGCAATCGCGCGAAAGAGATGATCCTCGAGCAGCGTGTACTCCGCGTGCGTGGGCGTCCCGCCGTTCACGTACCGCGCGTAGACCGCGCGCGCCTGATTCGCCTCGGCGGGCTCGAAGTCGAGTGACCGGAGATACGCCGCCTCGAACTTGATCCCCACGGCGCCCGCCGCTTTCTGGCGGGCCAGCGTCGCGCCGATCACTTGCGCTTCGTACGCATCGAGCGATGGCGGCAACCTCGCGATCCCGAGGTCACGCAGATACCGTTGCAGCAGTTTCGCCTCGAGCGGGTAGAGCGCGCGCGTATCCGGTGTGCGTGCCGCCTCACCTTTGATGTCGAGCGGAAGCATGAGCGCGTCGGCGAACGGGACCCAGCGGAAGCGCTGCTGCGGAAGACCCGCGCCCATCGCGATGCGGTTCGCAAGCATCGTCTCGATGCCGGCATGATCGAGCACCCACTCACCGTAGTGCGCACCCTGCTCCGCTATGACTTTCCCCCGCGCGTCGGCCAGTGATTTTGCGAACGCGGCGCCGGTGTCCGTGGTGCTCACGCCGAACAGCGCGTGCTGCGCTTCACGGTATTGCGGGTGCTCGGCCCGGAGTCCGTACGGCACACCGAACGGCGGCAAGCCATCGAGCGGCAGTGCGTCGAACTCCGAGTCTTTCGGCGCCCCGTTCGCGACGTACCGCAGCGGGTGCGCGTGCACGTCGATGGCCTTGATGCCGTCGATGTACGATTGCAGCTCGCGGTCGGCAACGGGATTCTGTGGCGCGCACGCGGCGAGAAACAGCACAACGCCTGCCGCGATCAATCGGAAACTCGGGGAGTCGCTCATTCGGGTATTCGTGTACTCGGGTAATCGGGCAGTGGCTTCAGCCCCGCCGCAAATCGATACTCGACGCCGACGGACGCAAGGAGCGCGACGAGTCGCCTGAGGCCCAGCCCCATGACACTGAAGTAGTCGCCGTCCACGCGCTCGACGATCGACGCGCCCCAGCCCTGAATTCCGTACGCGCCCGCCTTGTCCATGGGCTCTCGCGTGGCCACGTACTCCGAGATCTCGCGAGGGGAGAGCGACCGGAACGTCACCGCGACGCGCTCCACCGCGCTCGCCACCCGGCCGTCATATTCGGCCGCGATTCCCGTGCACACCTCGTGCGTGTGTGCGGACAGGCGGGCGAGCATGCGGACCGCGTCGGCGTCATCGGCGGGCTTGCCGAGGATGTCGTCGCCGAGCACGACCGTCGTATCGGCGGCGATGATGATGGCGCCGGGAAATCGCGGCGCCACTGCGCGCGCCTTTTCGCGAGCGAGCCGCTCGACGTAGGCCGGCGGGGATTCTCCCGCGATGACCGATTCGTCGACGTCTGCCGGACACACCTCGTGCTTGATCCCCACCAGCTCGAGAAGCTCACGACGTCGTGGCGACGCCGACGCCAGGACGACTTTCATCGCTCCAGCAACAGTGTCACCGGGCCATCGTTCACGAGCTCGACATCCATCATGGCGCCAAACTGTCCGGTCTCGACACGCACGCCACCCGCCCGTACCAGGGCGATGAAGCGTTCGTAGAGCGGAATCGCCTTCTCGGGTCGCGCCGCGGCAATGAACGACGGCCGCCGGCCCTTGTCCGTGTTGCCATAGAGCGTGAACTGCGAGACGATCAGCACCGCGCCGCCCACGTCCGCGAGCGCGAGGTTCATCTTGTCGTCGGCATCGGGGAAGATGCGAAGGCCGACGATCTTGTCGGCCATCCATTCCACCTGCGCATCGCCGTCGGTATCGGTGAAGCCGACCAGCAACAGAAAACCGCGCCCGATCTCACCGGTGACGCGGTCGCCGACGCGAACCGCAGCTCGGCTAACTCGCTGAAGAACGACGCGCACGCGCCGGGATTACCCGATTCCGATTACCCGATTGGCGATTACCGTTATTCGACCGTTACGGACTTGGCCAGATTGCGCGGCTGATCCACGTTGGCGCCGCGCTTGACCGCGATGTAGTACGCGAGCAGCTGCAGCGGCACCACGTTCAGGATCGGCGACAGCATGTCCACCGTCTCCGGCACCCGGAACTCGTAATCCACGAGGCCCTTGAGCGCCGACTCCTCGCGTGTGGTGAGCGCGATGATCGTGCCCTTCCGCGCCTTCACCTCCTGCATGTTCGACACGACCTTGTCGAACACCGAGTCGTGCGGGGCGATGAAGACCACCGGCATCATCTCGTCGATGAGTGCGATCGGCCCGTGCTTCATCTCGGCCGCGGGATAGCCCTCGGCGTGGATGTAGCTGATCTCCTTGAGCTTGAGCGCCCCTTCGAGCGCGACCGGGAAGTTGTAGCCGCGCCCGAGGTACAGGAAATTCGCGGCGCGCTTGAACTCCTCGGCAATGTGCTCGATCTCCGGCGCCCGGTCGAGAATTTCCTGCACCTGCCGCGGAAGGGCCTCGAGTGCCTGCGCGATCTCGACGCCGCGGGTGACGGACAGGTCGTGCTTGCGCGCGAGCTTGAGCGTGAGCAGGGCGAGCGCGACGACCTGGCTCGTGAACGCCTTGGTCGACGCGACGCCGATTTCCGGGCCCGCGTGCACGTAAATGCCGCCGTTGTCTTCGCGGGCAATCGTCGAGCCGACCACGTTCACGATGCCGAGCGTCTTGGCGCCGCGCCGCTTGGCTTCGCGCATCGCCGCGAGCGTGTCCGCGGTCTCGCCGGACTGCGAAATCACGATGCACAAGGTGCGGTTCGTGATGATGGGATTCTTGTACCGGAATTCGGACGCGTATTCGACCTCGACGGGGATGCGGCAGAGCTCCTCGATCATCATTTCGCCGATCAGCGCGGAATGCCAGCTCGTGCCGCACGCCGTGATGATCACGTTGTCGACGTTGAGGAGCTGCTCGTGCGACATGTTGATGCCGCCGAGCTTCGACGTCCCGTCCTGCACGATCAGGCGCCCGCGCTGTGCGTTCGTGATCGATTGCGGCTGCTCGAAGATTTCCTTGAGCATGAAGTGCGCGTATCCGCCGCGCTCGATCTCCGCGAGATCCCAGTCGATGCGGTCCACCTGCTTGTCGACCTGTATCGAGTCGATACCCAGCACGCGGTAACCGTTCCGGTCGAGCACCGCGACGTTGCCATCATCGAGGTACACGACGTTGCGCGTGTGCTGGAGAATTGCGGCCGCGTCGCTGGCCACGAAGAATTCGCCTTCGCCGATGCCGAGGAGGAGCGGGCTGCCCTTGCGCGCCGCGACGATCTTGCCCGGATCGCGGTTCGAGATCACCGCGATGCCGTACGTGCCTTCGAGACGGTGCAGCGCCGAGATGACCGCCTGTTCGAGCGACTCCGTGTAGAGCTGCTGCACGAGATGGGCGATGACTTCGGTATCCGTGTCGGAGCGGAACGTGTACCCCTTTTCACTCAGACGCTCACGCAGGACGTTCGCGTTCTCGATGATGCCGTTGTGCACGACCGCAATGGAGCCATCCTGGCTGAGGTGCGGGTGCGCATTTTTTTCATTCGGCGGACCGTGCGTGGCCCAGCGCGTGTGCGCGATGCCGAGCGGCCCGTCCACGGGCGATTTCGACAGGGCCGCTTCGAGCTTGGCGATCTTGCCGGCGGCGCGACGAATCTCGAGCGATTCACCGTCGAAGACGGCGACGCCCGCAGAGTCATACCCGCGGTATTCGAGTCGCTTCAGGCCCTCGACAAGCAGCGCTGTCGCATCCTTTGGTCCGGTATAGCCGACGATTCCGCACATAGCTGGATAGGGGACGAGAGACGGATAAACGAGAGAACGGGGTTAGTGCGTGACTGCGTGGGAACCGAGCAAACTGCGCGCCTTCATCACCAGCGCCTGAGCCTCGGCCATGGTCGGAGCTTCCGCGATCGCACGAACGATCGGCTCGGTCCCGGATGGACGAACGTGCAGCCAGCGATCCCGCCACGCCAGTCTCAAGCCATCCTGGGTGTCACGGGATGCGTCAGCAAACAACGCGGTGAGCGCTTCGTACACCGCGGCCAGCGGAATCGGGGGCATGGAGAGCTTGTCCTTCACGATCGCGTAGGCGGGATATTCGCGGATAATGGCGGACAGCGGCTTGGCAGCGTCGTGGAGGAGCTGGAGCAGCAGCGCCACACCGGCCGGCGCGTCGCGGCCGAGGTGCAGGTCCGGCACGATCACGCCGCCGTTTCCTTCGCCGCCAATGACGGCATGGGATGCGCGCATGGCCAGCGCCACGTTCACCTCTCCCACTGGTGACCGCGTCACCGACGACCCTGCCCGCTCCGCGACATCGTCGAGGACACGACTGGTGGAAAGATTCGTCACCACCGGGCCGACCTTTCTCGCCAGAACCACGCGAGCCGCCAGGGCAAGCGTCCAGTCCTCGCCCACCGGCGTCCCCGTGTCGTCGACCAGCGCGAGGCGGTCGACATCGGGGTCCGTGGCGAACCCAATATGCGCGCGGTGTTCCCGCACGAGCGTGCCAAGATCGCCGAGCTGATCGGCGACCGGCTCCGGGGGACGCGGAAACCGTCCGTCAGTCTCGAGCCCGATCGACGCCACCACGCAACCCAGGTGCTCGAGGAGCGCGGGGATGATCGCGCCGCCGGCACCATGGCAGCAGTCGAGCGCCACGCGGAATTGCCGCGCGCGAATGGCATTGACGTCGATGTAGGGCAGCGCGAGAACCGCGTCGATATGCCGCGCAATCGCGCGATCGTCGGTGCGCACCGAGCCAAGCTCGTTCCACCCGACGTACGGGTTCGCACTGTCGAGAAGCGCGCGCATCTCCGCACCGCTCTCCGCGTCCAGGAACAGTCCGCTGGGCCCGACGAACTTGAGCGCGTTCCACTCGATGGGATTGTGGCTCGCCGTGATGGCGAGGCCACCCGCCGCATGGTGATGCTCCACGGCAAGCTGAACCGTCGGAGTCGGTGTGAGCCCGATGTCGATGACATCGCATCCCGCCGCCTGGAGCGCGCCGATCACGATCCGGTGAAAGAGCGGTCCGGAGACACGGCTATCGCGCCCGACGACCACCGACTTGCCGGGGCCTTTGCTTCGCACATAAGCGCCGAATG
>DASRAP010000053.1:0-21109 GCA_035638155.1 Gemmatimonadaceae bacterium | reverse complement strand
CCCGTCGACCCGTCAACCCGTCAACCCGTCAACCCGTGAGTCCGTCGCCCCGCCAACCCGCCAACCTGCGCTCAAGAGCGCGCCCCGCGACAACGACGCGCGCGCCGCAGCGCACGACGAGTCGTCGCAGCAATCGTTTGTTCCGATGAGCGGGCCCGTTTCGCACGCGCCGTCTCCGGAAGCGCCACACACCATCGAAGCCGCAACGGCGCCTGAGCGCGCCGAGCACGTTGCGGCGCTCAGGGATCTGGCACGCTCGCAGCCGATGTCGGGCCTCGTGCTGCGTGTCGACTCGGAGAGCGGCGCCGACGACCGCATCCGCATTGATGTGCGCGGAAACCGTGTCGACACGCGCATCGCCGTCAATGACCTGGGCCGGGCAAACGAGCTCGCGCAGCGGGTTCCTGATCTCGCGCGTGCGCTCGAGACGCGCGGCCTCGCGCCTGCGGGCACCGAAGTGCGCACCGTGACGCGCGAAATGCGTGCGGCATCGGACGTGCACGCTGCACGCGCCAATGATCTCTTCGTCGCCGACGCGATGGCGACGACGTCCGGCAGCTCGCTTGCCGACGCGCACACCGATTCGCGTTCGTCGTCGCGCGACACATGGCGCGATGACGCACAGTTCCGATCACAACACCAGGGGAACCGGCAGCGCCAGCGCCGCGAACGCCCCGGACAGGGAGGAGACCACGCATGACCGCACCAGTTGCACCGACCACTACCGCGCCGGCGGGCGTCGACCGGACCAGCACACCGTTCACGAACGCCGTCGGCGGGCCGATGGGCAAGAACGAATTCATCAAGCTCCTGGTGGCGCAGATGACGCACCAGGATCCGCTCAATCCCACCGACGGGCAGCAGCTCGCGTCGCAGCTCGCTCAGTTCTCGTCGGTCGAGCAGTTGATGAACATCGGCGACAAGCTCGACGCGCAGTCAGCGAGCGGTGCGTCGCTATCGGCCGCGATCAACAATTCGTCGGCCACGAGCCTGCTCGGCCGCGACGTCACGGTCGCGACGGATCTCATCAACGTCGGGAAGAACGGCGACGGGACGAAGGAAGCAAATGTCGACGTCCCCGCGGGGGGCGGCGACCTGACCGTGAAGATCACGGACAACGCGGGCAACACGCTGCACACCGTGTCCATCGGCGCGCGCGAGCAAGGCACGAACACGATCGATCTCGCGGGCGCGACCGCCGGCATGGAGCCGGGCACGTACCGCGTGGTGGTCGAGTGTTCGCAGAACGGCGCGGCGGCGACGCCGCTCGCCACCCATATCAAGGTGCACGTGGACGGCGTGCGCTTCAGCTCTGACGGCGCCTACGTCACCAGCGGCCCGTTTGCGTTTCCCATCGGCTCGATCTCCGCGGTCGTCGCCGGCAACTGATTCGATACCGAATCCACACTGATTCCACTACGAGGAGAGCTCAACAATGCTGCGTTCGCTGTTCGCCGGTGTCTCCGGCCTGAGAAATCACCAGGTCCGCATGGACGTGATCGGCAACAACGTGTCCAACGTCAACACGGTCGCGTTCAAGTCGGGACGCGTGACGTTCAAGGAAGGCTTCGCCCAGCTGCTGCAGGGCGGCAGCCGTCCACCCGGTGACCAGGGCGGTATCAACCCGATCCAGGTCGGCCTCGGCATGCAGATCGGCTCGGTCGACACGATCTTCTCGCAGGGTAACCTCGAGACCACGGGCCTCAACACCGACGTCGCGATTCAGGGCGACTCGTTCTTCGTCGTGCGGAAGGGTACGCAGAGCTTCTTTACCCGCTCGGGCAACTTCCAGATCGACGCCGACGGCCGCCTGGTTGCGCCGACGAACGGTTTCGTCGTGCAGGGCAAAGTCGCCGTGAACGGCGTGTTCCAGGACGGTCTGACGGACATCAGGTTGCCGTTCGGCCAGAAAACATCGGCCACGGCGACGACGGAAGTGAATCTCGCCGGCAACCTCAACGCATCCGCGCCGACGTTCGACACGACCGACCCCGACGGCGCGGGTCCTGCCGCGTCGGGCTTCAACGCCGACACGCGCGGCGTTGCGGCCAACGAGGGCGCATGGACCGAGACGTCGATCACGACGTACGATTCGCTCGGCACCAAGTACGACATCAAGGTCTACCTCTACAAGACGGGCTCCAACACCTGGAACTGGGAAGTCGACCCGACGAATCTCGTCGCGGCGGGCGTGCCCGTGGCCAGCATCAACGGCAATGGTACGTTCACGTTCAACCCGGACGGCACGCTCAACTCGCCGGCGCTCCAAACGATTGCGTTCGACCCGCCGGGCGCTGATCCGGTCAGCATCTCGATGGATCCGGGAACCGGCGTGAACGGCATCACGCAGTATTCGTCGACGAGCACCGCGGTGCTCCGCGACCAGAACGGCTACACGTCGGGTACACTGCAGAACTTCTCGATCGACCGCTCGGGCGTCATCACCGGCTCCTTCACGAACGGTGTGAACGTGCCGCTCGCGCAGATCGTGCTCGCGGACTTCAACAACCCGGCCGGCCTGCTCCGCATCGGTGACAACATGTACCAGGAGTCGAGCAACTCCGGCGGCCCGGTGTTCGGCTTCGCGCTCGAAGGCAGTCAGTCAACGCTGACCAGCGGCGCACTCGAAATGTCGAACGTGGACCTGGCGCAGGAATTCACGTCGATGATCGTCGCGCAGCGCGGCTTTCAGGCGAACAGCAAGGTGATCACGACCAGCGACGAGATGCTGCAGGAGCTGGTTAACCTCAAGCGCTAAGCGCTGAACGCTGAGCGGTAAGCGCTGGGCGCTGAGCGCTAAGCGTTAAGCGTTAAGCGCTGAGCGCTGAGGGCTAGAGGGCTAGAGGGCTAGAGGGCTAGAGGGCTAGAGGGCTAGAGGGCTAGAGGGCCCACTAGCCCTCCAGCCCTCCAGCCCTTTAGCCCTGTTCTTAGGCAGTTTTTGCCGCCCGGCATTTCGCGCCGCGTCCGTGGGCCCCGAACGCGAGTGTGGACAAACCAGACAACTCCTTATCGCACAACACGATACACGAAGATGACAGAGTGGCACGGAGAGTGCTTTAGCAATGCAACAGGACACAACTCTCCGCTTCCACGCTGCTCATGGCTGACGCAAAACCCACCGACGAAACAGAAGCACCGGCAGAAGCTGCACCCAAGCAGCCCAAGTCAAAGAAGTCCACGATAGTCGCGGCGTTCGCGGTCCTCGCGGGCGTAGGGGCCGGGATCTTCGGAATCGCGCCGCTGGTTGCCGGCAAGGGCACCAAAGCGGCGTCCGCCGACTCGAACGCACGACACGACTCCGCGGGCGAGCACGGCGCGAAGGCAGCCATCGAGCCGCAGATGCTCGAGAATCTGGTCCTCAATCCGGCGGGCACGCGCGGCTCGCGGTTTCTCCTGCTCACGGTCGGCGTGCAACTCGTCGACCAGGTCGCGAAGGAAGAACTGGCGAAGCGCGAAGGTGAAGCGCGCGACCGCGTGCTCGAGGTATTCGCGACCAAGACCGTCGACGAGCTCGTCGACGTGTCGCGCCGCCCGGCGTTCCGCGCGGAAATCGCGAACGTGATCGACTCGCTCCTCGGCCACGGCAAGGTCCGCGGCGTGTTCTTCCCGCAGTTCGTGGTGCAGTAAGCGACGCATGCCGGCCGATACGCTTTCACAGAACGAGATCGACGCGATCCTGGGCGGAGGCGGCGGCGCGTCCGCTGCCCGGACCAGCCCGGCGCCGCGCGACGTGCACGAAGAGGTCTACGACTTCCGGCGCCCGCACCGCATCTCGAAAGACCGCCTGCGCACGATCGAGGCGATGTACGAGCGGCTCGCAAAGCAGCTCGAAGCGTGGCTGATCGGCCGCGTGCGCCGGCAGATCGAGCTCAAGCTGCAGAGCGTCGAACAGTACAGCTTCGGCGAGTTCACGCTTTCGCTCTCGACGCCGTGCGCGTCGTTCGGCTTCGACATCGCGAACAACGAGGGCCAGAAGGGCGTGATCGACATGGGTCACGAGCTCGCGTATCTGCTCATCGACCGTTTCTTCGGTGGAGACTCGCAGCCGGCCACGCCGCGCCGCGCGCTCTCACCCATCGAACGCCTCGCCATTCGCGGCGTAGTCGACCGCGTGGCCTCGCTCGTCACCGAGATCTGGCAGGACCACGTTCCGCTCGACCTCGAGCTCACCACGTTCGAATCGTTTCCCGAAATGGTGCAGGGCGTGAACCGCGAAGATCCGGTGCTCGTCGCCAACATCGACGTCTCCGGCGACCAGCTGCACTCGCTGCTCATCATCTGTCTTCCGCTCAGTGTGCTCGAAAAGTTCTTCGCGTCCGGCGACCAGCGCCGCGTGAAGGAAATGACGGGCTCGCCCGCTGAACGCCGCGCCACGCGTGAACTGACCGAGGCATCGCTCCGCACGATGCACGTCGACGTGTCGGCGCGGCTTCCCGCTTTCACCATCCGCATGCGCCAGTTGCTCTCGCTTCCGCCCGGAAGCGTGCTGACGACCGGCGTTCCGACCGACACGCCGCTGGAGCTGCTCATTGGCGGACGTGCGCGGTACCTGGCCACCCCCGGACGCGTTGGCCAGCGCGTCGCCGTCCGCGTTGCGGACGTGATCCGCACACCCGGCGCCGCGGATTCCGCGGACGCTCTTCCTTCCTCCGTCTCGCATTCATGACCGACTTCGCTGCCGCCGAGGGCATGGCACCTGCACTCGCGGAACTCTCAGGTTCTTCCGATTCGAAAACGGAAGTCCCGCTCTCGATGTTGCTCGATCTCCCGCTCTCCGTGACGATCGAGCTGGGCCGGACGCGCATGTCCGTGCAGGAGCTGCTGCGCATTGGCCGCGGCTCCGTGATTCGCCTCGAGCGTCTCGCGGGCGAGCCGATTGACATCTACGTCGCCGACCGCCGCTTTGCCGAAGGCGAAGTGCTCGTGATCAATGAGCATTTCGGGATTCGCATCACGCGCATCGTCTCCGCGCTCCCGACGGCAGAACAGTCCGCGTGAGCGTGACGTCCCTGGTGAGCATGCTGGGCGCGCTCGCGCTCGTGCTCGGTCTCCTGTTCGTCGCGGTCGCGCTCGTGAAGCGCGCCATGCCGCGGCTGGGACGAGGAGGAAAAGTCGTCGAGCTCGAGGTCGTGCAACGAGCGTCGCTGGGAGCACGCCAGGGACTGGCAGTCGTCAACGTATCCGGCCGGCAGATCCTCCTCGGCGTCGGCGAGGGCGGAGTGAGGTTCATTGCTGAGATTGGGAAGAACGACAGCGGGGAAAAGGGCGGGACAATCGACGACGGGGACAGCGGGAACGGGGGGAACCGTGTGCGCTTTTCCACCGCGCTCTCTCGTGCGATCAAGTCCGCGTTCGTCGTCGCACTGATCGCGCTCGGCTCACAAGCCGCGGCCGCGCAGGACAGCGCGGTGCGCGTCGCGCCGGCGCAGGCTGCGCAGGCGGCTCAAGTCACAAAGCCGGCGCCGGTCTCGGCTGCACGCATCGACTCCATGGCGTCGAAGCTCGCGCCGCAGATGTCGCTCAGCATCGGCGAGAAAGCGGGCGGCCTCAAGCTGTCCGGCACCGTCGGCATCGTCGTGATGATGGGGCTGCTCACGCTCCTCCCCGCCGTCGTGCTGATGATGACGGGCTTCACGCGCATCCTCATCGTGCTGCACTTCCTTCGCCAGGCAATTGGCGCGCAGAGCGCGCCGCCGGCACAGCTCGTCGCGGGACTCTCGCTGCTCCTCACGCTCTTCGTGATGGCGCCCACGCTCGAAGAAGTGAACGAGAAAGCGCTCGCGCCGTGGATGGACGGCAAGATGGAGCAGACGCAAATGCTGAAGGAAGCGGTGAAGCCGTTCCGGTCCTTCATGCTCCGCCAGACGCGCGAAGCGGACATCGCGAACTTCGTGCGCCTCAGCCACACGCCGCGGCCTGCGTCCGTCGACGACGTGCCGCTCGTGGTGCTCACGTCCGCGTTCGTGACGAGCGAGCTCCGCGTGTCCTTTCAGATCGGATTCGCGCTGTTCCTGCCCTTCATCGTCATCGACATCGTCGTCGCGTCGGTCCTCATGTCGATGGGCATGATGATGGTGCCCCCCGCGATGATCTCGCTGCCGTTCAAGCTCCTCCTGTTCGTCCTCGTCGACGGATGGGCGGTCGTGATCCACGGCCTCGTTCAGAGCTTCCACTAATGTCCGACGCGCTCATCGTCGACCTCGCGACGCACGCGCTGCTCATGGCGCTTCTGCTCGCCGCGCCCATGCTCCTCGCCGCGCTCGTCATCGGCCTCGTCGTGAGCGTGTTCCAGGCCGTCACGCAGATCCAGGAGCAAACGCTGTCGTTCGTACCGAAGCTCGTGGGCGTCGCGGTCGTATTTATCATCTGCCTGCCGTGGCTCATCCACACGGCCACGAAATACGCGGGCGAGCTGTTCCAGGCGCTGCCGGGACTCGGTTCGTGACCGCGGGGTTCGATCCGCTCGCGCCCGGTTCTGCGGCGACCTTCATGCTCTGCGCCACGCGCGTCAGCGGCGTCATCGCCATCGCGCCCGTGTTCTCGTCGACCGTGATTCCGCGCCTCGTGCGCGTCGCGATTCTCGTCGTGATCACGGTGCTGCTCCAGCCCGCCGCCTACGCCACGCTGCACGCCGCGCCCGCGCTCACGCCACGCGCGTTCGTGGGCGAAGCGCTGATCGGTCTCGCGATCGGACTCGGGGCGGCCATCATCGTCGGCGCCGCGGAAATGGCCGGCGACACCATGGCCGTCCAGATGGGGCTCAGCGGTTCGGCGATTCTCGATCCGCTCGACACCCAGCAGTTGCCCGTGCTCGGGATTTTCACGCGCCTCTTCACCGTGGCGCTCCTGCTTTCGCTCGACCTGCACACGGTGATGCTCGGCGCGCTCTCCGACAGCTTTCAGACGCTGCCACCGGGCTCTCCGGTTTCGGCGGCGAACGGGCTCGCCGCGATGGTGCAACTCGGCAGCCGGCTCTTCATGCTCGGCATCCGGTTCGCCGCGCCGGTCATCGCCGCCGTGCTCATCACCAATCTCGCGATGGCCATTCTCGGCCGCGCGGCGCAGCAGCTCAACCTGCTCACGGTGTCGTTCCCCGTGCAGATCGCGATCGGCCTGTTCGCGTTCGCCGCGGCCGTCCCCTCCATGGCCCGCACGCTCACCGGATGGACGGTGATGTACCGCGACATGATTGACCACGTGGGCGCCGCGTTTGCGGCGGCCGCGCGCTAGGGGAGACGCCGATGTCCGGCAACTCCGATCAGGAACGCACAGAAGAACCGACAGCCCGGCGCCGCCAGGAAGCCGCGGACGAAGGGCGCGTTCCCCGTTCCGCCGAGCTCGCGACGGCGGCGCTCTTCCTGGGTGGCGCGCTCACGTTCCAGATGGTCTCACCCGCCGTCGCATCGCGCACGACCGCACTCTTCGGTGACGGGCTGCGCGCCATCGGCAGCATTGACGGACCCGCCGACGCAATCGCGCGCATTCGCGACAACGGATTTGCCGTCATCGTGATCATTGCGATGATCGGACTCGCGATCGGCGGAATGGCGATCGCGCTCGGAGTGCTGCAGGCGCGCGGCACGTTTGCGTCCGATCCGCTCAAGCCGCAGTTCAATCGCCTGAATCCCATCGAGAACGCGCAGCGTCTCTTCGGCTGGCGTTCCGTGGCCGACCTGGTCAAGGCCCTCGCCAAGGTCGCGCTCGTCGGACTCGTCACGTGGCGCGTGCTCAGCAAGGCGTGGCCCGACCTGCTCGACCTGGGCGGCCGCGACGCGGCGAGCCTGCTCGAGACGGTCCGACACAACGGTGTTCGCCTTCTGGCGTCGGCGGGCGGCGCGTTTCTCGCGCTCGCGGGCGCCGACTACGGGTTTCAGTGGTGGCAGCACGTGCGCAGCCTGCGCATGACGAAGGACGAAGTTCGCCAGGAAATGAAGCAGCAGGACGGCGATCCGCTTCTCAAGTCGCGCATTCGCGCCATCGCGCGCTCGCGTATCCGCCGTCAGATGTTCAAGGACGTCGCCAAGGCCGACGTCGTGATCGTGAACCCGACGCACATCGCGATCGCGCTTCGCTACGATCCGCTCGCCGCGCCCGCGCCGGTCGTGCTCGCCATGGGCGAGCGCAAGATCGCCGAGCGCATCAAGCAGATCGCGCGCGAGAAAGGCATTCCGACGATCGAGAATCGTCCGCTTGCGCGCGCACTCATCGCGACAGCGCGCGTCGGCCTCGTCATTCCCGCGGAGCTCTACGCCGCGGTCGCAGAAGTTCTCGCCTTCGTATACCGCGAACGCGCGCGCCGCGGCGATGCGCCCGCCTGGTCAGGATCGGTGGTGTCATGAGTACTGCACGCACGGCCTCCGCGACCGCGCCAATCGGCAGCGGCCGGATCACGGAAATCGGCGTGGCGCTCGCGATCGTGTTCGTGATCGCGCTGCTCATCCTGCCGCTGCCTCCGTTCTTTCTCGACCTCTTCCTCTCGTTGTCCATCGGGCTCGCGCTCGTCGTGCTGCTCGTGGCGCTCTATACGACGGACGCTCTCGAGTTCAGCTCGTTCCCGTCGGTCCTGCTGCTCCTCACGCTCTTCCGGCTCGCGCTCAACGTGAGCTCCACGCGCCTCATTCTCGCGCAAGGGCACGCGGGCAAGGTCATCCAGGTATTCGGGCAGTTCGTGATTGGCGGGAACTACGCCGTCGGTCTCGTGCTGTTCCTGATCCTCGTCGGCATCAATTTCATCGTCATTACGAAGGGCGCCGGACGCGTGGCCGAAGTGGCCGCGCGGTTCACGCTCGATGCCATGCCCGGCAAGCAGATGGCGATCGACGCCGATCTGGGCGCGGGCCTCATCGATGAGGCAACGGCCCGCGAGCGCCGCGCCGTCATTTCGCGCCAGGCGGACTTCTACGGCGCCATGGACGGCGCGTCGAAGTTCGTGAAGGGCGACGCGATTGCCGGGTTGCTCATCACCGGGATCAACATTGCCGGTGGCATCTTCGTCGGCGTCGTGCAGCGGGGGCTTCCGATCGGGCAGGCGGCGGCCACGTACACCGTCCTCACAGTTGGCGACGGGCTCGTCACACAGATTCCGGCGCTGATCGTCTCGACCGCCGCGGGCCTCATGGTCACGCACGCGAGCTCGGGCACGAGGCTCGGCAACGTGCTCGCCAAGCAGATCGGCGGCCAGCCGCGCGCCCTCTATGTAGCCGCCGGAACGCTCTGCGCGTTTGCGCTCGTCCCCGGCCTCCCCTCGATCCCCTTTCTGCTGCTCGGCGGTGCGTTCGCCGCCCTTGCCCGCACTGCCACCACCCGGGCGGCAACGATTGCCGCAGAGCAAGCCAAGAACGTCCAGCCGGCGGAAGAAGTCACCGCTCCTGCCAATCCCGTCGCCGACCTGCTTCAGCTCGATCCGATCGAACTGGAGCTCGGGTACGCGCTCATCCCGCTCGCAGACGAATCGCAGGGCGGAGATCTGCTCGAGAGAGTGGGAATGCTGCGCAAACAGGCCGCGCTGGAGTTCGGAGTGCTCATTCCGGCCATCCGAATCCGCGATGACATCCGGCTTCCGGCCAATCAGTACGTGATCAAACTGCGTGGCTCGGAAGTTGCCAGAGCAGAGGTCATGGCACGACATCTCCTCGCCCTGGACACCGGAAGTGTGGTGGCGCCGATCGACGGCGTCGAAACCACCGATCCGAGCTTCGGCATGCCGGCCCGCTGGATTGCGCCGAGCCGCCGGACGGAAGCGGAGGCGATGGGCTACACGGTCGTGGAAGCCACGACCATGATCGCGACGCATCTCATGGAGACGCTCAAGGCCAACGCGGCCGATCTCCTGGGCCGTCAGGACGTGCAGGAGATGCTCGATACGATCAAGCGCACGAACCCGGCGCTGGTCGAAGAACTGATTCCGTCGCGGCTCTCCCTCGGTGCGCTGCACCGCGTGCTCCAGCGTTTGCTGCGCGAGCGCGTGCCGATCCGCGACCTCATCACGATTCTCGAAGCGGTCGGCGACGCCGCGGATCAGACCAAGGATCCGGAGCAACTGGCCGAACACGCGCGCCGCGCGCTCAGCCACGTGCTCGCCAAGCTCTACAGCGACGACCAAGGCGTTGTTCGCGCGATCACGCTCGGACCGAAGCTCGAAGCGTCTCTGCTCACGTTGCTCGCACCGCGCGCCGCGTCGGCGCAGGGTGCGCTGCTCGGACCGGACCAGCTCGTGACGCTGCTGCGCGATCTGCAAAGCATGTCCGCCGAGCGTTCGGAGGGCCGCGCTGTTCCGCTGCTCGTACCGCCGGGACTCCGCATCGGCATTCGCCGTCTCGTCGAGCCGGTCATGCCGGGCATGCCCGTGCTGTCACTTGCCGAGCTGCCGCCCGCGATCAACCTCAACACGGTCGCGACGTGGGAGATGCAGCATGCTGCGTAACCTCGTCGCGCCAGGTTCGCGAGGTGTGCGATGAGCGCGCCAGCCGCCGGCCTCCGCCGGTACGCTGCGCGCCGGCGCACGGATCAATGGCAGCCCACGGATGACGCGACGTTCGTCGTCGCGGGATCGCGCGCAGGGAGTGGTGCGTCGACGGTGACCGCGCTGCTCGCGCTCGCATGCGCAGCGGACGGCCGCCGCACGCTCATCGTCGACACGAACGAGCAGCAAGGATCGCTCGCGCGCGTGCTCGGCGTCGAGGCCACGAACGGTCTCGTTTCACTCCAGGATCCGTCGGTCGATCTGGAACGGGTGATCGTCGGTGTGAGCGAACATTGCTGGCTCATCCCAGGCGCACTCGGTGAGACGCCGTGGAAGGGCACGTTCGGCACGTCCGAACGGCGCTCGGTGTTCCGCCGCATCGCACAGCTCTATCCCTCGTTCGACACCATCTGGTTCGACGCGGGATCGCGACTCGACGGCATCATCGCCGCCGCGGGCAGGGGCGCGTGGCGCTTCATCGGTGTCTCGCAGGCTGACCCGGTTTCGCTCGCGTCGGCGTATGCGATGGTGAAAGCGATCGAGACGCGCTGGCCCGGGGCGCCGGTCGAATTCCTGATGAACAAGCACGACGAAGCGCGCGCGACGGCGGGCTTCGAACAGATCCGCGCGGCATCCGGCCATTTCCTCGGACGTTCCGTGAATTGCGCGGGCACCATTCCGCTCGAACCCACGCTGTCAGCCGCGGCCGCTCAAGGCCGCCCCCTCCGCCGGAGCGTCGATGCCGGCGAAGCGGGTTCACTCACCGCGCGCGTTGCCGTCAGGCTGCTCGCGGAGTTCGACGACGCGCCGCGCTCATGAGCGCCGCCACACTCGCCACCTACGGAGAAGCCACTTCAATGCAGCTCGCCCAGTCTCACATGAACGAAACGACTCTTCTTCCCGACGCGCGTCAGATCGCGCGGCAGCGGATGCTCAACGACAACATCGGCCTCGTGCACTTCGTGGCTCGCCAGGTCGCGCGCGGCATGCGCATCGACCTCGAGTTCGACGAGCTCATCAGTGCCGGCACGCTCGGCCTCATGGCCGCGGCCGACGCGTTCGACCCCTCGCGCGGACTCGCGTTCAGCACGTTCGCGACGCCCCGCATTCGTGGCGCGATGCTCGATGAGCTTCGCCGCCAGGATCACGTGCCGCGGTCGATTCGCCGCAAGGGCCGCGACCTCAAGACCGCACGCGAAGCGCTCAACCGCGCCGGCAACACCGAGCCCACGGATCGCGAAACGGCGCAGCAGCTTGGCGTCGACATCGAGACCCTCTGGCAGTGGCAGTCCGACGTCGAAACGTCCGTGCGCATTCCGCTCGACGACACACCGAGCGATGACGGCGCGCCGACGCAGGCCGAAATGCTCGCCGGCGTGTGCGAAGACGACATCGAGGACCGCGTGACGCACTCGCAGGAAGTCGACCATCTCCGCGATGCGATCATGACGCTCAAGGAGCAGGAGCGAATCGTGCTGTCGCTGTACTACTACGAAGACCTCAAGCTGCACGAGATCGCGATGGCGCTGGGAATCACCGAATCGCGCGTGTCGCAAATCCGGACGAAGGCCTTGGGCAACCTCCGGACCAAGATGGCCCACCTTCGCGCGCCGATCCGATGAACGGCAGAAACGTGCATCCAGCGGCAATCACTGCCGTGACGCGCGGTCGTCCCGTGCCGATCACGCTCGCCTAAGTCACATAGCTACAACACTTTGCGCGAAGAAAGGAGTGGCACAGTCATTGCATTCCGTGAACACGAGCAGTGCCCTCCAGCCCTCCAGCCCACTAGCCCTCTAGCCCTCAAGTGACCTCCATCCGCCCGACCGGCATCGAACACGCAGCGGCCGCGCTCCGCAACATCGAGCGCCGGCAGGCCGTGCTCGCGAACAACCTGACCAACGTCAACACGACGGGGTTCAAGGGCGAGCGCGTGTTCTCCCGGCTGCTCGACGCCGAGAGCACGGCGGTGGCGGATGCATCGACGGATTTCCGGCCCGGCACGCTGAGCGTCACCGCGCAGCCGTTCGATCTCGCGATCCAGCGCGATGGATTCCTCGTGGTCGACACGCCGAACGGCGAGCGCCTCACCCGCGGCGGGTCGTTCTCTCTTGATGAGAGCGGGCGCCTTGTCGATGACACGGGCAATGTCGTGCTCGGCGAACAGGATGAACGCGGCGGTACGCGGGGCCCGGTGGTGATTCCCGCGACCGCGCGCGACGTACGCATCGACGCATCCGGCGCGGTCATCGCGGACGGCACGCAGATCGCGCGCCTTCGCATGGAGCGAGTTCCGCCCGGCACTCGCCTGACGCATGAAGGCGCGAATCTCTTCGCGACACCATCGGCACGCGAAAGCATTGCCCCCGGCGAACGCACACTCAAACAGGGCGCGCTCGAAGACAGCAACGTCAACTCGGTCGAATCGCTCGTCGACCTCATTTCCGTGCAGCGCGCGTATGCGAGCGTCCAGAAGGCGCTGACGACAATCGACTCGGCGCGGGGCATCAGCGCCGTCGAGCTCGCGAAGCCCGTCTAACACCGCTCAACGCTCACCAAGGCCCGACATGGATCCCGCACTGCGCACCGCCGCCACCGGCATGATGGCGCAACAGACGCGCACTGAAGTCATCGCCAACAACCTCGCGAACGTGAACACGACGGCCTTCAAGCGAAGCCGCGCGCACTTCGTGGATCTTCTTTACCAGACCGTACAGACGTCGGGGACGGTCGCCGCCGCGGACGCGGAGACCACGCCGACCATTCAGGTGGGACGCGGCACGCGCCTCGCCGGGGTGCAGCGGCTGCATGCGCAGGGTCCGGTCGAAGCCACGCAGCGTTCACTCGACGTCGCGATCGAAGGCGAGGGATTTTTCCAGGTGCAGCTCTCGAACGGACAGACCGCGTTCACGCGTGACGGTTCGTTCGAGATCTCCGACCAGGGCACGCTCGTGACGAGCGAAGGTCTGACGGTGCTTCCCGGGATCAAGATTCCCGCCGACGCCGGCGACATCAGCATTTCGCGCAACGGCATCGTGAGCGTCGCCAAGGCGGGCAGCGCTACGCCGGTCGAGCTCGGCCGCATCGAGATTGCGCGCTTCGCCAATCCGTCCGGCCTCGAAGCCATGGGAGAGAATCTCTATTCGTCGACGGCCGCGTCCGGCGAGCCGGTCACCGGCTTCCCCGACGACGACGGATTCGGGCGCCTCCTCCAGGGCCACCTCGAAGGCAGCAACGTCGAGATCGTGCAGGAAATGGTCGACATGATCGCGGCCATGCGCGCGTACGAAATCAATTCCAAGACGGTGAAGAACTGCGAGCAGATGGGCGACGTCACCGCGTCGCTGATTCGCTGATGAACGTGCACCTGAAGGCGTTCATCGCCACGTTGCTCATGGCGCTCGTGTTCCGCGCGCCGGTGTTGCGCGGACAGGAGGCGCCGTCCGTCCCGCGCGCCGCGCACGCGCTCGCGCGCGGCATTGCACTCACCGCCGGCGACATCGCCGTCGATTCCGGGGCCGTCGTTCCCGATGCACTCATCGGACTCGTGACGCGCCGCATGATGCGCGCGGGCGAGCCGCTCAGGGCTCCCGCCATTGGCAAGCCGGTCATCGTGCACGCCGGCACAGCAGTCCTCGTCGCGACGACCTTCGGCGCGATCACCATCTCACGCCCCGGCGTGGCGCTCTTCGACGCCGGTCTCGGCGATTCGGTGCGCGTCCGCATCGACGCCCGCACACAGATGATCGGGGTCGCGAAAGACTCCTCAACCGTCATGATCGGCCGATGAACACTCGCTCCGCTCTCTTCGCCGCGTTCGTCGCGGCGAGCCCCGCGCTTCACGCACAGAATCCCGCGGGCCGCCAGGCGGCCCAGGCCGCGCCCGCTGCGAAGCAGGACACGGTGCACGTACGCAGCTCCTGGACGTCGGACCGTGCGACACTCGGCGTCGGTGACATCGTCACTATCCTCATCGACGAGCGCACAATCGCGTCGGCGAATCTCAAGGAAAACCACAGCGATCGCCGGAACAAGAAATTCGATCTCAACGTCCAGCCGCCCGCTCCGTCGCCCGCGACGTCCGCCAACGCCACCTTCGGCAACGATGGCACGTCGACGCGCAACGGCGAAGCGGTGCGCGAGAACCGGTTCAGCTCGGAGATGAGTGCGCGCGTTGTCGCGATTTCTCCCGGCGGAATGATCCAGGTTCGCGGCACGAAAATGGTCGCGGTGGACAAGAGCAAGCAGCAGGTCACGCTCACCGGCTGGGTGCGTCCGCAGGACATCTCGGTCTCCACCAACACCGTTCCATCATGGCGCCTCGCCGACGCGGAGATCGCGTATGGCCAGCAGGGCTCCCTCGGCAAGCCGAAGACTGGCCTGCTCACGAAACTCCTCGACGTCATCTGGCCGTAACCGGGCTCATACACGTGCACACTGCAATGCGTCGCGCTGCCGTCATCGCGTTCATCGCCGCCGCCGTCCTCGCCGCCACGTTTGCGTGGCCCGCGAACGCGCAGCGCGTCGCGATTCGCGACCTCGTTCTCGACCAGGCTGCTCCGCCCGCGCGCCTCATGGGCTATGGGTTGGTCACGGGATTGAGCGGGACGGGCGATCGCGTCACCGGGACATTTGGTTCCCGGCAGACCGTCCAGTCCATCGTGAATCTGCTCCGCCGTTTTGATGTACAGGTCCCCGCCGAACTGCTCCGCACGCGAAATGTCGCTGCCGTGCTGGTCACCGCTGAAGTCTCGCCGTACATGCATGCCGGCGGACGGTTTGACGTGAGCGTCTCTTCGATTGGTGACGCGACATCGCTGCGCGGCGGTGTGTTATGGATGACGCCGCTCGTGACGGACGCGGGGGCCGCGCCGATCGCTGGCGCGCAGGGATCGCTCGCCGTCAGCGGACCGACGAACACCCGCACGTTCGTTCAGGGCGTCACGACCGGCCGCGTTCCGCAGGGCGGTGTACTCGAGACCGAGCTTCCCCGCCCCGCGGCCGCCGCGGCAAACCGCCTGCTGCTCCGCGACCCCGATATCGGCACGGCAACGCGCATTGCCGCGGCCGTCGATTCCGCGCTTGGCGGCAAGGGCAACGCCATGGTGCTCGATCCCGGGTCCGTCCAGTTGACGCCCAAAGACACCGCGAGCGGATTTGCACTGATCCTCGCGCGCGTTCGTGAGCTCACCATCACGCCGGTGCGCGCGGCGAAGCTCGTCATCGATTCGCGTGATGGCACCGTCGTCACCGGGGCGGACATGCGCATCGGCGACGCCATGGTGAGTCATGACGGCATCTCGGTGATCGTCGGCGCGGACAGTGCCTCCGACACTGCCGTTCGCGCACCGTCCGGCGCATCTGTGCGCGATCTTGCGCGTGCACTCCAGGCCATGCACGCCACGGCGGCACAGACCGTCGCAATCTTCAGCGCACTGCGTGACGCGGGTGCGTTCGTCGCCGAAGTGGTCGTCCGATGAACGCTGTCATTGCGCCGTCGCGACCGGCAACAAGCCCCGCGGATTCCCCGGCTGTCGCGCGGCTTCGCACGGTCGCCACGCAGATGCAGGGAGCGTTCACCCGCGAGCTCTTTTCGGCCATGCGTGCAACCGTTCCCACCGATGGCGAGCTCGACGGCGGTGCCGGCGAAGAAATGTTCACGGGCATGATGGACGAAAACATGGCGGACACCATGGCCGCGCAGATGCATCGCGGAATCGGTGACCGCATCGTAGAGCAGCTGCGGCATCGCGTCGAGCCCGCGGCAACCCCTGCGGGAGAAGCGCGATGAGCACGATCACGAGCAACACCCCGCGATCGTCGCTGCGCGTGGACGGCACGGTACGGGCACTCTCGGATGCGCTCCGCGCCGAGGAACGCCTGCTGACCGAGCTTGTGGCGATCATTCGCCGCCAGCGCGACGCCGTGGCGCGCGACGATCTCGACGCGCTCGACGACACCGTGTTCGCGACGCACCGCCTGCTGCTCACGCTTGGCGAGGCGCGCCGGAGACGCCGCTCGCTCAATGAATTGCTCGGCGAGAGCGATGATCTCAGTCTCGAGGCGCTGTCCGCGGCGTTCGGCAACGCGCCGCCGCCGGATATCGCCGGGGCATCGCGCGCGCTCGCTGACGTTGCCACGACGCTTCACCGCGAGGTCGACATGAACCGGCGCGTGCTGCGCCAGGCCATCGATAGCGGCGACCAGCTCGTGCGCGTGCTCTCGAACGTGCCCGACGATCCCGCGAGTTATTCGGTGCGCCCCGCGGCGCCTTCGGGCGGATCGTTTCTCGACCGGAGAATCTGATGTCGCTCGGGTCCATCCTCAGCCTTGCACGCACGGCGATCCTGGCCAATCAGTCGGCCATCGAAGTCACGGGGCACAACATCGCCAACGCGGAGACCGAAGGGTACACGCGCCAGGAATTGCAGCTCGTGCCCGGGCCGCCGCTGCAGACGCCGCAGGGCAACTTCGGGCTCGGTGTCAACGTGCGCACCGTATCGCGCGCACGCGACGCGCTGCTCGACCAGAATCTCCGCACGCAGCTTGCGCCGTCCGCTGGGTACGCGGCGCGCAGCGACGTGCTCGGAAGTTTGCAGCAGGTATTCGGCGAGCCCTCGGACACGGGAATCGCCAGTGCCCTCGACGCGTTCTGGAATTCGTGGAGCGATCTGGCGTCGAATCCCGCGAGTGCCGGCGCCAAATCCGTGGTGCAGCAACGCGCGATCGCGCTCACGAGCCGCATCAGCACCGCGGCGGGACAGATCGACACGCTCACGGCCAATGTGCGGGCGCAGGTCGTCGACACGGTCACGCAGGTCAACCGCCTCTCGCACCAGATCGGGGAGCTCAACCTGCAGATCGTGCCCGCCGAATCCGGCGGTCACACGGCCAACGATCTGCGTGACCAGCGCGACAAGCTGATCGATCAGCTGTCGTCGCTCGTGCCGGTCTCGGTCATTGACCGAAACGACGGCAGCGACCAGATCATGCTCGGCGGGCGCCCGCTCGTCGACGGCTCGGTCTCCCACGACCTCACGCTTCTTCCCGGGACGACGATCTCGGTTGCGTTCGCGGGCGAATCGGAGGCCGTAAACGCAGGGTCCGGCAAGCTCGGCGCGCTCATGCAGGTGGCGAACGTCGATATCGGGCACGCGCGCACCGCGCTCGACACACTGGCGTCGGCACTCATCACGGACGTCAATGCGCTGCACATCACTGGTTGGTCGCCGCCATCGGGAGCGGGCGGCAACTGGGATCCGCTCGCGGGACCGACGGGGTCGAACATTCCGTTCTTCGACACCGCACCCGCCAACGCGAACGCGCTCAACATCAGGCTGTCCGCGCAGGTTGCCGCAAACGCCGATGCGATTTCCGTCGGTGATGCGCTCGACGCACCCGGCAACAACAAGGTCGCGCTGCAGCTTGCCGCGCTCCGCGACTTCTCGCCAACGGCGCCGGGAAACTCGTTCTCCGGTGCGTACGGCGTGCTGGTCTCTCAGGTCGCAACAACCACGCGAGCGGCTTCGGATTCTCAGCAGGTCGCGAGTACCCTCGTATCCCAGGCAGCTGACCGCCGCGACGCCGTGAGCGGCGTCAACACCGACGAAGAGCTCATGCGCATCATGCGATACCAGCAGGCATACGCCGCCGCGGCAAAGGTCGTCTCCGCCGTGGATGACATGGCGCAGACATTGTTGGACATGAAACGCTGATGCTGATCCTGTCGCGTAAAGCCGGCGAGGCCGTCGTGATCGACGGCGAGTGCCGCATCACGGTCCTGGCCAATGACGGACGGACCGTGCGGCTTGGCATCGAAGCGCCGTCAGACGTGCGTATTCTGCGAGCGGAGATCGTGACGCAAGTCGAGGAGGAGACGCGACGCGCGCTACTTGGCCTTGCTGCGCTCGAGGCGGCGGGCAGCCGCGAGTGAGGGGACCGTAATCAACGTGCGAACGATCCCGGACTCGGTTTTCCGCGTGACCGTGGCGTTTGCATCCCGGAGCAGCCAGCGCACCGCATCGAGCGACGAGTATTGATCGTCGGGCGAGCTGCTCTCCCGGGTTGATGGGGTCCACGACAGGGCAATAGACGCCGAGTCGACGTCGCCGCTGAGCTCGATGGTGATGTTGGACTCGTCGCTGAGATCCGGGCGCGGGAGCGCACCGACGAGGACGCTCACGAGCGCCTGTGTCATCGCAGCCGGGGGCACCAGCACGGCCGGCGGCTCACCCACGGCATGCACGACGCATTCGGCGTCGTGGCCGTCGACGTGATGCTTGAGCAGCGTCACCGCGAAGGGAACGATGTCCGAGAGTCCGCACGCTTCGGGCTGCGCACGATCGGCAAACTGCAGCAGACGAAAGAGGCTCACGAGCTCCGTACAGGATGCGGAGGCAACATCGAGCGTCTCGATCATGCCACGCGTGACAGTTTCGCCCGGAGCCAGCGACCCGAGCGTCATCTCCAGCGAATGAAGACGGTTTCCCAGGGCGTGTGTCAGCCCCCGCAGCTCGCCTCGCGAGATCCGCACCCAGGCAACCGCGGCTGCCGTTTCTGAGGGAGTCGGATCGTCACTGTTTCCAACCGTCATCGGATCGGTTTCGTTCGAGTTTTCGGGAAGAGGGTCGATACTGGGAGACGAGGCAGGATCCCCCCGTTCTCACCCAAGTATCGGTCGCTCTGACGTGTTCCTGATTATCGGTCTCGTAGTGGTATTCGGGAGCATCGTGGGCGGCTATGTGATGCACCATGGCCGGATCGCGGTTCTCATCCAGGTCAATGAATTCCTGATCATTGGCGGCGCTGCGCTTGGCTCCCTTGTGATCGGCAATCCTCCCGGCACGCTCAAGCGCACGCTCAGCGCCACCACCGGTTTGCTCAAGCCGGCGCCCTTCACGCCGAATTCGTACCGCGAATTGCTGCGCGTACTGTACGCGGTGTTTCAGAAAGCGCGCAAGGACGGGCTGATCGGCATCGAGTCGCACATCGAAGACCCGCACAAGAGCGAGCTCTTCCGCCCATTCGCGGATTTCCTCCACCATGATCACGCCGTGGCGCTCCTCTGCGACACCCTCAAGGTGCTGCTCACGGGCGCGATCGAGAATCACCTGCTTTCGGAAATCCTCGACCAGGACCTCGAGCAACATCATCAAGAGGCCATGAGTGCGCCGACCGCCATCTCGCGCGTGGCCGACGCGCTTCCGGGCTTCGGCATCGTCGCGGCCGTGCTCGGCGTGATCGTGACGATGGGTGCGATTGGCGGGGCGGCGTCGGAAGTCGGCGAAAAAGTCGCCGCAGCGCTCGTCGGCACGTTCCTCGGCATTCTCATGTCCTACGGCGTGCTCTCCCCCATCGCACAGGCGATCGAAGCACGCGTCAATTCCGAGCATGCGTACCTGCTCGTGATCCGCTCCGGCCTCCTCGCGTTCGCGCGAGGTGACAGTCCGATGTCAGCAGTTGAATTCGCGCGCCGCAATATCGGACCGGCGGACCGTCCGACGTTCAGCGAAGTGGAAACGCTGGTGAAGGGCAAGGCGGCCTGATGAGCCGCCAGGGCGGCGGCTCGCCGATCATCGTCAAGAAGGTCACGAAACGCGGGCACGGCCACCACGGCGGCTCGTGGAAAGTCGCCTACGCGGACTTCGTCACGGCGATGATGGCGTTCTTCATGGTGATGTGGCTCGTCGGCCTCGACGACCAGACGCGGAAGACCATCCAGGAATACTTCTCGCGCCCAGTCGGTCTTCACACGATCGGCGGCGGCGGTGACAGTCCGATCGGCGCGGGCGCATCGCCTGCACAGATCAATGACATGAAGCTCCGGCTCGCGGTGCACAAATACGAGGAGAGCGCGTACGAAGCCGCTGCGTCGCACCTGCGCGAGCGACTCGACTCCCTCTCGGGATCACTGTCGTCGGCGAAGGTCGAAGTCACTGTTGGGACGGATGGACTCCGCATCGAGCTCATCGAGGGCGGCGCCGGCGATTTCTTTTTTCCGCGCGGATCGGCCGCACCGCGCGACGCTGCGATCACCGTGCTGTCCACGGTGACGCAGGAGCTGCTCAGGTTGCAGAACCCGGTCGTGGTGGAGGGCCACACCGACGCCTCCCCCTACGGTTCCGATGCAACGTATACGAACTGGGAGTTGTCGGCGGACCGGGCAAACGCCGCCAGGCGTGTGCTCGAGCAAGCCGGCCTGCCCCGCGAGCGTCTCTCCGAAGTGCGCGGGCTGGCAGACACACGCCTGAGGAATGAGGGAGACCCGTTTGCCTCGGAGAACCGGCGAATCTCCCTCCTTCTCCCCTTCACGCAGATCCCGGCTCGACCGATTCCGGTGACATCATCGGAGTAACTGAACAGGGGATGACAGGCTCAGTAACGCCGCGGGGCGGACGCGCGTAAGCATCACGACGTCGACACCCACCCCGGTTAGTCGTAGATTCGGCGCTCTGTGCCACCCATTCGTCGCTTCGCCACGCCCGACGCTGCGCTTGCAGCTATCGCCCTGAATGACAAAGGCGCCGACCGGTCGTGGGCGCGCGTGCGGCGGCGTGACGGATCCGTCGCCGCAGGGCCGGTGCTCGATTCGAACCCGGATCAGCTCATTCTCGGCACGCTGTCCAACACCGGCGCCGTTCGGATTTC
>DASRAP010000052.1:0-4539 GCA_035638155.1 Gemmatimonadaceae bacterium | reverse complement strand
ACAAACCCATAGGGTCTTCGTGATCTTGGTGAGCTTTGTGATCTTCGTGGCCGCTGCCGTCGGCTCGTCTCGGGGACAGGTGCCGCGTCAGAAACCCGCAGGCCGCTCCGCGGCCACGCCGAACGCGCGCTCCAGCGCGAGACCCACGCGGCCGAGGGTGCCTTCGTCGAACAGGCGGCCGAGGATCGTGATGCCGTGCGGGACGCGGCGCGGCGGCGAGAATTTCGGGAGCGGGTTCGCCGGATCCGGCGCCCAGTCGCTGCGCGCCTCGCCGACCTCGACGAAACCCGCGCGCAGCGTCAGCGACGGATGGCCGGTGAAGTTGGTGATCGTGAGCTGCTCGTCCCGCAGCGACGGGACCATCAGCACGTCGATGTTCGAGAACACCCGTGCCATTTCCTGCGCAACGCGCCGCCGCAAGCGATCAGCCTGCACGATGTCCACCGCGGAAAGAAAGCGTGATTGCCGGAACAGGTTGGGCCACGCGTCCTTGACCTGAACCTTGAGCTCACCGAGATGATTGTCGAGCGCGAGCTCTTCGAACGACGCCGCACCTTCGGCAAACAGAATCGGCATGAGCGAACTGTACGGCCAGTCGGGAAGGGTGACCTCCACCGGCACCATGCCGAGCTTCTTCGCGGTCTCGAGCGCCGCGCGATCGACGTCCGTGGCTGGCGGCTCGTTCATCCACTTCGCGAAGTACCCGATCCGCAGGCCCCTCGGAGGCGACGTCGCGTCGAAGTCGAGATGACTCGGCACGCTCGACACGTCGCCTTCATCCGGACCGGTGATCGCCTGGAGCACGAGCATGGCGTCTTCCACGCTGCGTGTCATCGGGCCGAGCTTGTCGAGCGACCAGCAGAGCGTCATCGCGCCGGTGCGCGGCACGCGTCCGAACGTGGGCCGGAGTCCGCATACGCCGCAGCGCATCGCGGGCGCGACGATGCTTCCCCCCGTTTCGCTGCCGATGGAGAAAGCGACGAACCCCGCGGCGGTTGCGGCCCCGGGGCCGGCGCTCGAACCCGAGGCGCCCTCTTCGAGCACCCACGGATTCATGGTTTGTCCGCCGAACCAGATGTCGTTGAGCGCGAGCGCGCCGAGACTGAGCTTCGCAATCAGCACCGCGCCGGCTTCGTTGAGCCGGTGCACGACGGCGGAATCCGCCGCCGGCACGCGATTGCGAAACGGTTCTGCGCCATACGTGGTCGGAATGTTCGCGGTGTCGAGCAGATCCTTCACGCCGTACGGAACGCCGTGCAGCGGTCCGCGATACTTGCCTGCCGCAATCTCGGCGTCGGCCTTTTTCGCTGCGGCAAGGCCAAAATCCTTCGTGACCGTGATGACGCAACGAATCTTCGCGTCCAGGCGCGCGATGCGCTCGAGATAGATGTTCGTGAGCCGCTCGGACGTGAGCTTGCGGGACTCGATCCATCGCGAGAGCTGCGAGACGGGCGCGAACGCGATGTCTGCGTCATTGGAGGGGAGCGGCGGAACAGCACCGCCAGAACGCACGAAATGATCGCGCGAGGGCCCCGTCGGTCCCGCGATCACCGACGGCGTCCATACGCTCGCCGGCGCATCAGTGTCCCTGAGCGCGACCTTGCGCGGCCCGGTCCGTCGCTCGAGGTACGCGGCCATCGATGAACGCCAGCTTGCGGCCGCCTGCTGTCGTTCCGCCGGCGTCATGGTAACCTGCATGAGCTTCTCGGCTTCGGCGAACGTGCTCTCGCTGACCTGCGGACCGACCCCCGGCGCTGTGCCGAACGTCGGCGGCGCCCCCGCCGTGGACTGCGAATTGCTCGCGCTGCCGCCTTGCCCGGGCTGTTCAGTGCGGCACGCGGCCGCAGCCGTCAGAAAACCAAGCGGAGCGCGAATCAAAAACTGGCGTCGGCTGTTCACGGGATCAGCTCCACTTCTCGTCGGCGGTCGGGCCGTAGATGGATGGCACAGGCACATCGAGCAGCCGGAGATATACGGTCATCTGCCCGCGGTGGTGGGAGAGATGACTCATGTGCTGCCTCACCACATCGCCACGCGGGGCGGACATGAACACCTTGTCTCCACCCTTGAGTGACCACATCACGTCATAATCGCTGTCCTTCGCCGCTTCGATTGCGGCGCGCGCTTCGCGCACGTTCTTGTCGAAGAGGTCCAGCAGCGTCGATGTCTTCTCGATCGAATACTTCGGTGTGCCCGTCAGGTTGAGCTCGGTCGACGCGACCGTGTTGGTGATCCATCCGGGCATCCACGACAGCAGCTGCGCAAGGTGCGCGAGCGAGAACGATTTCGGATGCGGCTTCCACTCGGCTTTGTCTTCCGGAACTCGCTCGAGCACGCGGCGCGTCGCCTTCATTTCCGTGTCGAATTCCGCGAGCAGCTTCGATGAAATCGTCATGGGGTGAGCGGTGAGAAGAGCAGGAAATTAGCGCCTCTCACCGCTGGTCACGCAACGAGCGGCGATGGACCGAACAATGGCCCGCCCGTCGCCATCGCGCGAACGAATTCGACCAGAGAGCGCTCGCGCGTGCGCGAACGCGGAATCGCCGCGACCCAGGTGCGCCGGATTCCCCCGCGTCCGAGACGAACCGACACGAGACGGCCGGCGCGGATTTCCGGCGCGATCGTCCAGTTGGGCACGGCACCGACGCCGTAGCCGGACTCGGCGAGCGCCGCCACAGCGCCAATGAGCTGCACGTCGGCGACGACGCGGGGTTTCACGCCCGACGGCACGATGAAACGCTTCATCACCGTGCTGCTGTCCGGTGGCACGATCAGCAGGAGCCGTTCGGAGCGAAAATCCTCCGCCTCCACGAAGCTGCGTCCCGCCCACGGATGCGACGGCGCCACGACGGCGACGTACTCGTCGAGAAACAGCTTGTGGACCGCAAATCCGCTGCGCGGGGCGTCCGACGTGAGCACGGCTACGTCGATCTCTCCGGCGCGCAGCAGCTTCATCGGCTGCCGGCCTCCCTCGAACGCAATCTCGACCGTCACGTCGGGGTGACGCGCCGCAAAACGATTGAGTACCGGCGGGAGCCAATGATAGCCGGTGTAACAGTCCGAGCCCACACGGAGCACGCGCTTGGGAATCTCCCGCAGCTCGCGCATTTCCGCCTCCGTCGCCTCGACGCGTTCGACGACCTCGGTCGCGTGGCGCAGCAGCAGCTCGCCGGCGGGCGTCGGAATCATGCGCAGGCCGGTGCGCGTGAAGAGCGATGTGCCGAGGCGGAGCTCGAGGGCCCCGAGGTGACGCGAGAGCGCGGGCTGGGACACGCCGAGCCGCGTGCCCGCCGCGGTCAGTGAACCCTCGGCGGCCACCGCGAGGACCATGCGCAGGTCGCGCACTTCGAGCTGGGACGACGTTCGCTGTTCCATAACCATTTGTTATGGGATGTATGACTGACAATCGGTTGATGCATACCGCCGATGCAGCCTACGATGTGGCGTCGTCTCGCGCAATCCACCGCCTTCCAGGTCATCCCATGTTGCGTTCCATCGCTGCCGCTGCCGGCTGGATCAGCCGCGAAGCGGGATTTCGCTTTCTCGCGCGCCGCCGCGCCGCGTGCGCCGCCGCCATCGTCGCGATGGCGCTCGCGCTCGGCGCGAACACCGCCGTCTTCTCCGTCACACGCACGTTTCTGCTGGCGAGCATCGGTGTGCCCGACGCCACGCGCGTCTTTCTCGTCGCGCCGCTTCGCGACATGCCGGGGCGCGGCGCGGTCACGTTCAACGACGCCTACCCGAATTACCAGATGATGCGGTCCATGCCGCACCCGTTTGCGGCCATGACCACCGTCCTGCAGGGCGTCTCGAGCTGGGAAGACCACGACGAAACGCGGCCTCTCCAATCCGCACGCGTGACGGCGTCGTTCTTTCCGACGATGCAGGTGTTTCCCGCGCTCGGCCGCGCGTTCGGCGAGGACGCCGAAGGTCCGTCGCCGGCGAACGTCGTCGTGATCAGTCACGCCGTCTGGCAATCCGGATTCGCGGGAGATTCAGCGGTCATCGGGAAGACCATGAGAATCGACGGCGCGCTGTGCACGGTGATCGGAGTCATGCCGGCCGGATTCGGGCAGCCTGCGCCTACTGACATCTGGATGCCGTTCGACATTCCGCCGAGGCTCCGCGCGAACATCACCGGCGCGCGAACGCTTGGCACGTACGCCCGCCTCGGAAGCGACAAGCCTCCCGCGCTCGCGGCGGCCGCCGCTGACGCGTTCACGGCGGCGGCGCTCAAGGCCAACAGCGTCGACAACAAGGATTTTCGGTACTCCGCGCAGTCCATGCGCAGCTTCCTCCTGAACGGCGCGGACAAGACGGTGCTGCTCGTACAGGCGGGCGCCGCGGTCCTGCTGCTCCTCGCCGTGCTCAACCTTGCCTCGCTGCTCGTGGCGTGGGGTTACGATCGCCGTCAGGAGATTGCGGTGCGGCGCGCGCTCGGCGCGAGCGGCCCGCGGCTGATGCGGCAGTTGCTGACCGAGACCGCGGTCCTGGCGTTCGCGTCCACGGCGCTGGCGATGATCTTCGCCGCGTGGACTG
>DASRAP010000051.1:0-5268 GCA_035638155.1 Gemmatimonadaceae bacterium | reverse complement strand
ATGACGAGCGTCTTCATCCGCTCGATCATGGCCGCCACGAATCGATCGTGGATACCCTCGGTGACGATGAGCCGGCTCGAGGCCGTGCAACGCTGGCCCGCCTGAAAGAACGCGCCATTCACTGCGACGTTCACCGCGACGCCGAGGTCCGCGTCGTCGAGCACCACGAGCGGATTTTTTCCGCCCATTTCGAGCTGCACGCGCGCGCCGGCTTTCACGGCCGCCTGCGCGACGCCTGGTCCGACATCGCGCGATCCGGTGAAGCTCACCGCGTCGATGCCCGGCGCCGACGCCAGTGCAGCGCCGAGCTTCGAGCCCGGCCCCATCACGAGATTCAGCACGCCCGTGGGCAGTCCCGCGCGCTGCACGATGTCGGCGAGCAGCCACGGTGACGCCGGCACGAGCTCCGCCGGCTTGAACACCACGCAATTTCCGAAGGCGAGCGCGGGCGCAATCTTCCACGCCGGAATCGCCAGCGGGAAATTCCAGGGCGTGATCGCGGCGATGACACCGAGCGGTTCTCGCGTGACTTCGACGTCGATGCCCGGGCGGACCGAGTCGCCCTTCTCGCCATGCAGCCGCACTGCTTCGCCCGCGAAGAACTTGAAGATGTAACCCGCGCGGGCCGCCTCACCGACGCCGTCGGCGAGCGGCTTCCCCTGTTCGCGCGAGAGCATCCGGCCCAGCTCATCCTTGCGCGCGAGAATTTCGCTGCCGGCGCGATCGAGAATGTCAAAGCGTTCCTGCGGCGTGGACCGCGACCACTTCTCGAACGCCGTGCGCGCCGCGGTGATCGCCTGATCGACGTCGGCCACGCTGCCGCGTGCAAACTCGCCGACCACGTCGCTCAGGTTGGACGGGTTGATGTCGCGATTCTTCTCGGAAGAATCGACCTGGTTGCCGTTGATGAGATTCGGGTACGTAGCAGTCATTTCGCAAAGTAATTCAGAGGCTGGCGCGGCACAGAACACCGCGACATGTTAGCCCCCCATGCACCTGTCCCAGCGCGCCCTGCCGCGCGTCACCTATGCCATGCTCGCGCTGTTCGTGGTCGTCTGCGCGATCCGCGGCGTCGGTGAAACCACGCTCTCCATCGTCGGCGGCACGGTCATTCTCTTCGCGCTCTGCCTCACCAGCGCGATGCATATCCTCGAAGGCAAGGCCACCGCGATCCTGCTCGCGGTTGCGGTCCCGTTTGGATGGTTCGCCGAGGAGATGGGATCCACGCGCGGGTGGTTTTTCGGGAGCTATCGCTACACCGACGTCATGGGGCCCAAGCTGGGCTCGGTCCCCCTGGTCGTTCCGCTCGGCTGGTTCTCGCTGTCGTACATCGGCTACCTGATGGCAAACCTGATCGTGCACCGTATGCCTGTGGTGCAGGTGAGCAACACCGTTCGCCGGTTCTGGGTGTCGTTGCTTGCGGCGTTCATCGTCACGGCATACGACCTGGGCGCCGATCCGTACATGATCAACGTCACGCACGCGTGGGTCATGAAGGAAACCAACGGATATTATTTCGGCGAAACGGTGCACGGCCTCGTGGGGTGGGTGACCGTCACCTTCATCATCGTACTGACGTACCGGACGATCGCGGGACGAACCAACGCCATTCCCGCGACGTGCAACTGGGTGCGGCGCGATGCGCTGATTCCTGTGGTGGCCTATGGCTCCCTGATGGCGCTGTTCGTCGCGCGCGGCATGCCTGTCGAGACGCGCAGCATCGTGGTCTTCGCGATGGGTATCCCGATTCTCGCGTCGCTCGCCGGCTACGAACACTGGAAAGACACGTCGTTCAAGCAAGGCGCTGCGGGCGTGGTCGCCGACCAATAATGACCTCCCGCTGGCCCGCGGAGTTGCTCGACGCGGCACGCAAGAAAGGCGATCCCGTTGCCGATGCCGTCGTGGACCAGATCGAGGCTGACCACGGCACGGCCCTCGTCGGCGAAATGCTGTCGAAGCTGTGGCGCAACAACGCCATTCCGGATTTCACGGGCTCGCCGCTCGCGCCGGTCATCGACAAGTACCTCGACGATACGCAGGCGCTGCCGCCGTGGGCGGATCAGCACAAGATCCGCATCGCCGAGCAGCTCTTCTTCGATCACGGCATCATGACCGTGCTCGCGCTCTTCTGCGGCAGTTTGCCCGAGTCGTACTCCATCGGCAGTGAAGCGGTCGTGATGCAGCGTTCGGGCCAGCTCATCGAACACACCGAGCATCGCATTCGCGCGACGGCGGCAATGATCTTCCCCGTCATGGATTCCGGCGGGCTCGGGCCCAACGGCACCGGCGTGCGCCAGATCCAGAAAGTGCGGCTCATCCACGCAACCATTCGCCATCTCATTCTGCGGGGCGACCCCAAACACGCACTCGGCGGATACGCGAAACACATGAGCGGCATGCAGTGGGATGCCGCGAATGGCGTGCCGATCAACCAGGAAAACCTCTCGTTCACGCTGCTAACGTTCAGCTACGTCTTCCTCGAGTGCTGGCGCAAGCTCGGCATTGCACTCGACGCCACGCAGCGCGACGCGTTCGTGCATTGCTGGAATGTTGCGGCGCACATACTCGGTGTTGAGCGCGAGGTGATGGCGGATTCGTTCGATGAAGCAGGCGATTTGTTCGGAATTCTTCGTGCGCGCGGGCTCGCGGAAACGCACGATGGCCGCGAGCTCGCGAAGGCGTTGATGGCCGTGCAGGAGCGCCACGTCCCGATCGCTCCTCTCAAGCCGGTCGGGCCGCTGCTCATGCGGCGCCTGATCAGCGCCGATACCGCGAATGTGCTCGGCGTAGAGAGGCACGCATCGGTGCTCTCACGAGCGCTCTTCGCCGTCGTGTTCGCCCTGTTGCGCGCCGGCGAGTGGCTCGCGCGCCTACTCGGATCGGAGCGGTCGCCGGTCACGTATGTCTTCGAGAAACTCGCGCGTGTGTGGCTGCGGGCGCTGCTGCTCGATCAAACGCGGCCCCTCAAGCTGCCGGACCGGCTCCTGGATGGGTGGCGTCTCCGGCACGATGCCCGAACAGCGCCCGCGTAGGTCTGCGGTTCATGTGCGCGTACGCGCGGAAGAACTCGAACGCAATCAGTGAGAGCCACGCCGACATGATCCAGAGCAGGACCGCCTCGAGCGGAAGGTCACCCCACGCCCTGACGCTGATGCCGATCATGTGCTCGTGCCTGTAATTCCACCAGTCGAAGGGAACGCCGAGCGAGGCTTCCCAGACGATGCTGAGCAGAATCATCACGAGCGACGAGCACGCGAACGCACGCCAGTTCACGAACTCGGCAATGCCCTTCACGCACAGGAACGTGGGGAGGAGGCCCAGCGTCATGAGAAACACAAAGTAGCCCGGGAATCCTTCGGTGCCCGGCTCCGCGGTGTACTTCTTGTACAGAAAGCCCGCGACGACGAGAAGCGCCCAGAGCAGGATCGCCGACGGACTGAGCTCTATGAGCTTCTCCTTCGCGCGGGCGCGGTCGCCGTACTCGTCCGCCGTGTACGCGAAGAGCCACCGCTGATCGAACCACATGTAGAGCGTGACGAGAAACAAGCCGCCGAGGATGTAGAAACCGAATTCTTCGATGGGGAGATAGGACGGCATCCAGTGGAACGTGGCGACATCGAATGCGGGCAGCCTGACGCCGATGGTGGCGCCGGGGTTCGTGAACGAAAAGAACTCGTAGCCAAAGAAGAGGTCGAGCAGGAAGCCCAACACCGCAATCGCGGCGGCGGCACCGATGAGGCCGCGTTTGTTGGCCGGATGTGCGGGACCGGTGATGTGTTTGAACCCGATCGCGAGCACGGGCACCAGGAAAATCAGCAGGCTCACGGTATAGCCGTACGGCGAGTCATTCGCGCCGTCGGCGTGCATGGGGGCCTTGATGGTCAGGAGTGTGAGCGCGAGCGGCAGACCGAGCACGGCCATGCCGAGGACTATGGTCCTCACGTCTTCGAGCGGCACTCGGTGCGCGGGTCGCATCGTGTCGCGCGCAAAGCTATTATCGCCACGTGAATCCGCCAGACCACTTCCGCAAACAGATTCACACGGAGCACACGGGGCACACTGGGAACTGCACGGACACAACAAGTGTTACCGTTTTTGTCCGTGTAGTTGCCCGTGTGTTCTGTGTCGTCCGTGTGATTCTGTAAGGGCTCGCGTGCCAACGGGCGCCCGGCTTGCCGTGAAAGACCGCGTGGTGCTCGCGGTCTTCGTCATCGTCTGGCTGTTCTCCCTGACGATGCGCGCGGCCGGCATCACGCGTCCGCCTGCGAACTGGTTCTACGTCGAGCGCGTCGGTACGGGCGGTTATCCGGTGGTGCAGGGCTTCCTGCGACCCGACGCCGATACCGTGAACGGCGTCCACCGCGGCGATCGCGTGGTCCGCGTGGGCGGTACGGACGCGCGCGGGCTCGGTCAGGTGCGCTTTCAGCTGACCGTCGAAGACGAGTCGTGGCGCGCGAGGGATTCGCTGGCGTTCACGGTCGAACGGGGCGGCGGGCAGATTGTCGTCAACGAGCCCCGGATTCCGCTCAACAAGGTCCGCGAGTACAACGGCATCATCATCGCGCTCGTGTGGGGCATCGCGGCCATTCTGATCAGGCTCCGCGCGAGGCCCTCGCCCACGACGAATGCCGTCTTCGCCGGCCTCGCGTGCTACGCGGTGTTCTTCGTCAGCGTGTACAACGGACCCTATCCGGTCGCTGCCGCATCGCTCGCCACACTCGCCGTGACATCATGGGGAGTCGGCCCACTGCTGGTGTTCGCGTACCTCAGCTTTCCCGAAGAAGCGAGCGCGCTCGGAAGCCGGTGGCATCGAACGTGGCCGTGGATCTTCGCGATCTCGGGCAACGTGTACCTGAGCACGAACGCGGCATTTCCGCTCGCGGGCGATTTCGCGCGAACACAATCAACGTGGCCGACCATTACATGGATCGCCGCGCTCGCGTACGCCATCACCCGCAATTTCCGCCGTAGCGGCCCGCTCGGGCGCCGGCAGATCAAGTGGATCCTGTACGCGGTGTACGCGGGCACACTGCTCGCGCTCATCTCGTACGCGGCCGTCGGTACGATGCCCGCGAATCCGCCCGCGTGGACGCAAATGCTCATTCTGCTCGCGTCGCTCGGGTTCCCGGTATCGATGCTGATCGCAGTGCTGCGATCGAATCTTTTCGACATCGATCGCCTCCTCGGCGCGACGGTTTCCTATAACCTGCTCGCGTTTGCCGCCGTCGGCGTCGCGCTGCTGCTGCTCCCGGTCATCTCCGAGACGCT
>DASRAP010000050.1:0-2152 GCA_035638155.1 Gemmatimonadaceae bacterium | reverse complement strand
TCATGCCGGACTCATTCCTCCGAGGCAGGGCATGTCGCGGGCAGCGAACCTTCTGGCCCTCATTTTCTTCGCAGCTCCGGGAGCGCTCGCCGCGCAGCACTCGAGGCCGGCGCTCTCGCCTTCCGACGTTGGCGATATCGCGCGACTCGTGATGCTCGAGGATCGCCGCGAGTTCAGCGCCGACGATCTCACGCGACTCCTCAGTGCTTCGCATCCCGAGGTGCGGCGCCGCGCCGCTCTCGCGATCGGACGCATCAACGACAAGCGCGGCGTGGCGCTGTTGCGCGCGCGTGCCGTCGATGCCGACACCGCTGTGGCGGCCACGGAAGTGTGGGCCATCGGGCAGTTGCACGACTCCGCGTCGGTGCCGTGGCTCGATTCGCTGCTCACGCACCCCGCGCCGACCGTGGCCACGGAGGCGGCGATCTCGCTCGGGAAAATCCCGACGCCCGCGTCGCGCGCGGCGCTCGCGCGTTATCTGACGCGCGCCGAAGAAAATGCGCGCACGAGCGCGACGATTGGCGAAGCGCTGCTCTCGATGGGGCGTGTGCCGCGAGGGGACCTTGCGCCCATCCTCAAATGGACGCATTCGAGCAATGAAGAGGTCCGGTGGCGAGCGACGTGGGCGCTCATTCGCCCGCGGGACCCGCAAGCCGTCGCGTCGCTCCTTGGTCTCGCAAAAGATCCGTCGCCGATGGTTCGCGCGTGGGCGGTGCGAGGTCTCGTCAAGCCGGCCGTCGACACGGCCGATGCGGCATCGAGCGCGCTCCAGACGTTGCTCGAGCTGGCGCACGACAAGGACCGGCCCACGGCAACCGAAGCGGTGCGAGCACTCGGCACGTACACGGAACCGTCTGCCATAGCCGGGCTCGTTGCGGCGCTCGGCTCGAGCGATTCGTGGATCTCCACGAGCGCGGCCGAAGGGCTGGGGCGCGCGCACAATCCAACGACGATCGCACCCCTCGTCGCCGCGACGGAGCAGACGAAGTCGTGCGCGCTCCGCGTCGTCGCGATGCAGGCACTCCAGACGTTTGCGCCAGTCGACGCGCTCGCTGCGGCGCGCCGGATTGCGCGCGACCGCATGCCTCACTGCCGTCAGATCGCGCTGCAAACGCTGGGCTGCGTGTCCGGTGGCGGGCGCGGACAGGCGTGTGCGTCGTTCGCGCCGGCATTCGCATCGATGCGTCCGGAAGATCGTGCGTCCTACGCCGCGCTCATCGACACACTCCACGCCGAGCGGAGAAAGGATCTCGCATCGAGCGACGCGCTGGTACGCATTGCCGCACTCAAGACGATGTCAGGCTGGGCCGACGCCACGGATCTCCCAGCGCTTCGCGCGCTGCGCGACAAGGCGCAGTCGAAATCGGAAATGGCGGTGCTCAACAACGTGACCGCGGCCGTCAACGCGGTCGAGCGCCGCGTGAACAATCCCCAGGCCGGCCCGCCCGGACGCCCGCCGGTGCCCCCCAACACGCGAACGCTTGACGATTACCGCAGGATCGTCGAGCGATGGGTCGTCCCCGACTACAACGGCGCCGCGCGCCCGCGCGCCGAGTGGGAGACCAATCGCGGGAAGTTCACCCTCGAGCTGTATCCCGGAGACGCGCCGCTTGCCGTCGACGACTTCGTGAAGACGATGGAGTCAGGCGCGATTACCGGCACAACGTTCACGCGCGTCGTCCCCGATTTCGTGGACCAGGAAGAAACCATCGCCGGCGGAACGCGCCTGCGCGACGAAGTGAACAGAAAGGGACTGACGCGAGCGAATCTCGCCTGGGCGACCGCCGGACTCGACACCGGCACGCCCGGCTACACGCTCGGCCACACGCCGCAACCACATAATGAAGGAAACTTCACGTCGATGGGACGCGTGGTCAGCGGGATGGATGTGGTGGACAGGATCGAGTTGGGAGACCGCATCGTAAAGGCAAGAATCAAGTAAGAGGGAAGAGGGAAGAGGGAAAAGGCGAGAAGGGACAAGGCTTGGTGACGAGGCAACGGCCAGGAGCCGTTCCTCGTCATGGCGACGAGGCAACGGCCAGGAGCCGTTCCTCGTCACGCACCCTCGTCCCTTCGCTCCTTTTCCCTCGTCCCTTTTCCCTTTTCCCTTTTCCCTTTTCCCTTGTTCCCGTTGCCGTCTCGTTTCCTCCTC
>DASRAP010000049.1:0-35968 GCA_035638155.1 Gemmatimonadaceae bacterium | reverse complement strand
CGCAGCGCTGATGTCGAGCACACGAAGGTCGATCCCGAGCGATGTCGCGACCTCCCGCGCGTGCGCGAGCGATTCCGCACTCGACGTCCTGTAGGGCATGCCAATCGCGTGCACATGCGCGGCGCCGAGAGCGCGCACCGCGAGCGCCGCCGCGACGGCGGAGTCAACTCCCCCCGAGAGCCCGACCACGGCGTCCGCAAAACCGCGGCGCGAGAATTCGTCGCGGATGAATCGCACCAGCCAGTCCTCGGTGAGCGTGCCGTCGATCGCGAGGCTCGGCGGCGACGCCGGCGGCACCGTCACGACCGGAATGCCCGTGGTCCCATCGCCACTGCCGTTCGACTTTGCGTGCTGGGGCACCGGGCGTTCAGCGGTGTCGAACCGTGGCGGCGAGCCGCGTGTGTTCGCGCGCGTTCGCGCCAGCTCACGCTCGAGGTTGGGAAGCTGCGCGCGCAGGTCGGCGAGCATGGGCGCGTCCGCGCGCGCGCGGCCCAGATCGCTCAAGTCAATGTCCGCCACGAGCAGCGCTTCGCTCATCACCGGCGCGCGCGCACGCACATCGCCGTGCGGTCCCACCACGAGCGACCCGCCCTGGAACGCCTTCCCGCCTTCGCTGCCCACGAGCCCGCAGAGAATGCCGAACACGCCGTGCTCCTCCGCGATATCGCGGATGAGCCGTTCCCATCGCGCGATCGTGCCCGGAACGTGCGCGCCGGCCGCGTTGTCGCCGGGCTGGAGACCCCGTGCCGGCGCGGCACTGATCACGAACACCATTTGCGCGCCGTCGAGGGCGGCGATGGTGCCCGTAAGGGAGTGCCACGCATCCTCGCAGATGAGCACCGCCAAGCGTCCCCACGGCGCATCGAACGCACGGACGTCGAGTCCGGGCTCGACGAACCGGTGTTCGTCGAACAGTCCGTACGTTGGCAGGAACATTTTGCGGTGCACGTGCACGATCTCGCCGCCCTTCGTTTCGCCGAGCCGCACGTACGCGGCGCTGTTGTGCAGCGTGTGCTCCCAGCGCTCGTAAAACCCGATGATCACGTCGATCGAGCCGCTTCCGGCTGCGCGCCACGCGGCATCGAGATCATTCGCGAGTTGCCCCGCCGTCACCGCCACGTCCTCGACGCCGCCCTCCACGAAGTAGCCCGACGTCGCCGTCTCCGGAAACACCACCACCGAGGGGCGAGGCGTGAGACCCGCCACCTGCCCGAACAGGTCACGAATCCTCGCCATGCTCCCGGGGTAGGACCCCTTCCGAGGCTGGAACTGTGCGATGGCCAAACGCAGTGGTGCGCTCATGAGTCAGAAATACAGCGCTCCCGACTTGCGCGCCATGCCAAATTTCACTCTGAACCCATGAACCACCTGTTTACGCGAGCCGTTTGCGCGGCCGCCGCGGCAGTATGTACGACGACCGCAACTGGCGCCCAGCAAGTGCCCGCCGCTGCGCCGCATACCGGCGAGGTGTGGCGCATCGTCGCGCAGCCGCAATCGTCGCTGGTGTTCGCGCGCGATGGTTCGCTGATCGGAGAGATCGGCAAGGAGTGGCGCTCGAACGTTCCGCTGCGCACGCTGCCGCCGTACGTCGGCCAGGCGTTCGTCGCGGTCGAGGACCAGCGTTTCTACAAGCACGACGGCGTCGATCTCGTCGGCGTCGCGGGCGCGCTCAAGGACAATCTGCTCGGCGGATCGCGCGGTGCGAGCACGATCACGCAGCAGCTCGTCGGGAACATGCATCCCGACATCATCGACCGCACCGACAAGTCGCTCGGCCGCAAGCTCCACGAGCAGCAGGCGGCGCGCGAGATGGAGAAGCATTACAACAAGGAGCAGATCCTCGAAGCCTACCTGAACCAGATTCTGTTCGGGCACGGCTGGTACGGGATCGAGTCGGCCGCGCAGCACTATTTCGGCAAGGGCGCGTCCAAGCTGACGCTCGCCGAAGCAGCAACGCTCGCCGCGCTGCCCAAAGGTCCCGCGATTTACGATCCGATCAAATATCCCGACCGTGCGCGCCAGCGGCGCGATGTCGTGCTCACGCTCATGGCCGAGCAGAAGTACATCACGCCTGAAGCGGCAGCCGCGGCGAAGCGCGAGACGCTGCGCGTGGCGCCGAACGGGGGCATGTCGGTGCGCGCGCCGTATTTCGTCGACGCGGTGAAGACGCAGCTCGAACGCGCGGGAGTGAACGTCTCCGAGGGCGGCTACCGTGTGTACACGACGGTGGATCCCGTTCTGCAGGCGGCGGCGCAGGCATCGCTCACCGCGGGCGTGGCGGCGGTCGAAGCGCGCCCCGACTACAAGCATCCCACACCGGCGCGGCATGCCGCCGGCGTCACGGATTTTCTGGAGGGCGCGTTCATCGCGATGTCGCCGGAAACGGGTGACGTCCTCGCGATGGTCGGCGGACGCGACTATGTGACCGCGCCATACAACCGCGCGGTGAACGGGATGCGCCAGCCGGGCTCGGCGTTCAAGCCGTTCGTGTATGCCACGGCAATTCTGGATTCGATGCCGGCGAACTCGAAAGTCGCGGACACGGCGATCACGATCACGTATGACCGGCAGACGTATCAACCGCGCAACGCCGACGGTGAGTTTCTCGGCGAGCTGACGATGCGCAACGCGCTCGCGCGATCGCGCAATCCGGTCGCGGTGCAGCTGTGGGAGAAGGTGGGCGCGGACGCGGTGATCAACACGGCGCGGCGCGTCGGGCTCCGCAGCGAAATCGCGCCGTTCCCGTCGAGCGCAATCGGCGCGTCGGTCGTCCAGCCGCTCAATCTCGTGTCGGCCTACACCGTCTTCGCGAATCTCGGCTCGTCCGTCGAGCCGCGCCTTGCGACCAAGGTCGAGAGCACGGACGGCAGGACCGTTTGGAGCGCGGGCGTGGTGGTGCGCGCCGGCGCGCTCGATTCGAACACCGCGTTCATCGTCCGTGACATGCTGCGCGACGTGGTGGAACGCGGGACGGCGGCGTCCATTCGCCGGTACCTTCCTGACATCCCGGTGGCCGGAAAGACCGGGACGACGGACGATGTGACCGATGTCTGGTTCGTTGGCCTCACTCCCGACATCGTGGCGGGCGTGTGGCTCGGATTCGACAGGCCGAAGACGATTGTGGCGGGTGCCGCGGGCGGCACGCTGGCGGCGCCGATCTTCGGCGAAGCGCTTGCCAAGTGGTATCGAGGCCGTCAGCCGGGCCAGTGGACCACCCCAGGGGGTCTCGTGATGGCCCAGCTTGACCGCGACAGCGGCAACCTGGCCGATGCTGCGACACCTGCCGACAGGCGCTATTCGGAGTACTTTCTCCCAGGGACCGAGCCGGCAGCGCTGCGGCTCGACGTGCGACGTCTGTTCACCTGGGGACCGATCATTTTCTAGTCTGATCGGCAAACAAAACCATGGCATTGCTTCGCGTTCGGATCCACTCCGTCGGCGCGGGGACCGCGCTACTCGTGCTGGCGCTCTTCGGCGCCGTCGCATTTGCGTCGGTGTCTCGCCTTTCCACGCAACAGGCCGCCGTCAACGATGCGAACGCGGCGATCGCGAAGATCGATGAGCTGCTGACGGCGAGCTCCGACGCTGAACGCGAGGGCACGGATTACACGATGACCGGCGCGAAGGACGCGCTCGACGGATTCTCGGCGGCGCGCGGCAGGGCGGAAGACGCGATCGACGCGCTGCGTGCGCGCGTGGAAGACAATCCCCGGGAACGTTCGACGCTCGACACGCTCGGTCCACGCATTGGCGAGCGGTTCTCGCGACTGTCGGCCGGCATCACCCTCCGAGGACGCAAGGGCGCCGCCGCCGCCGTCGAGTTCGCGAAGGCCGACACCGCGCGATCCACGCGCGGCGGCATTCTTCCGCTGATTCAGCGGATGCGCGATGAAGAGCTCGTGCTGCTGGCCGAGAAGACGCGGCTCATGACGCAGAATGGCAAGATCAGCCGCGCCGTGATCCTGGGTGGATCGGTGCTGGCATTCCTGCTCGCAGCGGTTGCCTTCGCCCCTGCCGGGGCTCAGGAAAACCGAAATGAAAATGCAGATGGAAGCTTGAAACTCAAAACGGAAGTTTGAAGACGATCTTCAAACTTCCGTTTGAACTTCACGCTTCCATTTGCATTTTCATTTCGGTTTTCTCGGTCAAACCCCCACCAGCTCATCGGCGGCCTTGGGGCTCGGTGCGTCCGCGTCGACGAGCGCCAGGTCCAGCACTTCGTGAAGCGTCTCGACCGGGTGGAAGCTGAGCAGCTTCCGCACTTCTTCCGGCACGTCCTCGAGATCCGCTTCGTTCTCCTTCGGCAGCACCACGTGCGTGATGCCGGCGCGGTGCGCACCCAGCACTTTTTCCTTCACACCGCCGATCGGCAGCACGCGGCCACGGAGGGTGACTTCGCCCGTCATTGCGACGTCGCGGCGGACCGGACGCCCGGACATTTCCGAGGCGAGTGCCGTCGCGATCGCGACGCCCGCCGACGGACCGTCTTTGGGAATCGCGCCCGCGGGCACGTGGATGTGCGTCTCCACGGCGCCAAGGCGGCTTCGCGGAATGCCGAGCTCGCGTGCATGGTTGGTCACGTACGTGAACGCTGCGCGCGCCGACTCCTTCATCACGTCGCCAAGCTGGCCCGTGAGGATGAGTGACACCGAGCCCGGCACGTTTGCGCCGTCGCCGTCGGTCGAGCGCGAGTGCTCCACGCGCCGGCTCGAGGCTTCGACGAACATGATGTCGCCTCCCATCGGCGTGTAGTACATGCCGGTGGCAAGACCGACTTCGTTGACGTCGGCGAGACGCTCCGGACGAACGCGGGGGCGTCCGAGGAGCTCCGTGATTTCGTCAGCGGTGATCACGCCGTCCTTGAGGGCCGGGCTGTCGCCGCTCACGGCAACCTGCCGCGCAACCTTGCGCGCCACGGCGCCGATCTTCTGCTCGAGCTGCCGTACGCCGGATTCCCGTGTGTACTTGCTGATCACGGCCTGAAGGGCTTCCTCTTCGAAGACGATGTTCTGCTCACTCAGACCGGCGTCTTCGATCTGGCGCGGGATCAGATACTTCTTCGCGATCTCGGCCTTCTCCCGCTCGGTGTAACCCGCGAACTCGACGACTTCCATGCGGTCGAGGAGCGGCGCGGGAATGTTCTGGATGAAATTCGCCGTGGCGATGAACAGCACCTCGCTCAAGTCGAACGGCACACCCAGATAGTGATCGGTGAACGAGTCGTTCTGCGCCGGGTCGAGCACTTCGAGCAGCGCGCTCGACGGATCGCCCTGGAACGAGACGCCGAGCTTGTCGACCTCGTCCAGAAGGAACACGGGATTCTTCGTGCCGGCCTGCTTCATGCCCGCGATGATGCGCCCCGGCATCGCGCCAACGTACGTGCGACGGTGGCCCCGGATGTCCGCTTCGTCGCGGGCCCCGCCGAGCGCCACGCGAACGTATTCGCGGCCGAGCGACCGTGCGATGGATTTCGCGACCGACGTCTTGCCGACGCCCGGCGGACCGACGAAAAGAAGAATCGGCCCCTTGGCCATGGCACGCGCCTTCGCCTCGCGCGTATCGGTGATCGTCCGGTCGGTCTCGCTGTCGTCAACGCGCTTGCGCGAGCCCGACGCGCGTTCTTCCGGTGCCTTGAGCTTCGCCGCCGGGAATTCGCCCGTCTGCTGCACTTCTTCCGCGAACTGCTTGGCGCGCAACTGACGCACTGCGAGGAACTCCAGGATGCGGTCCTTCACGTCCTTGAGTCCGTAGTGATCCTCGTCGAGAATCTTGCTCGCGCCCGAGAGATCGAGTTGATCGTCCGAGCGTGTGTTCCACGGAAGCTCCGCGATCCATTCGAGATACGTGCGAATGACCTGCGCTTCCATCGATTCGCGACCAGAGCGCTCGAGGCGGCCCAGCTCACGCTCGACTTCGGCGCGGGCGAGCTTCGGCAGCTCGAGCTTGGCGAGCTTCTCGCGCAGCTCGGTGATTTCCTTGGAGGAATCCTCCTCGCCGAGCTCCTTCTGAATGGTCTTGAGCTGCTCGCGCAGGAACATCTCGCGCTGGCGTTCGCCGAGCTCCTCCTGCACCTGTGATTTGATCTCTTCCTGCGCCTCGATCATTCCGATCTGGCGCTGGACGTGCACGAGGACGCGACGGAGCCGCTCTTCGACGCTCAGCGTCTCGAGCAGCGCCTGCTTTTCGGGAACGGTGAGCTCGATGTACCCGGCGACGAGATCCGAGAACTTGCCTGGGTCGGCGACGGCGTCGAGCACCTGGTGAACGACTTCTTCGGGGAGACCGCGGCGCTCGCCAAGCTCGGCGGCGCGTTCGCGTGTTTCCTTGTGCAGCGCTTCGAATCCCGGATCGTGACCGTCGAGCGGGGCCATTTCCTCCGCCTGCGCGACGACCGCGTTGAGGTATCCGTCAGCGGTGTTGTATTGCAAAGCGGTGGCGCGCTGCTCGCCCTGGAGCAGCAACTGCACCCCGCCCAGGCCTCGCTGGACCTGTCCGATACGCGCGATGACGCCCATACCGTACAGGATCTCGGCGCTGGGCTCATCGGTATTGTCCCGCTGAGCGACCGCGAAAACCAGCCTGTCGCCCTTGAGTGCCGCTTCGATGGCGCGAAGCGTGCCGGGGCGCCCGGCGGCGATCGGAGCGGTGATGCCGGGGAAGATGACCGTGCCCCGAAGCGGGAGCACGGGAAGAACTTGCCTGGAACTCATCCAGCGGCCTCGTGTGGTGGCGCGCGCCCTGAATGAGCGCGTCTTTTTACTACATAACCGTTCTCAGCAAGCGTCGTTCCACGCGCTGAGTTACGACATAGTGGCCGGGATTGCAACTTTTACGTGCCGCGGTGACGTAAGGACTGCCGTGGCGACCCGTTCACGACGCCTTTGGGCGGAGCGACTCTCGCGCGGCTGTCGCCGCGACGGGGACTATGCTAGCGTACCGTTTTCCCCAACCTTGGATCCGGATCGACGCGTGAGCGACCCGATCGCTTCGACTGCCGACGCCGAACTACGTGCCCATCTGGCCCGCATCCTGGACGGGACGTACGGGGTGGACACGGAGTTGGGCCGTGGCGGGATGGGGATTGTGTACAAAGCCCGCGACCTCAAGCTCAAGCGCACGGTCGCCATCAAGGTGCTGCCGCCGGAGCTCGCGTTCCGCGGCGAGATCCGCGCCCGGTTTCTCCGTGAAGCCGAGACGGCGGCCCAGCTCAGTCATCCGAACATCGTTCCCATCTACTCGGTCGACGAGAAAGAGGGCCTGGTGTTCTTCGTCATGGCGTTCGTGGACGGTGAGAACCTGGCGCAGTGGATCCACAACCGTGGCGCCATGGACCCGGTCCAGGGCCGGCGGGTGCTCCGCGATGTCGCAGACGCGCTCGCGTACGCGCACGCGCGCAAGGTCATTCACCGTGACATCAAGCCCGACAACATCCTCCTCGATGCGGGCAGTGGCCGGCCCATGGTCACGGACTTCGGCATCGCGCGCGCGATCAGCGAGGGCGCCGATTCCCGGCTGACCGCCACCGGCATGGCGATCGGGACGCCGGCGTACATGTCTCCTGAGCAGTCGGCCGGCGACAAGCAGGTTGACGGCCGGACCGACCTCTATTCGCTCGGCGTCGTGGCGTATCAGCTGCTGTCGGGCGAGCCGCCATTCATCGCGTCCAGCACGCCGGCCATGCTCGTCAAGCACCTGTCGGAGCGGCCGATGCCGCTCCAGGTGAAGCGGGCGAGCGTCCCGGCGGATCTTGCCGCGGTGGTGATGTGCCTGCTCGAAAAGAATCCCGCGGACCGGTTCCCCGACGCCGTCGCGCTCGTCGCGGCATTGGACGGCCAGGGTTCTGTGCCGCGTCCGTCGGCACCAACGCCGCTCGCGCCGCTCGCGCCGCACGCGTGGTCGCCCATGCCGAGCGACGTCACCGTGCCGACGACGGAGCAGCTCTCGCGATGGAACGCGCCGGTTGTCAACGAGTTCCGGAAGAAACTCGCGCCGTTTCTCGTCGTGAACGGCGTCATCATCGTCGTGTCGACGGTGACGCGGACGAACCTCACGTTCGTCACGGCGTTCTGGAGCGTGTATCTCGCGTTCAAGTACGCGAAGCTCTGGTCCGAGGGCTTCGACTGGCGCGACGTGTTCCGCCAGCCGCGCGACCGTCTGCTGTTCGATGTCGTCTCGGAGTGGATGGACGACATTCGCGCGTTCTTCGATCGCGACAAACGCGCTGAGGTCCGCGCCCGGTGGCGCGCCCAGAGTCTCCAGCCGGGTCTCATGACCCCGCCGCCGATGGGCTCGTCCATGCCCGCAGGGATGCTCGGCGCGTCCACTGGATCGCTGTCGCGCAGCCAGGCGCGCGACATTCGCCGGTCGCAGGCGGGACTTGGCGCCATCGGCGGCCCGGCCGGCGACCGGCTGCGGCGCGCCATCGATGACCGCACCGAAATCGCGAAGCTCGTGGCCGCGTTGCCCGCGTCAGAACGAAAGCAACTCAAGGACGTGGACGAGACGGCGAAGGCGCTCACGGATCGCATCAAGGGACTGTCGATCGCGCTGGCCGAGCTCGAGCGGTCGGCGCCAACGGGCGGTACGGACGCGATCGATCGTGAGATTGCGATGCTCGAGTCGCAGGCGAATCCGCTCGACCGCGACGCGAGCGAAGCCCGCGTGCGCCGGCTCGCGATGCTGAAGCGCGATCGTCGCGGCATTTCGGACCGCGGCCGCCGCCGGGAAGAAATCGAGGGCAAGCTGGAGAGCTGCGCGCTCGCGCTCCAGAATCTCCGCTTCGACGTGCTCCGTCTCGCGACGGGGGCGTCGTCGACGTCGAACGTGACGCTGATTGCCGAGCGTGCCATGTCGCTCGCTCGTGACGTGGACGGCATGATTTCCGCGAACGCGAGCGTGAGCGGTGCCGCGGGCAACGCGCGCGGGACGCCGGCGGAGTAACATGGCGTGAACACGGAGTCCCTGCGCGACCGTCTGGTCCAGGCGGCCGGAGACCGTTACACCATCGAAAACGAGCTGGGTCGCGGCGGCATGGCGGTGGTCTACGCCGCCACCGACGTGCGGCTCCGGCGAGCCGTGGCGATCAAGGCGCTTCCGCCGGACCTCGCGTTTCGCAGCGACGTCCGGTCGCGGTTTCTGCGCGAAGCACAGATGGCGGCGGCCCTTTCGCATCCGCACATCGTTCCGATCTACTCGGTGGACGAAGTGGACGGACTGGTGTTCATGGTGATGGGCCGCGTGCGCGGCGAAAGTCTCGCGCAGAAGCTGCATCGTGAACGCCGGCTGGATTTCGGCGAAGCGCGCCGGATTCTGCGGGAGACGGCGGACGCGCTCGCGCATGCGCACGCAAACGGCCTCATTCACCGGGACGTGAAGCCGGACAACATTCTCCTCGACGAAGCGTCCGGCAGCGTGCAGGTCACCGATTTTGGAATCGCGCGCGCGATCGAAGGCGATGCGCGGCTCACCATCACGGGCGTGGCCGTCGGGACGCCTGCGTACATGTCGCCCGAGCAGGCGCGTGGCGATGACGACGTGGACGGACGCGCGGACATCTACGCACTCGGCGTCGTGGGATTCCAGATGGTCGCCGGCGAGCCGCCATTCACTGCTCCCAACACGCCCGCGCTGCTGCTCAAGCACGTGAGCGAGCCGCCGCCGCCGGTGGCGTCGCGCCGTCCCGACACGCCGGCTGCCCTCGCGTATGCGATCGAGCGGGCCCTCGCGAAGGACCGCCGCGCGCGCTGGCCTACCGCGGCGGCGTTCCGCGAAGCGCTCGCGGACGACGCCGTGGCCCCCTCGCACCAAGGCGCGCCCGTGGTGCGCGGTGGCGCGGCAATGCTCGGTCCCGTGGGCGTGGTGGCGCGCGTGCACGTTGCGTCGCGACCCAACCCGCCGGCGCTCCCGCCGTATCCGACGTGGAGGGGTGGCGGCGACGACGAGCGTGCCCGGTGGCGTGAAGCGCAGCAGGCGTGGCGCGAGAAGGTCCGGGCGCAGCAACGCCAGTGGGGCGACGATCTGCGCGCGATGCGGGACGCGCGTGCGGACGCCCGTGCCGCCGCACGCGACGAACGCCGGGCGGTGCGAGGGAAGGGAAAGAACGCGCCGCTTTCGGAGCGAATCCGCCGGTTGCAGCACCACGTGATCTCCAACGTGTTCGTGAGCGGCCTGCTGTTCATCATCAACCTGTTTTCAGGCGGTCCGCCGTGGTTCATGATCCCGGTGGCCGGCATGATGATCGGCATCGCCGTGCACGCGCTTGCCGTTTGGCAGGACGGCGCGACGCTCGGCGACCTCCTGCGCCGCCCCGCGCGGCTCGCGGCGCTGGAAGACGTGACGGTGCGTTCGGGCGACCCCGCGGAAGACGTGCGCGATCGGGCGCGCGCACTGGTCGGCAGCGACGTGCTCGGGGGTCCGCATGGGGAGACGGTGCGCCGCGCCGCGGATGATGAGCGCGCGATCCGCGAGATCATGCGCACGCTCTCAGCGGCCGACCGCCAGCAGCTTCCCGACGTCGAAGCCACCTTGTCGTCGCTCGTGGAGCGGGTGGCGTCGCTCGCGCGCGCGCTGCACAGCCTCGACGCCGAAGTGCGTCCGGGACAGCTGTCACAGCTGGACGCGAAGCTCACGGACGCGCGGGCGCTTCCGGAAGGGACCGCCGACCGCGAACGCCGCATCTCCCTGCTCGAGCGCCAGCGCAGCTCGCTCGGCGAGCTCGCCGAGCGGCGGGGTACGCTCGCGGACCAGCTCGAGAACGCGTCGCTGGTCCTGCAGACGATGCGGCTCGATCTCCTGCGCTTGAGGTCAGCCGGCATCGGCAGCGCCGCCGCCGACGTGAAGAGCGTGACGCAGGAAGCGCGCGCGCTCTCGACTGACATTGGCCGCGTGCTCGATGCGGCGGCGGAAGTCAGAAAGATCTGATTGGCCGCAATCGGGCAATCAAAAAGGCCGGTGCGTTTCCGCACCGGCCTTTTTGGTATTGACTGCTGGCGAAATTACTCGCCGCCGCCGCGACGTCCGCCGCCCATTGCAGCTCTCGCTGCCACGTTGGCGTCAAACGTCTTCTGCTGGTCGGGCGTGAGCTCCGCCTTGAGCTTCGCCTGGAAATCCGTCGTCAGCTTCTGCCGATCGGCACGAGCCTTCGCCATCGTCGCGGAATCCGCGCCGCTGTTCCGGCCCATCTGTGGAAGCTTCGCCGATTCGTCGTCGTACCACTTGACGATCTCAGCAACCTTTCCCTTCTGCGCGTCGGTGAGCGTGATGTCCTTGAGGAGCGCATCAGCCGTGCGCTGTCCCGCCGGGCCGCCGCGGCCCATGCCGCCACCACCACCACCGCCGCCGCCACCCTGTGCCGAGGCCACATTCGCGGCCACGAGCAGCGCGAACATCGCTGCACCTACTCGCATGATCCTGCGCATCTTGTTCTGTCCTTGTTGAACGTGTTGCAACGAACGCCCACGCGTCCGTCGCGTCGAAATAGCATACGCGATACCGCGAAAAAATGTTAAGAGTTCCGGTACTCCGCTACTCTGGCGCATTAAGAGTGTATGAAGAAGCTTGGCCTGAAGCCAACCTGAACCGCCCTAGCGCTTTCGCGCTCTTCGCGTCAGTTTTTCCGCTGTCGCGCCCCTGCCCAAGCGCGATGTCTGTTAACACGTTGCCACCCAACGGGTTACGAGATCATAACTTCACGTGACAGATCCCATCGTCGCGCCGTTACCTCCCGCGCCGGTCGCGGAGGTCCCAGAACCGAGCGCCGTCGAGTTTCCGCTCGGCTGGTTGCTCGATCACGCGGCGTTGCCCATTCGGCAACGCGCGGTCGCTGAAGTCGCGCAGCTCACCGACGTCGCGGCGAAGACGTCGTGGCTCCCGTACACGTACGCGCCGGCCATCGAGCTCATGCTCGCGCAGAGCGCGGACGGCACGTGGAATGATGCACTCCTCGCGCTGCCCTCCTCGCGCGCGACCAGTGAGTTCGAAGGCGTTGGCACGATCCACGCCATCAGACGACTGCTCGAGTACGGCTGGGACAAGAGCTCGCCGCCGCTCGCGCTCTCCCGGCGCGTGCTGTTCCGGTTGCTCGCCGAAGACGACGACCCCGCGTACCTTCTCGAGCTCGCCCCGAAGGGAAAACCGGATGACGAGCTCGCTGCGTTCTGGCGGCAGCTCGTGCGCGAGGCCGCCGCGGCGACGCTTGCGCAGGCCGGATACCAGGACGATCCGCGTTTGCGCGGCGCGGCGCGGCGAATTCTCGAACGCACGGCGGAGTTCCTGGGATCACCGCTCGCGGACAAGCCGTGGGTGCGTGTGGGCAATCAGCAGGTGCTCGCGGCCGAAGCTGCGCCCCCGTCGATCTACACGCTGCACATGCTCGCGCACATGCCGCTCGTGTGCACCGAGAACTACGCCGCGGTCGACGCGATCTACACGTGGATTTCGCATTCGCTTCCGAGGCAGGAATCGATTCAGCTCGTGGGCAAGAAGCTCGTGCCCACGCCGTTTCTCGCGCTCGGCGATCAGCTGCCGCACCGCAACGCGCTCGAGGACGATGTCCCGGCGGGCATTGCGTGGCTCGAGCTCATGGCGCGTCTCGGATTCCTGCGGCGCCACGAGCCGTGGATGCGCATGTTCGAACGCCTGCTCGACGACCGCGACCGCGACGGCGTGTGGCACCCGCACAAGGGCATGGCGCTGCCGCGCTCACACAATCCGTACGTGTGGGCGTCGTATCCGCTCGAGCACCCCGCGGGTGGTGAAGAGCGCTGGACCGATTTCACATTCCGTCTCGGCCTGATCGCGCGGCTTGCGGGACGGGAGATCGAGCTGATCTGACCGAGCGCGCGCTTCGTGCGCGCCGTGCGCCGCCCGAGGCGTGGTGGCCCGCGGGTGTTCCGGGTTTTTCGAGCGCGCGCGTTACTCTCGATACCGGGATCGCCGTTCGGATCGTGTCGGCGGGACCGGAGCGCGGGGAGCCCGTGGTGTGCCTGCACGGCTGGGGCATTCACTCGTATCTCTGGCGCGGAACCATGGGCGCGCTCGCGGCGCAGGGACGGCGCGTGCATGCCATCGATCTTCCCGGGCACGGCCTGAGCGACCGTCCGCTCACGCCCGGCGCGTACACGCTTTCGGCATTCGCGGCACACTTGAGAGCCGCGCTTGATGCGCTCGCCATTACGTCCGCGCCGATCATCGCGCAGTCGCTCGGAGGACGTGTTGCCGTCGCGCTCGCGCGCCTCGAGCCGGCGCGCGTGCGCGCGCTCGCGCTGCTTGGCAGCGTGGGGTTCGGGGAAATCCCGAAAGTGGTGGCGCTCGCGAAGTACCTGCCGGTGCCGCACGGTCCCCTGCCGACGGTGCTCGTGCGACGGTGGATGGTCGCGCTGAGCAAGGCCATGGCGTACGGTCGCCGAGCGGTCCCCAACGCGCACGACATCGACGAGTACTGGGCGCCCACGCAGTTCCCGGATTTTCTCGCGGCGCTTCGTCAGGCCTTGATCGAATTTGACTGGCGCCCGCTGGCGCCCGAGGTGATCGCGACCATTTCCCAGCCGGCGCTGGTCCTGTTCGGCACACGCGACCGCACCGTGCGTCCCGTTCATGCGGAGTCCCTTGCGTCGCATCTCCCGCGCGGAACGTTCCGCTGGATTCGCGACGCGGGCCACGTGGCCAACGAAGAAGCGCCGGAAGAGGTGAATCCCATCCTCCGCGATTTCATCGCGGAGGATCGATTGCCCGAATACCCGAATACCCGAATACCCGATTGACCGAGTACCCGCTTCGCCATCGCTAAGCGCTAAGCGTCAAGCGCCAAGCGTCAAGCGTCAAGCGCCAAGCGCCAATCGGGCAATCGGGCAATCGTCAGTGCCTGATCCGGCCCAGCCGCGCGACGACGATCGTATCCGCTGATCCGCCGCGTGACAGCGTGATCGTGCCGTTGCTGAGGCCGACGCCGAGACCGGTCGCGGCGTAGCGTACGAGGGCCGTGGACGATTTCATCCGCACGCCGTGCGCTTTCGCGATGTCGTGCACGGCGAGTGCCTTTCCGCCGGCGAGCACGGTCAGCGTCAGCGTGTCGAGACGCACTTCGGCGCCCGTGCCGTGCTGCGCCGCGAGACGCGCGGCCACGAACGCGGCCACGATCTCGCGCGAGGCGCGCTGCACCGCGAACGAGTCGATGGTGGCGCGGACGCGCGGCGCGGCGAGGCCGGCCATGATGCCGATGATGGTGCACACGATCAGCACTTCGATGAGCGAGAATGCAGAGCGGGACGTAGACACACTGCCTCCGGGGTCGATGGGATGGCGCGGCGCCACGTGCGCTCGTCGCCGGGACCCCGGGTGTATACTCTTTCGCGCGCCGCGCACCGTCACCAAACGATTGCGCGTCTCGCCAATTTCACGCGTTCCTCTCCGGAGATCCTCCGTGCGAATCCTTCGATCGCGACGCGCGCCACTGGGCGTCATTGCTGCGGCGGCGGTGCTCGGCAGCTGCGCCAGTCCGCAAACCGAGCTCAAGCAATGGGATGAAATCCAGGCCGTGAGTGCCACGGTGAACGAGCTCAAGGCGTATACGAGTGATCTGGAATCGCTCGTCGACTCGCTGCAGAAAATCGTCGCGCGGCAGGATACCGCGCTGCGCATCATCGTCGACTTCACGGGCGCCCAGGTGCCCGCGTACAAGGGCAGCGAGTGATTCGATGCGCATCGTCGCGTTGTTCGCGGGGCTCGCGCTGCTGACCGCGGCCACGAGCTCGCCGCACGCGCCGGCGCGGTATCTGGCGCTTGGCGACTCGTACACGATCGGAGAGGGTGTGTCCGATTCCGCGCGGTGGCCGGTCCAGCTCGCGCGGGCGCTGCGCAAGGCGGGCGCCGACGTCGCCGACCCCGATATCATCGCGCGCACCGGGTGGACGACGGACGAGCTGGACCGCGCGATCACCGAGCGCAACGTTACGGGCCCGTACGCGCTGGTCACGCTTCTCATCGGGGTCAATAATCAGTACCGCGGTCGGAGCGTGGACGAGTACCGTCCGCAGTTCGCCGCGTTGCTGAAGCGCGCGATCGGTTTTGCCGGAGGGTCGGCCGCGCGCGTGATCGTCGTGAGCATCCCGGACTGGGGAGTGACGCCGTTCAACAAGAATCGCGACAAGGCGACCGTTGCACGCGAGATCGACGGGTTCAACGCCGCCGCGCTCCAGATCTGCCGGGCCGAGGGCGTCACCTACGTCGACATTACCGACCTCACGCGCGCGGAGCCGGCTGCGGTCGTCGCCGATGGCCTGCACCCGAGTGAGGCCATGTACGCGCGCTGGGTCCAGCGGCTCGTTCCGCCCGCGCGAGCTATCTTACAGACCCGCTGACTTCCCTCGATGAATATCCGGATCGAATTCTGCGTCGCTTGACACTACGAACCACGGGCCACCGGTCTGGCGGCCGCGATTCGTGAGGCGTATCCCGCCGCGAGCATTTCCCTCGAACCCTCCGGTGGCGGACGGTTCGAAGTCAGCGTGGACGATGCGCCCATTTTCCAGAAATCGAAACTGGGTCGCCACGCGCTGCCCGGAGAAGTGCTCACGCGTCTTCGCGAGCATCTCGCCCGGCAGAACACGCGCTGATCGCACATGCGCATAGCCATCAGTACCGGCGGCGGCGACGCGCCCGGCCTCAACGCGGTCATTCGCGGCGCCGTGCTCGCGGCAGTCGACCGCGGCTGGTCGGTGGTCGGCGTGAAGCGCGGTTACATGGGGCTGCTTGGCGAAGACGAAGTCGTGCCGCTCACGCGCGAATCGGTGCGCGGCATTCAGCACCTTGGCGGCACGATTCTCCGCACGACCAACCGCGGCAATCCGTTCTCGTATCCCACGCGGCAGGCGGACGGCTCGATTGTCGAAATCGACCGGAGCGCCGAGCTGATCGAAAACGCGACGCGTCACGGCATCGAGGCGTTCATCGCCATCGGCGGTGACGGGTCACTCGCGATTGCGCAGCAACTCCACGAACGCGGCGTGCGGCTGGTTGGCGTGCCCAAGACCATCGACAACGACGTGTCGGGCACGGTGTCGACGTTCGGATTCGACACGGCCGTCAGCACCGCGCTCGAAGCGATCGACAAGCTGCACACGACGGCGGAAAGCCACGACCGGGTGATGGTCCTGGAGGTCATGGGGCGCCACGCGGGATTCATCGCTCTGCATTCCGGGGTGGCCGGCGCCGCGGACGTGATCCTGCTCCCGGAGATTCCGTACGACGTCGACAAGGTGTGCGACGTCGTACGACACCGCGATCGCACGGGCCGCAATTACACGATGATCGTCGCGGCCGAGGGGGCGTTTCCCGTGGGAGGAGAAACGTCGATCATCGGCGCGTCGCTGCCCGGGCAGGCGCCGCGCGTCGGTGGCGTGGCGAGCAGGCTTGCGCGCGAGATTCAGGACCGCACGGGAAAAGAGTCGCGGTCCATGGTCCTCGGTCACCTGCAGCGCGGCGGCATGCCTACGGGATACGACCGTTTGCTCGCCACGCGATTCGGAGGCGCCGCCATTCGCGCCGTCGCCGACGGCTGCTGGGGACACATGGTGGCGCTCCAGACGCCGAATATTGTGACAATCCCGATCACCGAAGCGTTGCGGGAACCGAAGCGCGTTGATCCCGCCCACGACATCGTTCGCACCGCGCGGTCAACGGGAATCAGCTTCGGCGATTGACGCGCAATCCAAACGCGCGTAGTGAGTGTCCAATAGAGCGATGAACGACCTCGGTTCGGCGAGCGATCTGCAGGAGGCGTTGGGCGGCCAGTACGCCCTCGAGCGCGAGCTCGGTGGCGGCGGCATGTCGCGCACCTACGTCGCCCGCGATACGGCGCTCGACCGCCGCGTCGTCATCAAGATTCTCCCGCCCGATCTCGCGGCCACGGTGTCGCACGAGCGGTTCCATCGCGAGATCCTCGTCTCGGCGTCGCTGCAGCACCCGAACATCGTCGGCATCCTGACGGCGGGAGAGGTCAAGGGCCTCCCCTACTTCACGATGCCGTTCGTCGACGGCGAGTCGCTGCGGACGCGCATGCAGCGGCATGGCGCGCTGTCCGTTGCGCAGGTCGTGAGCGTGCTCCGCGACGTCGCGCGCGCGCTCGCGTACGCGCACGAGCGCGGCATCGTGCATCGCGACATCAAGCCGGACAACGTGCTGATGACGTCGGGCGCCGCGGTTGTCGCGGACTTCGGTGTCGCGAAAGCGCTGAGCTCGGCCCGCGTGCGGCGCGACCGCGAGGGCACCAACATCACCACCGCGGGCACGTCGCTTGGCACGCCCGCGTACATGGCGCCGGAGCAGGCCGCGGGCGACCCGAACACGGATCACCGCGCGGACCTCTACGCGTTCGGCGTCATGGCGTACGAGATGCTCGCGGGCGAGCCGCCGTTCGCGGGGCGCGCCCCGGCGCAGCTGCTCGCGGCGCACATCTCGGAACAGCCGCGCCACATTGCCGCCATGCGCGCGGACATTCCGCGCGCGCTCGCCGAGCTCGTGATGCGCTGTCTGGAGAAGGATCCGGCGCGGCGGCCGCAGTCCGCGGCGGAGATCGCCATTGCCCTCGAAGATCCGGCGATGGTGAGCGGCGCGTTTGCGTCGTCTCCCACGTTGCCCGTTCCGGTGCGGCGGCCGCCGGCGCTGCGCCTCGCGCTTGGATTGTTCGCGGCGACCGCGGTGGTCGCCGCGGCCGTCGCGATTGGCCGCGGCTCTCTGCGCGGTATCGCGACGCCGCCGGCCGCGACGGGCCCCGCCAGCGCCGCTGACGCACGATCGATCGCGGTGCTCCCGCTCATCAGCCTGAGCGCCGATTCCTCCGATGCGTATCTCGCGAACGGCATCACCGATGAGCTCACGAACGCGCTCTCGCACATCGCGAGTTTCCGCGTGGCGTCGAGCACCGCGGCGAAGGCGGCTCAGGAACGCGGCGTCGCGCCGGAGGAAATGGGCAAGGAGCTCAACGTCGCGTACCTGCTCGAAGGCACGGTGCAGCGGCAGGGAAATCGCATTCGTATCGCGACGCGGCTCGTGAACGCGGCCGATGGTTTTACCGCGTGGTCGGACGTGTACGACCGGCAGACGACCGATCTCTTTGCGGTGCAGGACTACGTCGCGCGCTCCGTTGCGACGGCGCTCAGCAGCGAGCTCGGCGCGACTGCCTCGACCCAATCGACCACGGCCGCGCTTCCCTCCACGCCAGGCACGAAAGACTCGGCGGCGTACGATCATTACCTGCGTGGGCGCGCGCTCTTCCAGAAGCGCGACGGCGCATCGTTGCAAGCCGCGCTCAAGGAATTCCAGACCGCCACGCACATCGACAGCTCGTTTGCGCGCGCGCAGGCCGGCGTCGCGCAGGTATACGCGGTACTCCCGCTGTACGGTGCGGCCGATCCGCGTGCCGCGCGAGAACAAGGACTCGCCGCGGCCAACGCAGCGCTCCGCCTCGATCCGAAATCCGCCGAGGGTTTCGCGGCGCGCGGCGTCCTGCATGCGTCGGCGTGGGATTTCGAGCAGGCGTCGGGCGACCTGCAGAAAGCTGTCCAGATCGAGCCCAACAATCCGCTCGCGCAACAGTGGCTCGGTGAGCTCAAGCTCATGAACGGCGACGCAAAGGGCGCGGTCGACGCGCTCGTCAAAGCCACGAAGCTTGATCCGGCGTCGCCGATCATCGGCTCGGTGCAGGCCATGGCGCGCCAGGCTGCCGGTGCAACCGACTCTGCACTCGTGCTCGCCAAACGCGCGACCGATTTCGATCCGACGCTCGGCGGACCAAAGCTGATTTACGGAACGTTGCTCCTCGACGCCGGCAAGCCGCGTGACGCCGTGAAGGTGCTCGAGCAACTTCGCGTCACGGACCCCGGCGCCCCAGTTACGCTTGGCGCGCTCGGCGCGGCGTACGCCGCGGCGGGAGACCGGGATCGTGCGCAAGAGTTACTGGCTCAGCTCGAGAAGAAACCGGATGCGCCGCGCGCAGCGTCAGCCATCGCCAAGGTGCACCTCGCGCTCGGAGCGAAGGACAGCGCGCTCACGTGGCTCAAGCGCGCCGCTGACGAGCACGATCCGGCGTTCACGTCGGAGTCGTTCCTCCTCCATTTCTGGGATCCGATCCGTGAAGACCCGCGGTTCGCCGAAGTCGTGAAGCGCGTGGGACTTGGGCGTGTCGTGATAGTCCGCAAAGGGCAGAACTGAACCCGGACTCGCGCCCGGGGTAGGGAGTGGTACCTTCGTGGTACCTTCAAGCTTCCGCGCCCCAAGGCCTGTTTCAGCCCGTGGGCGCCGATCGTCTCCCGGCGGATGCCCACACTCACCGCAACAACTCTCGGCCTCGTTCGCTGCGCGCTCGCCCTTGCGTGCGTCGCACCGGCCGTGCTTGCGGCTCAAGGCGCCGCAAAACAGGACGGCGATGGCACGAAGCCGCCGCCCGGTATGTGCCGCATCTGGGTTGATGGAGTTCCGGCGGACAAGCAGCCCGCACCCACGTCGTGCGCGCTCGCGCTCAAGAACAAGCCGGCGAATGGACGCGTGATTTTTGGTGAACCCGCACCGTCGCGCGGTCCGGCGCCGGCCACGGCCAAGCCGCAAACGCCACCGCCGGTGACCCCGGCGAGCTCGCGTTCGCGAGACACGACATCGAAAGCGCCGCCCAAGGCACCGCCACGCACCAAGCGCGACACCACAGGCAAGAAGTCGTAGTCGGGAGAGCCGGGAAGGCCGAGCACGGCGATTAGGTTTCGCGCGTGACCCCCGTTCGTGACGTTCGCGATCCGTATCTTCCGCGCGACCACGACGCGTTTGTCGCCGCCGAACCGGCGTCCGGGCGAATCATCGTCATTGCGCCGACACGCGCGGCGTGCGAAACGATCGAGCTCGGCTTCACGCTCGACATTGAAACGGTGCTGTGGCGCGAACACGCCGATGAGCTGACCGCGCTCGCGACCGCGCGGAAAGCGTTCGGTATCGTCGCCGGAACGGGCACGGGAAAGACGCTGTCGATCCGCCCCATCGCGCAGGTGTTGCTCGAGACCGACGATCTGCGCGTGGGCGTCATTAACCGCGAGCGCGAGGCGACGCCCGAGACGCCGACGTGGAACGTGGTCATCATTACGACCGGCATCGCGCGGCGGTGGTTCCAGGACGGCGACATTCTCGCGCGCGACACGCTCGTCGTGGACGAAGTGCACCAGACGTCGGCGGAACTGGAGCTGTGTCTCGCCCTCGGCAAGCGCGTCGGGTGCCGCTTCATCTGGCTGTCGGCAACGGTGGATCCGTCGTTCTACGCGCGCTACCTCCGCGCGTCCGAGGTGGTGCAGAGCACCGCGTTCGATCCGGCGAAGGCGGCGCATGTGAAAGTCATCCCGCGCGATCCGCTCGCGTTCCTCGACGACCGGTTCATGCAGCGCGTGATCAAGGAGAAGCGCGGCGTCGGCGTGTTTCTTCCGACGCGCGCGATGGTAGAACAGGTCGCCGCGGACGTCTCCGCACGCTATCCGCGGCTGGCCGTGGCGCACTACCACGGCGGAGAGCCGATCCGCGTCATTCGGCCGTTCCTGGAAGGAAGCATTCGGCGGCCGTTTCTCCTCACCATGACCGCCGCCGGACAGAGCGCGCTCAACGTGCAGGGACTTGATACGGTCGTGATCGATGATACGCGCTTCACGAACGTGATCGAGCGCGGCCGAAACGTGCTCACAAAGCTCCACCTCGGGCCCAACGAGATCCTGCAAATGGCCGGTCGCGTACACGGACGCGTCGCGGACGGCCGTGTGTTCATTCTCAGCGACCGCGCGCTGGAGTTCAGCGCGTTGCGTCCCGTTTCTCCGGAATTTCAGCTCGCGGGCGACTCCGAGCGCGTTGCGCTCACGTGCGCCGCGCTCGGCGTGCGTGCGGACGAGCTCGACTTGCCGGTGCCGCTCGACCGCACCGCATACCGTGCCGCGCTTTCACTGCTCGAGTCGCGCGGTGTCGTCGAAAACGGCGTGCTCACGCAGTACGGGCGCGCAGTCGAGGCCATGCCGTGCGACCGGCCGTGGGCGGAGCTGCTCGTGCAGGCCGACGAAGACCTGCTTCCGGCGCTCTCGATCATGAGCGGCATCGAATCGCTGCACCGCATGACGCGCGAGGACCGGAATCTCGACGGACTCGTCGTGGCGGGGAGCGACCACCTCACGTCGTACAACGTGTACGCCGAGGCGTACCGGAAGTCGGGATACGTGGGCGAGGTATACGGCCTGCCGCGTCATCTCTTTCATCCAGACGTTGCGGAGTGGGCCGAGCGGCGCGGCGTGCTCGTGAAGTCGGTCGAGGACGCCGCGCTTGCAATGGCGAGCATCTATCGCGCGCTTCGGCTCCCTCTTCCGTCGGAGCTGCCACCGGCGCGCGATGACACGTTGCGGCGATTCCAGGAGCTGCTTGCGCGTCTGCAGCCGTTCGCGCTCGTGATAGACGAAGAGACCGCGACCGGTGAAGAGGCGCGCGTGTCGCGGACGAGCGTGTGCGGGAGTTGGGGAGCGATAGCGGGGCCGCTGCGTTATTTCGCCGACCGGTTCGGCACGCCGCGTGCCTCGATCGAGGGGACGCAGATATCGCGCGACCTGATTCGCAAATACGCGGTCGAGCATCCTGCCGAGCTGGTGTTCATGCCTGAGAAATCACACGCACCGCTCGCCCGCCGGAAGCGTGTTACGTATTTCGGTTTCGAGCTCGACCGCGAGGAGGAGCCGGTGCGCGAGTGGAGCGGTGACGACGCGGTGCCCGCGCGGCATGCGCTCGCCGAAGCGCTGGCGCGCGGCCAGGCTCTTCATCCGGCCGTGCGCCGCCAGCGGCACGAGATCGATGAAATCCGCGAGGTGTGGCGCCGGTCGGCCGGAACGACGCCGCGGCTCGGTCACGACGAACTGGTGGCGTTGTACGAGCGCGCGCTCGCAGGCGTGGACGACGTGAACGCGTTCAGGCGCTCACCGGTGCACGTGGATTTCGAGGCGGTGTTGCCACGCGCCGAACGCGCAAAATGGCTGGCCTTGCCGGGCGCCGCCGACGTGGGCGGACGGACCGTGCCGCTCGAATACGACGTCGAAACCGAAAACGGGCAGCCGGTAGGGGTGGTGCGACTTCGGCTGCACGAGAAGCAGGCACGCGTTCTCCGCGACGAAGACGTGCCTTCGCTCGACCGTCCCGTGCGGTTCGTGGTGTATCGCGGTCCGCAGGCGGCCGTGCGTGCGAACACTCTGGCCGAGCTTCGCCGGCAACTGGATACCGCGCCGCACCGTCCGCCGGCACGCGATGAGCGCGGCCATCGGGGCCCGCGCCGTTCCAAGCCCCCCTGGGGCAAGCGCCGCCGCCGCTAGCTCTTCGCCGATCGCTCACGGTCGAGGCTCTTCGCCGTTGTCGCGCGAAGAGCCTCGCCCGCTCGCGTCACACACCAGAGCCTGCTGAGTCCGCCTCGGAATAGAGAACTTCAACTTCTCTTTTCCCTGCGTCTGTGGCGCGCGGCTTTCGCGCGGTTGCCGCACGTTTTCATGTCGCACCAGCGGCGGCGGCCGTTTCGCGATGCGTCGAAGAAGACGCGGTGGCAACGCGGGTTGGCGCACCAGCGCACGCGGCCCAACTCGCCGCGCACGAGAGAATCCGTGGCCGATTCGACGAGCGGGATCAGCAGTCCGGCGAACGCGTCGCCCGCCGCGACGAAGCTCCGGACGAATCGTCCGTCGTCCAGCTGCTCGATTCTGCGCATGCCCGCGCTGCGTCCGAGCACACGATTGATCTCCGCGAGCGCGAGCGACCGCGATTTGTCCGTCGCCGCGCCACGTTCCGCGAGCGCGCGGAGGGCCGCGCGCATGCGCCGCGCGTCGAGCAGCGCCGCCGTGGCACCCGCGGGCTGCAGCACGGCGCGCCTCCGGAGCGACACGCCCCGTTCCGCGTCGAGCATTTCCGCCAGCTCGAGCCATGCGACGTACGCGTCGAACGACGCGAGCGCGTCGTCACCCGCCGCGGGCGCTTCGGTGTTGATGAACGAGATCCACGGGCGGGGCATGCACGGATAAAAGAGAACGGGAAACGGAAAGGGAAGCGTGAAACGCACCGCGTTCCATCCGTTCGCCGTTCAGGTCGCCAGTCGCTGCACCAGAGTTGGCGTCCGGCCTCCGCGCATGACCTTGTCGGCGACGCTGCCGATGAACAGGCGCGAGAGCCCGCGCCCGTGCGTGCCGAGCGCGACGATATCCGGCGCGGTCTCCTTCATGTGATCGAGAAGCGCGCGTGCCGGCTGCGAGCTGACGAGCGTCATCGTGGTTACCGTGCGCCCGTGAGCTCGAAGCCGTCCCGCCGTGTCGTCGAGGGCGCTCCGGGCTGCCTCGACGACACCATCGGTGTGTGAGCCGCGATGACTCACGAGACGAGGATCCCCGCCGCCGGCCGACGAAAGAACGACCTGGACGAGCGATATGTCGGCGCCGTACACAGACGCCAGCTCCGCGGCCGCGTCGGCCGTGCGTTCAGCCGCCCGCGATCCGTCGGTGCACACGAGGATGCGGCGAATGGTGAACCGATTGGTCGCCTGCTCGGGCACGATCAGCGTCGGCCGAAGGCTGTGCCGCAGCACCGCGTCCGCCACGCTGCCGAACCACGCGAGCGAATGGCCGCTGGTTCCGTGGGTGGTCATGACGATCAAGTCGGCTGAAAACGCGCCGGCGCTCGCTTCGATCTGCTCTCCGACCGACGGATGGTCGGCGACTTCGGTCGTCACGATCACTCCGCAGCGGCGTCCTCGCGTCGCAATCGTGTCGAGGTAGTCATTCGCCGCCGAGCGAAGGTGTTCGTCCCACGCCGGATCGAAGACCGGAGCAGACAGGTCTCCGACCGCAGCCATGGGGACGGCGGGAATGTGCACCCGCATCAGCCGGACCGCGGCGCCAGCCCGCCGCGCAATGTCGAATGCGAGGGGAAGCGCGTGTTCGGCGAACTCGGAGCCGTCGAGCGGAACGAGAATGCGCTTGAGCACGGAACCGAGAATACCCCGCCGCGGTACGCCTCCGCGTCAGGGAAACCCGCATGTTGTGCGGGGAAAAACTCGCAGTTCAGGCGGGCGTGACGGCCTTGAGTCCGCTCTGTCGGCTGATCCGCTTCGCGACGCGCTGAAGCCCGTCGTACGCCGCGTATTTGTACGCGTCCGACAGTGCCGGGTAATTGAACACCGACTGGATGAAATAGTCGATGGTGCCCTCGTAGTAGAGCACCGCCGCCGCCGTGTGTATCAGCTCGCACGCGCCTTCACCCACGATCGATGCGCCAAGAAGCCGCTGGCTGTGCGCGTCGAAAATGATCTTCACAAAGCCTTCGTCGCCCACGATGAGCCCGCGCGGATTGGCCGCAAAGTTGGCTTTGCCGATTTCGTAACGCTGTCCCTTGGCCCGCGCGCTCTCCTCGGTCTCACCGACCATCGCGACTTCCGGGATCGTCCACACGCCGTACGGCAGCACCGACGAGACCTTCTCCTTGTACTTGAGCTCGAACGCGGCGCACATCGCGACGCGCGCCTGCTCCATGGCGGTCGATGCCAGCGCCGGGAACCCGATCACGTCACCCGCGGCGTACACGCCGGGGACCGCCGTCCGGAACGTCGAATCGACGGCAATGAATCCGCGGCTGTTCGTCTTCACGCCCGCCATGGCGAGATCGAGCTCGCTCGTGCAGCCCTCCCGGCCGGCGCAGTACAGGATGCACTCGCCGTGCAGCAGCGTTCCGTCGGCGAGCGTCACTCGCCCGACGCTCTCGTCTGCCTCGATCTTCGCGATCTCGACGTTCAGCACCACCGTGATCCCAAGCCGGCGTGTGAGCTCGGCGCGGAGCACTTCGCTGACCTCGCCGTCGAGTTGGGTGAGGATGCGTTCGCGCTGATTCACGATCGTGACCTTGACACCGAGCGCGGCGAAGATGCTCGCGTACTCGCAGCCGATCACGCCGCCGCCGATCACGATCATCCGGCGCGGAATGCTCTGGAGCCGGAGCAGCGAATCGGAATCGACGACGATCGTGTCGTCGAAGGGGACGTTCGCCGGACGGAGCGGTCTCGACCCGGTCGCGACGAGAACGACGTCGCCCCGAATGCAGCGCGGCTGCTCCTTGTAGCGCGTGACTTCGACGGTGTTCGCGTCCACGAACCGCGCGGTGCCCTGAACGACGGTCACATGGTGCCGCTCGAGATTCTGATTTATCAGCGACCACTGCGCTTCGACGACCAGCCGCTCGCGGAACATGAAATCCGCGACGGTGATGTCGCCTTTCACGTGATAGTCGACGCCGTACAGTCCGCGCTGCTTGAGGCCGGAGAAGTAGAGCGCGGTTTCCCGCAGCGTCTTCGACGGAATCGTGCCGGTATTCACGGCGGCGCCGCCGGGTTTCGGCGCGCGCTCGATCACGCAGACCTTCTTGCCGAAATACGCGGCCTGCGCGGCGCCCTTCTCTCCAGCGGGTCCCGCGCCGATGACGACGAGGTCGAAGTGCTCTGTTGAGGACATTGAGTGGAGGCGGGCGGGCAGACCTGCGTACCGCGCAATCATTCACGGAGGGCAGGGAACAGGCAAGGGGAATGAGCCACGAGACCCGCAGAAATCGGTGCGGCGGTGCACTCCCGCGGTGTATTTTCCTGAGTGGCCGACACGACGTATTTCCGAAAGGGCTTCGGGCTGGGCGCCGAGGTCGAGGGCGCCCTGACAGGGGACTATTCGGGGCATCTCGTCGACCTGCTCCGGGCGCGGGACTACACGCTCGTGGCTGGCGATGTGACGATCCGCCTCGCCAAGGAGTTCGGATTCTGCTACGGTGTGGAGCGCGCGGTCGAGTACGCCTACCAGACGCGTCACAAGTTTCCCGACCGCCGCATTTTCCTCGCCGGCGAAATCATCCACAATCCGCACGTCAACGCGAAGCTCGAAGCGCTCGGCATCGTGATGCTCGCGTCCGGACCGGCGGGGTTCGACGTCACCGGGATCCGGAGCGACGACGTGGTCATCCTGCCGGCGTTCGGCGTCACCATCGCGGATTTCGAGCGTATGCGCTCCGTGGGCTGTGTCGTGGTCGACACGACGTGCGGGTCGGTGCTCAACGTCTGGAAGCGCGTCGAGTCCTACGCGCGTGACGGGTTCACCGCGCTGATTCACGGCAAGTACTACCACGAGGAAACGCGCGCGACGGCCTCGCAGGCGATGAAGCATCCCGGCGGCCGTTATCTGGTGGTGCGCGATCTCGCGGAAGCGCAGCTCGTGTGCGATTACATCGAGGGACGCGGCGACCGCGACGCGTTTCGCGCGCGGTTCGCGCACGGCGCCAATCCGGGATTTGATCCCGACACGGATCTCGTGCGGATCGGCGTCGCCAACCAGACCACGATGCTGGCGAAGGAATCGCTCGCGATCGGCGAGCTGGTGGGCATGTCCGTCGAGCGGCAGCACGGTGCGGAGCATCGCGCCGAGCATTTCCGCACGTTCGACACGATCTGCAGCGCCACACAGGACCGGCAGGACGCCGTGCTCGCCCTGCTCGCCGAGCCGCTCGACGTGATGCTCGTGATCGGGGGCTACAACTCGAGCAACACGATGTCACTCGCGGCGATCTGCGCGGAACGCGTGCGAACGTATCACGTCGATGACGCCGCGTGCATCGACGTCGAGCGCGGCACCATTCGCCACCAGGCCATCGGGGCGAAAACGGAGACCGAGACGCCAACCTGGCTTGCGAAGCATGGGCCGGTGCGCGTGGGTCTGACCGCGGGTGCGAGCACGCCCAACAACAAGATCGGTGAAGCGGTGGCGCGAGTGCTCGCGACGCGCGGCCTTGACCCCGCGTCCATCGTCTAGCGCGTGACGGCGCCCGCGCGGGCTCCGCTGGCGCCGCCGGGGGCGGCCGAGCTTCGCCGCGGTTCCGCCGCGGTGCGCGTTGCGATCGCGCCGGGCGCGCCGATCGTCTCGTTTTTTGCCGACGACACCGAATGGTGCGCCGCCGGCCCGTGGTTCGACTACGCGCCCACGCTGAATGCGTGCGCGCTGCCGTCGTTCGTCGGGGGTGTTCCGCGCGCACCGTTCGAGGACGGAGGCGTGCTACGCGCGATCGAACCCGATGTCTCGGTGCGCGCTGACGGCGCGGCTGGCGTCATCTCCGCGCAGTGGCCTGCCGCACCGTATCCCGTGGCGTGGCGCCGCGATGTGTCGCTCGACGCCGAGGGCGCGCTGGTCGCGACGTATACGGTCACCAGCGTGCACCGGGCGCGGCTGCCGTTCGTGTGGGGCACGCAGGTGGCCCTTCCGTGGCGCTCGAACGTGCAGATCGACGTGCCGCGCGGGACGCGTTCGCGTGTGGCGCGCTCCACGGGCGAAGGTCTCGCGAAAGCGGGCAGCGAGTTTGCGTGGCCCGCGCTGCGTGACGGCGGCAAGCTCGCCGATCTCAGCCGTCCCGCGACACTCGAGCCGCGGCGCTCGGTGCAGTGCTATACGGAGCTGCCGCGCGGCAGGCTCACGCTTCGGCTCGGCGACGTGTCGCTCGAAATCGCGGGCGACGCTCCTCATGTGACGCACGCCCATGCGGTTGTCGATCATGACGCCGACCGGCCCGGGGACGCGCCGCGGCGGTGGTGGCGACCGCGTGCCGCGCGCCGCGTCATTCTCGCCGGCGTCGCCGCGGGTGCGCCCGGAGACCTCGCCGAAGCCGTCGGTGCATGGCGAACCGCGCGGTGGATCGAGCCGGGCGAAACGCTCCATTGGTCTGTGCGCTACCGTTCGGTGCGCGCCACTCCCTGACACGTCATGTCCTGGATTCACGACCCGAACGCTCTCGTCGGCTTGCTCACGCTTGCCGTCCTCGAGGTCGTTCTCAATATCGACAACATCATCTTCATCACGATCCTCGCGGGGAAATTGCCGCGCGAGGATCAGCCGAAGGCGCGCACGTGGGGCCTGTCGCTCGCGCTCGTCACGCGCGTGCTGTTCCTGCTCTCGATCGCGTGGATTATGCGCCTCACGGCACCGTTGTTTTCCGTGATGGGCCGCGACATCTCGGGACGCGATCTCATCATGATCGCGGGCGGGCTGTTCCTGATCGGGAAGGCCACGCACGAGATCCACGGCAAGCTCGAGGGCGCCGAGGACGAACCCTCCGCCAGGCTGAAAGTGTCGCTCGTCGCCGTGGTCCTGCAGATCATGGTGATCGATATCGTGTTTTCGATCGATTCCGTGGTCACGGCGGTCGGCATGGTGCAGAACGTGATGGTCATGATCATCGCGAACGTCGCGGCACTGTTGGTGATGATGGCGGCGGCCGGCCCGATCGGCGCGTTCGTGGAGCGCCATCCCACAGTGAAGATGCTCGCGCTCGCGTTCCTGCTCATGATCGGCGGGAACCTGCTCGTGGACGGATTCGGTTACCACGTACCCAAGGGTTACACGTACGTGGCCATGGCGTTTTCGATCTTCGTCGAAACGCTGAACATCCGACTGCGCGCGAAGACCGCGCCGGTGCATCTGCGCGGGCCTGATTCGGGCACGAAGTGAAAGCATCGCTGCGTGCGCTCGTCGGTCATCTCGTAGACTACGCCGGCCTTTTCCCGCCGGCGTCGCTGGCCATGCATGACGCCGTGCAGAACTACGCTGCGTATCTCGAGGGCAGCGATGCGTGGATGCTCGGCCGCTTCGTCGTCACCGATGCGCGGCTCGGGGAATTCGCACAGGAGGCCGAAGCGCCCACGCGCCGCGCCCGCGATCCGTGGCGCGCCGCAGTTGTCGCGTCCGGGCGTGTGACCGAGGCGCTGGCGAGCATTGCCGCGTTCAACGCGGCGCACCGGAACATCGTGTGCGACGTCGTGGAAGTGCGCGCGAGCACACGGGAAGACGTCGCGCATATCGCGAAAGCCTGCGCCGCCGCGCCGGGCGTGTCGGCGTTCGTCGAGCTCCCGGTGTCGGGCATGGATCTCATCGAAGCGGTCGGCGCGGCCGGGCTTGCCGCGAAGATTCGTACGGGCGGCACGGCACCGAACGCGTTTCCGGCTGCGGAGGAGATTGCGAATTTCATCGCCACGTGCGTGCGCGGCGGCGTGGCGTTCAAGGCGACCGCCGGGCTGCACCACCCGCTCCGCGGCGAATATCGGCTGACGTACGCACCCGACAGCCCGCGCGGCGCGATGTACGGCTACCTCAACGTGTTTCTCGCGGCCGCCCTTCTCCACGACGGCGGCAGCGTCGAGGATGCGTGCGCCCTGCTCACCGAATCCGATCCGAGTGCGATCGTCGCCGGCGAGGACGGTGTGCGGTGGCGCGGACACCTGATGCTCACCGCGCGTCTCGCGCAGCTGCGTTCGCGCGCCGCGCTCTCGTTCGGGTCGTGCTCGTTCCGCGAGCCGGTCGATGAGCTCGCGTCGCTCCCACTCGCATCATGAGCGAGTCATGACCGACCGCACGCACAATCCCGCGGCCGCAAGTTGGGTGGAATCCGCCAACGATCCATCCACGGATTTTCCGCTCCAGAATCTGCCCCTTGGCGTCTTCCGGGCGCCGGGTGGCAAGGACCGGATTGGTGTCGCGATCGGCGACCGCGTGCTGGATCTCGCGGCGTGTGACGAGAGCGGATATCTGAACGATCTTGCTGCGCCGACGCGCCGCGCGCTGCACGCGCCGGTGCTGAATAGCCTCATCGGAGAAGGGCGCGCCGCGATGGGCGCGTTGAGACTCACGCTCTTTGATCTGCTCGCCGCGGGCGGACGGCGCAGCGCGGAATCGCTGCTCATGCCGATGGCGGAATGCGAGATGCAGCTTCCGGTCGCCATCGGCGACTACACCGATTTCTATGCGTCGCGGCACCATGCGGCGAACGTCGGCGCGCTCTTTCGTCCGGACAATCCATTGCTGCCGAACTACACGTGGATCCCGATCGGATACCACGGACGAAGCTCGTCAATTGTCGTGAGCGGAACAGACGTGGTTCGCCCGAGCGGTCAAACCCGGCCGGACCAGGCTGTGCCACCGGCGTTCGGTCCGTCCCGATCGCTCGATTATGAGGTCGAGATCGGCGCGGTGATCGGCACAGGGAATGCGCTCGGCGAGGCTGTGCCGCTCGGGCATGCGGAGGAACACCTCGCCGGCCTTTGCCTGGTAAACGACTGGTCGGCGCGCGACGTGCAGGCCTGGGAGTACCAGCCACTCGGCCCGTTTCTCGCGAAGGATTTCGCGACGACGCTCTCGCCATGGCTCATCACGATCGACGCGCTTTCACCGTTCCGCGTGCCACGCGCCGCGCGACCCGACGGTGACCCGCAGCCGCTGTCGTATCTGGACAGCCCCGCCGACCGCGAAAGCGGCGCGTTCGACATTGTCGTCGAGGCGTGGATTCGCACGGCACACATGACGCAGAAAGGGGAGCCCGCCGTTCGCCTTTCGCGCGGCGCGTTTCGCGACATGTACTGGACCATCGGGCAAATGGTCGCTCACCATACCAGCAACGGCTGCAACCTCAGGCCTGGCGATCTGCTCGCGAGCGGCACGGTGAGCGGTCCCACGCGCGCCGCGCGAGGCTGTTTGCTCGAAATCACTTCGCGCGGAAAGGAACCTGTCATCCTGCCGGGCGGAGAGAGCCGGAGTTTTCTCGCCGACGGCGACGAGCTCACGCTGCGCGCCTGGTGTGAGCGCGAGGGAGCGCGCCGCATCGGATTCGGTGAATGTCGCGGCGTCGTGAAACCCGCAAGATGAGCGGCCGGATTGTGGGGTACTGAGGATTCGCGCAACGGTGCGCTACCGCTTGTCCCGTCGCGTGGTGTCTGGCCATCTTCCGCCTCTCGCTTCCTCAAGCCAATGACAAAGTCCGCCGATCCCGCGCTCGCTGAACCGAAGCCGCTTCCAGCCGCGAATGCGTGCGGAGCTGCAGACGCGCTGCACCGCGCTGCCGCCGAGAGCGCACGATTGCACGAGCGCCTGGGACGGAGTCTGGAGCTCGTATGCTCCGACGAAGAGCTCAAGCACGTGGCACAGCTCACTGCGCTCGCCGACGAGCATTTGAGCGCGATGTGCGCGGCATACGAGGCAGCGGCCGACGCCGCGCCCGAGGCGAAGACCGAAGCGTGGTGGCACGCGGCGAACACCATGTGGCTCGCGGCGCGCGAGTACAACAGACGGAACTCGCGCAGCGACGCCGTTTCGAAGCTTGCGGGCAAGAATCGCAAGAAGCTCGAGGAGCTCACCATGGAGTACGAGTTGGAGCGGTCGGCGCTGCTCGGCCTGAAGCAGGCAGCGGCGGCGTACCACGCGCTTCGGCCCGACGGGGCATAGCGTGCAACGGTTTGCGCGCGCGTTCGCCGCAGTGGCGGCGGTCGCGCTGGCCGGTCTTGCCGGGCAGGCCGCGGCGCAGGCGCCTTCGCTCGTGTTCATTGTTCGCCACGCCGAGAAGGCGGCGGCGCCGGCGAACGATCCCGTGCTGTCGCCCGCGGGAGAGGCGCGCGTGCATGCCCTGGTCGATCTTCTCGCAAACTCCGGCATTGGAGCCGTGATCAGCACGCCATTCGCGCGTACCGTCGGTACGGCGAAACCCGTTGCGGACAAATTCGGCGTGCGCGTCGATTCCGTCGCCGTCGGCGCCGACGTTCCGGCGCACGCGCAGGCGGTGGCTGCGCAAGTGCGCCGCTATCCCGGGAAGGCCGTGCTCGTTGTTGGCCACAGCAACACCGTCACCGCGATCGCCGCGGCGCTTGGTGCGCCGGCCATGCCCGACCTCTGCGACGGCGATTACGACCAGATTTTCATTCTCGAGCTGCAGGTGTCCGGTCCGCCGCGCGTGGTGCGCGCACGCTTCGGCGCACCGGCTGCCGACGAGAAATGCGGCAAGATGGATTGACGACCCGGATATCGAACTGATCGCGTGGCCATGCTGTACGCTCTGAGACTCGTCGCGGCGCTCCTGGCCGCGACCCCGCAGGTTCCGTCCAAGGCGGTTCCGCAGAAGCAGGCGGCGGCCGTGCAGGACACCGCGCGCGTGAATCCGCGGTCGCCGCGGGCTGCTGTCGCGGAGTTTCTCGATCTGACACGTCACGGTCGCTTCGACGCCGCCGCGCGGTATCTGCGCGCGGACGATCGCGCGCCGGATCTGGCGCGGCGTCTCAAAGCCGTGCTCGACCAGAATCTCGCGATCGATCTCGAGCTGCTGTCACCGCTCGCCATGGGCGACACCACGGACGGGTTGTCGCGCGATCTCGAACAGATCGGCGTTGTGCGCACGCGGACGGGATTCCCGCAGCCGGTGCAGTTGCAGCTCAACGCGCCCGGCGCCGACCCCGCCTGGGTGTTCTCGACGCGCACGGTCGAACGCATCGACGGATGGTACGGCGCCCTCGCTGATCACTGGCTCCGTGACCGAATGCCGCTCGTGCTGCAGCAGCCGGGGCCGTTCGGCATCGACCGCTGGCAGTGGGTGACGCTCGCGCTGCTCGTGGTCGTGGCGCTGATCGTGGGATGGGTGTTCGGCCGCGTGACCATCGCGATTGCCCGGCGCGCAGCGCGAAAAACGCAAACCACGCTCGACGACCGGATACTCGACCGCGCGAGTGGCCCGTTGCTCGCGCTCTGGTCGCTGCTCGCCTATCGCGCGCTCGTGAATCTGGCGGGTCTTTCGGTGTTCGCCGAGCAGATGGTCAGCGTCATCGTACGCGCGACGAGCGCCGCGATCGCCACGTGGCTGTTCGTGCGGCTCACGTACGTGCTCGAGGAAGAGCTTCCGGCGACCGGCTTCGCCGGCCAGCGTCCCGAGCTCAAGTCGTTTGCACCGCTCATCGGGCGCGTCACGCGGATTTTCGTCCTTGCGATGGGCGCCATCGCGGTCGTCTCGCAGTTCGGTTACAGCGTTGCCGCGCTCATCACGGGCGTCGGGATCGGCGGTATTGCGATCGCGTTCGCCGCGCAGAAGACCCTCGAACATCCGTTCGGTTCACTCGCCATCGGCCTCGACCGGCCCATTCGGATCGGAGACTGGGTCAAGATCGGTGACGTGGAAGGCGAAGTCGAAGCGATCGGGCTTCGCTCCACGCGCGTCCGCACGCTCGCGCGGACCGTCGTCGTCTTTCCGAACGGGCGGCTCGCCGAAATGCCCATGGAGAATCACGGCGTGCGCGACCGCATTCTCCTTCGCACGCGGATCGGCCTCACGTACCAGGCAAGCTCGGCGCAGGTCCGCCGGGTGCGCGACGACATCGAGCGCACGCTGACCGACCACCCGCTCGTGTGGCCCAACAAGATCATCGTGCGGTTCAAGGGATTCGGCGAGTCGTCGCTCGACATCGACGTGATTGCGTGGATCGCGACCACGGACTTCACCATCTTCCGCGCGGCACGGGAAGAGATCTACCTCAAGTTCATGGACATCGTCGCGGCGGCGGGCTGCACGTTCGCCTATCCCACGCGCACGGTACGCCTGGCGTCCGACGGAAAAGACCTACTTCCTCAGCTCGCGCCGGATGACCAGCTTGAGACCGGACCAGGTATCGTCGACGGCGCACACCTTCACGTCCACGAATCCGAGGGGAAGCGCGACTGAACGCACCGTGTCCTCGGTAATGTCGGTGTCCATCTTCGCGGACTTCTTCGGCCACGACACCCACACCACGCCGTCCTGTTCCAGAATCGGACGGAGCTTTTTCAGGTCCGCCGCGAGATCCTTTCGCGCCGTCGCGAACACGTGAACGAACCGGGGCGATTTCCCCGGTCGAGCTGAACGCTTCGCTCCGTCAGGAAGCGGCGCCACCAAGGCGTCGTAATGCGCCGGCGCGCGCACGGTGGCAAACGCGCCGGCGGGAATGCCCAGCTTTTTTGCGAGCGGCGTGCCCGAATACCCCGCGCTCATGCTACGGTGACCGGGCCGGCACCATCGCCGAAAGAAACGCGGGGTCGAGCGGCGTCGACACGCCGATGTCTTCTATGACGACGGTCCCGGCCTTGGTGCGATCGAAGACGAGCCGAATGGTTCGCAGCGCCGCAGGATTGAAATCCGCCGCGGCCGCGGTGAATTCCGAGAGCGGCATGACGTACGTCTGCGGGATCATCTCCGAGAGACTCGCAAATCGCTGCGTGTCGCGTCCGTCGCGGCGGTAGACACGCACTTCGAGGGGGCGCCGCGGCACGCCGAAGCGGCTGAGCGGAACGCGCGCCGTGTGCCCGGCGGCGTCGACGAGCTCGACCGTGAGATCGATCGGCGTGGAATCGGGTTTTTCCTTTGGGGGCGGCGGCGTTTTCGGCGCCTTGGGTTGTTCCGGTTTTTTCTTTCCCGTGGTTTTCGTCGTGTCCTTCTTCGTCGTGTCGCGCGGGGCGGAGCGCGGGCCGGGCTTCGTGTTCGTCACGGCGAGCGAGAAATACACCGCGCTGTTCGCGCCGACGTGCCATGCCGAACGAAGGGAGTCGGGGATCGTGAGCGCGTACGACGCGGGCTTGCCGAGCTTGGTCGTGTCGGGGCCCGCCACGCGGCTGTTCCAGCCGAGCCACACACCGCCGTGGTTCTGGTTGTCGTTGCCGCGGCCGCGGAATGGCAGGACGTTTTCCCGCCATTGGCCGAGGCTGTCGCCGGCGATCGTCACGCCGCGCCCGCTACCCGTAGTGAGATCGACGTCCTCGTCGTACTCGGCGAGCGCGTGATAGCCGCTCTCCTGGAAGCGCGTCGTATACATCGTTTTCGGCAGCCAGTGTCCGGCCGTACGGTGATCGCGGAACATCGCCACATATTCGCGCTTGTCGTGCAGCGTCGCTTCGAGGAAGCCCGAGATCACCACTTTGGCAAACTGGCGCTGCTGTTCGGGATCGATCAGGCCGCGAAGGTCGAGCGTGCGCCCGCTGCGCGGCCCGTTGTCCTTGTTGCCCCACGTCGTGTTCCACTGCCCGTGGTTCGCGCGGTACATGAAGATCATCGACTTGAACCACGGCTTGCCGTCGGTGAAGCGCACGCGCTCGTACTGGCGCAGTCCCACCGCTGTCGACACGTCGCCGTCGTGCGAGCCGTGAATGATCAGGTAGTTCACGTTTTCGAGCGGCGTGAACTGACCCGCGGGCTTGTACTGGCCGTCGGCGGGCGCAATCGCGACCACCGACTTGATCGAGAAGTTGAAGTTGAAACGCTGCTTGGAATCGTCGGGATAGTACCGGAGCCGGTTGAACGCGGCTGCCGTCGCCGCGGCTTCACCACCGCGCGAATGACCCATGAGCGCGATGTTCTGCATGTCGACCTTGTGGTAGAACGGGCTCCCCACGGAGTCGTTCCATTTGCGCCACGCCTCGAGATGCTTGAGAAGCAGCCACGCGCGTCCGTCGTTCTCGCCGCTCAGGCCGTTGATGAAATTCTCGTCGACCGACACCATGATGAACCCGCGCGACGCGAGCAGCTCACCCAGGTACGCGTAGCCGGGATCGGAAAACTTTTCCGGATCGTGATTGCCGTGTACGACGAGTGCGAGCGGGAACGGACCGTCGCCCTGCGGATACCACACGCGGCCGTTGAGCGGCACGGCCTTCATGTCGAATCCCCAGAAACTCTTGCGCGCTTTGGTCTGCGCCGGCGGCACGCTCGCAAACGGTGATACGTCGACCGGCTTCGTCGTGAGCGTGATCGAGTCGCGATACTCGATGCGCCGCTTGTCCTTGCCGGGCCCGTAATACATGTGCCGCACGCGGAACGTGCCCGGCTGGCCGGGATTGGGCGCGGTGATCGTTTGACGACCCAGCACAACGGCAGAGTCGTCCTTCATCAGCTTGAGCGATTGCGAGCAGGCGGCGAGGAGCGCGATGCTCGCCAGCGTGATCGCCCGTCGGTTATTCAACGCCATCGGACCGTAATCCTGTGCGCGGCTTTGCCCGCGTCGAATGTCTGGTATGCGTAATCCAGCGTGAGATGATCGGCGGAGAACGATGCGCCGAACGCAGCCGGCTTTTCCTCGCCGGCGGCAGTACGA
>DASRAP010000048.1:0-24065 GCA_035638155.1 Gemmatimonadaceae bacterium | reverse complement strand
CGTACAGCATTTTCCCCTCTGGCGAAATGCCGATGATCGCGTGCTCTTTCGACGCCACGAGGACGTAATCGCCGGTGAACGGATCGATCGTGATGTCGGACGGATGAAGCGCCTTGATGTTGGCGTTCATCTCCACGTGCTCGATCGGTACGAGCACACGCGTGGTTCGCCCATTGTCCAGCGCGCTCATCGGCCAGCGGTACAGCACCACGTTGCCGCCGGCGTCCTGCATGTGCGCGACCTTGCACGCCAGGATCAGCGCGTCCGTTTTCGGGTCGAAGGTGACGCCCTCAAACTCGCACTCGGCGCCGAGCTTCGTGTCGCGGATCGTGAAGGGAACACGCGCGTGATCCTTTCCTTCCCGGAACTCGAACAGCACGCCGGTGCTTGTGAACAGGAAGATCCTGTCCCCCGCCGCGGCGATGCCCTCGAAGTCGCCCTTCACACGATTCTCTCCCAGACTGAATCGCTTGAGCACGACGCCGCGCCGGTAATCGATTTCGTAGACTGTGGCGGTCTGATCTTCGTGCGCGAAGAGGCGGCCCGGGCCTACGAGGGTGATGCCGGAGATTTCGTACAGCGCATCGGGCATGATCCAGCGCGCGAGCTCCTTGTCCTCGCGGCCGGAATCGTGCCGCGCGAGCGCCGAATCAAGTCGCTCGCGGCGTGTGGTCAGCGTGTCGCGAACCGCGCGCCCCGCCATCGCCGCATGTCCTTCCGCCGGCCCGCACGCTGACGCAAACAGCGCGCTCAGCGCGAGGCCCACCAGCAACCGGGGGATCATCCGCGCATCGCCTCCTTTCGTTCCGCACGCTCCTCCACGTGTTCGGTGTGAAGCGCCGTACCGATTTCGACGTCAATGGATTCGATCAGCCCCGCGGCGCCGTTGCGGATGCGCGTCACGAGATCATCCGACGCCATTTCCCGCCGCGTGCGCACGAGGTAGTAGATCTCCGACGGTTTCCCCTCGTTCGTGACAATCTCATCGAGACGCCACCGCTTGGTGTCACTCTCGAGCACGCTCTCGACGTGCTTCTGCGCGTCGCTCACCGACGTCGTCCGCACGGCGAGCACGGCGTTGTAACGCGGCTTCTTGCCGTTCGAGCCGAGGATGGCCTTCACGCGATTGAAGCGCTCCGAGAGCATCTGCACCTTCTTCGGTGTCAGCGCGAGCACGAGATCGCGGTCGGCCACGGGTGCGGCGGCACCGGATTTTGCCATGGCATTCAGCGGAGCCACCCACTGCGTCGCCTGATTGGGCTCGAGCACGTTACGCCCGAAGTCGTACCGCCAGATGAACAGCACGACGAAGTTGTAGACCATGGAGAGCAGGATCGCGACGCTGAGCATTTGCACGCCGGCCGCGAAACCCACGGCGATCCCGAGGAAGATGAACACGACGTCGCGCGCGTCACCGAGATTCGTGCGGAAGCGCACCGCGGCGACGATGCCCGCGAGGCTGAACGCCAGCGCCAGGCTGTTGCGCACGATGAGGACCACGCCCGCGACGACGATCGGCAGCACGATGAGCGCCTGCACGATCGACTGGTCGTGGGCTTTCTCCTTTTTCGCGGACATGTACACCCACGAGACGGGCAGCATCAGCACGACGGCACCGAGAAAGACGAGCGCCGTGGTGAGCGCCAGGTCGAGCCGTGCCGGCGCGTCGAGCGTGGCCGCGTTACCCGCGCCAGTCAGGCCGTCCTGCAGGAGCTGCGGTGTCTTCGCCAGCTGATCCAGACGCTCGCCGGAGAACAGCCGGTCCATAACCGGGAAGAAGTGCGTGAGAACGAAAATCACGCCGCCGAGAATCGCGTAGTAGGCGATCAGCCGGCGTATGGGGCGGTTCGATCCCAGTGTCAGATAGTCGAGCAGCTTCTTGAAGAACAGCATGCAGTGGTCTCCGTTGGGGAGTGGCCCGGTCGTTCACCCACTCAGGCAAACCGCCAGCAACGTCTCGGTTTGAAACACCAAACCGTTGCTGGCGGCGGTCCTGCGCGAGCTGGCCGCATGACGCGGCGATCTTGGGTACGGCGTACGTACTACAAGACCGGCCGGCGCCCCTGTATGAGGCGCACCAGCACGACGATGAGAGCGGTCACGAGCAGAATGTGAATGAATCCGCCCATGGTGAACGAGGTGACCAGTCCGAGCGCCCAGAGAAGAAGCAGAATGACTGCGAGTGTCATCAGCATGGGATTATCCTCCGTGGCTTAGAAGCCGATTCCGGCGAGCAGCATGAATGAGCGCGTCTTGTAGTTGTCCGAGTCGCTCACCGTGCTGAGATGGAGATCGGTCAGTCCGTACACATACCGGCCTTCGATCGTCACCGCGCCGAGCAGTTTGAGGCCCGCGCCGATTGTGCCGGCGTAGGTGGTCTTCTTGCGCCCCGACGGGCACGTGCCGCCGTCGGCGTCGCACTTCACCTCGAACGAGACCTGCGGTCCCGCGTACGCGAACGGCGCGATCGCTGGAATCGGAATTTTCACGCGCAGATATGCGGGGACGTCGACGTAGTCGAGTTTCTGCGATTCACCCGCGACCGAGCTTTCGAACCCGCGCTGCGCGTACAGGCCCTCGACGCCGATGCCGATAACGCCACCGGTGGAAAGACCGACGCCGACGGCAAAGCCATCATGCCGTGACAGTGTGCCCGGCAGCGCACCATTGTTGTTCGGAATCGATCCGTAGGACAGGCCGCCCTTGACGGAGATTCCCTGCGCATTCGCCGCAAGCGGCAACGCAATGAGCGACGCAATGGCAAGGACGACGATTGATCGTTTCATCACTGAATCCTCCAAGAAGTGTGGTGTCCCACGGGTTCCTGGCTTCATCTTGCCGGACACCAACTCCGGCACGCGCCCGTGATCCTGCGTGCGCGCAATTCGCATTGCGGCCGCGTTTCAACGACGGCGAGCCCGCGCTCGATATGCGCGCTCGCGACGAGCTTCCGCACGAGCGCCGTCAGGCACGAACGGCCTGACGCTGTCCTAAATCGACACCGGAAGGCGGACCGGGGTTCCAGATGGGGCCAGAGGGCTGGAGGGCTGGAGGGCTGGAGGGGCCACGTGGATAGGCCTATGCATCCGTGTTAAACCGCCAACCCCACGCGTCGCGAACCCGTATATTCGGCGCTATGCACTCACGACTTTTTCTCGCACTTTTCCTTGCGACGACCGCTCAGGCCCAGCGCGGCTTGGGCCGCGGGGGAACAACGGTCAAGGACGGCGAGCCGTGTCCCGCCGGCATGACCGAAATCCGCCCGCGCCTGTGCCAGGCACCGGAACAGACGCCGCCCAGCATCGTCGACTATCGCCCGAAGTCCACGCTGAAAGCGCCGGTGCACATGGTGCCGAAGGCGAAGTACCCCGTGATCGATTTTCACGGACATCCCGGCGGGCTGCTCACCTCGACCAAAGGGCTCGACAGCCTCAAGGCCGCTTTCGATCAGCTGAACATCGGCGCCATGCTGGCGGCGGACAATCTGACGGGAGCCCGCCTCGCGACGTCCGTCGATTCCGTGAGCAAGTCGCCGCTCAAGGACCGCGTGCGCATGCTCGCGGGCATCAGTTTCCAGAATGTCGGACCGGGCTGGGCCGAGAAAGCCATCGCGCAGCTCGAAGCAGACGTGAAAGCCGGCGCTGTCGGCGTCGGCGAGATCTCCAAGTCACTCGGATTGTCGATCAAGAAGCCCGACGGCACGCGCCTGCACATCGACGACCCCGAGCTGGATCCGATCTGGGATGCGTGCGCACGGCTGCATCTGCCGGTGTTCATCCACACGGCGGACCCGCAGGAATTCTTCCATCAGCCCGACTACACGAACGAGCGCTGGCTCGAGCTCGCGTTGTTCCAGGATCGGCGCTGGTATCGCGACGGTTATCCGAGCTTTGAAACGCTCGCGGCGGAACGCGACAACCTGTTCCGGAAACATCCGAAGACGACGTTCGTCATGGCGCACCTCGGCTGGCAGGCCAACGAGCTCGGCACGCTGGACAAACTGCTCACCGAGTTACCGAACGTGTACACGGAAGTCGGTGCTGTGCTCTACGACATCGGCCGCCAGCCGCGCGGCGCGCACGATTTTTTCGTCAAATTCCAGGACCGCATTCTCTTCGGAAAAGACTCGTTCCAGCCCGAGGAGTATCCGTACTACTGGCGCGTGTTCGAAACGAACGACGACTATTTCGATTACTACCGCGACTACCACGCGTTCTGGAAACTCTACGGCATCGGATTACCCGATGACGTTCTGAAAAAGGTCTACTTCAAGAACGCGCTCAAGATCACGCCGCGGATGCCGCAGGACGGGTGGCCAAAGTGACGCTTGGCGCTTGGCGCTTGGCGCTTGACGCTTGACGCTTGACGCTTGACGCTTAGCGCTGAGCGTAAAGCGTAAAGCGCATTACCGCCCGACCACCTGCCGCTCCGCTCCACCAACACGCCACACCGTGTTGCCTACATCGTCCGCCACGAGCAGCGCGCCGTGCTTGTCGACGACAACGCCCACCGGGCGGCCGTACGCGTCGCCGCCCGGGCTCAGAAATCCCGTGAGCACGTCAACAGGCAGGCCCGACGGTTTGCCGTTCACGAACGGCACGTAGACCACCTTGTAGCCGTTCAGCGGTTTTCGATTCCACGATCCGTGCATGCCGACGAACATCCCCGAACGGAAACTCGGCATCGACACACTGCTGTCCGCCAGCGCGAGGCCGAGCGGCGCCACGTGCGAGCTGAGCGCGTAATCAGGCATGATCGCAGTGGCAACGAAATCCGGGCGCTGCGGCTTCACGCGCTTGTCGATGTGTTTGCCGAAGTAGCTGTACGGCCAGCCGTAGAACCCGCCGTCCTTCACTGACGTCAGGTAGTCCGGCACGAGATCGCTGCCAAGCTCGTCACGCTCGTTCACGACGGTCCAGAGCGCGCCGGTGGTCGGCTCCCATACCATGCCGTTCGGATTCCGGAGGCCCGACGCGAAGATGCGATGACTGCCGGACGCGCGATCAACTTCCCAGATGGACGCACGGCCTTCCTCGACGGCCATTCCGTTCTCGCCGGCGTTGCTGTTCGATCCGACGGTGACGTAGAGCTTCGAGCCATCCGCGCTCGCGATCACGTTCTTCGTCCAGTGATGATTGAGCCCGGCCGGGAGATCGATGAGTTTCGTGGGCCTCCCGGCTATCGCCAGCTCTCCTGTCCGGTACGGCACGTGCACGATCGCGTCAGCATTCGCGATGTAGAGCTCGTCGCCAACGAGCACCATGCCAAAGGGCGACGTCAGGCTGTCGAGGAACGTCGATCGCTCTTCTGCCACCCCGTCGCCGTCCTTGTCGCGCAGCAGCGTGATCCGATTTGCGCTCGGCACCGCGGCACCGGCCTTCTTGAACTCCTTCTTCGCGAACCAGCCGCGGATGCCCGTCATCGTTTTGTCCTTGGCACCGGGAGGCTTGGGAGGCGCCGTCGACTCGGCCACGAGCACGTCGCCGTTCGGCAGCACGTAGAGCCAGCGCGGGTGCTCGAGTCCCTTTGCGAATGCCTGGACCTGCGTACGCTCGACCGCCCGTGGCTTCGCCGTGTCGGACCAGCCCCTGGCCGCCGGAACCTGCATCACCGGCAGCATGCTCTTGTCGGGCGCCGTGATTCGCGGATTCGCACCGATCGTCTCGTTCACAGGCACGCGTGCGGTTCCGCCGCAGCCCATTCCAATCACGGCAGCTGCCAGAAGCGGAAGAACTTCTCGAATGCGCATGGGGCCTCCTGTCACCATAGAGGCCATACCCGAAGAGGAAACGCGGGTTCAGCGATTGCGCTGTTTCGTTAGCGCTCTGTTACGGAACTCCGTCAAAGAACTCCACGACGCCGGTATCGAGTGAGTATTCCGCGCCCACCACGAGCAGTCCATCGTCGCGAATCAGCTGCTCGAGCACCTCCGATCCATGGCGCAGGTGATTCGCCGAGTGACGGATGTTGGCACGTACCGCGCGCCCCACGAGCGCGGCGTCGTCCTGCGCAATGCCGAGCTCGAGCAGATCCTCGACCGACGGGCGCACGCGCGCCACGATTGATCGCAGGTTGCGCGACTGATTCTCGGTCGGTCGCTTGAGCTCCTCGATCGTCGCGAGAATCGCCCCGCACTCCGAATGCCCGAGCACGACGACGAGCCGCGTGTGAAATCGTTCAGCGGCAAACTCGACACTCCCGACCTGCGAGGGCGCAACGATGTTGCCGGCCACGCGAATCACGAAGAGGTCGCCGAGGCCCTGGTCGAAGATGAGCTCGGCCGGTACGCGCGCATCGGAGCAACCCAGCACGATCGCGTGCGGCTCCTGCACCGTCGTCAGCTCGGCGCGGCGCGGGTGCAACGGCACGTCGCCCGATCCGCGCAGGCTCGCAACGAATCGCTTGTTGCCGTCTTTCAGCCGCTGCAGCGCTTCGATGCCGGGGATCACGCCGTCACCCCCGCTGCACGGATGAATGCATCGACCGCGGGAGGACCGGACCCTTCACCTTCATCGTGTTTGAAATACACGTATGTCTCTGTCCAGGGCTGCGCCGTGACGCGCTTGGCCCACTCGTTGAGCGCGAACTCGTTGTAGTCGAAACGGTGGAGCCGAAGATAGCCCCACGACGCGGTCGGCACGACGGGCGCGGCGAAATCCTCCTGGTCAATCGCACACATCGCGACATCGCGCCCGCGCAACACCTCGAACACTTCGTCGTCGAACCAGCTGTCGTGTCTGAACTCGATCGTGAACCGGCGCTCGACCGGCAGCAGCGCGAGAAACGCCCGGAGCCGCTCGACGTCTTTCTTGAGATTGGGCGGCAGCTGAAACAGAACGGCGCCAAGCTTGCCGCCGAGCGCCCCGACGTTCTTCAGCAGAAACTCCAGTGGGCTTGCTGCCTCGGCCTTGATGCGCGCGAAGTGCGTGATGCGCTGGCTGGCCTTGATGGCGAACGTGAAGCCATCCGGCACCTGCGACGCCCAGTCGGCGAGCACATGCTCCTTCGGCAAGCGGTAGAACGTGTTGTTGATCTCGACCGTCGGAAAGCGTGACGCGTAATGCCCGAGCATCCCGTCGTCTTTCATATCGGCGGGATAGAACGGGCCCTTCCACTCCTTGAACGCGTAGCCGCTGGTGCCGGCCAGAATCTTCACGACGCTTTCGCGAGGCTCGCCTTGAGCGCTTCCATGAGGTCGACGATCTTGGCGCTGCCCGTCTCCGGCTTGGCGTCCGCGGTGATGTCCTGGCCTTCGACTTTGCGCTGGATCGTTTCCAGCACGCGCTCGCGCACCGTGTCCTTGTACTTGCCGGGCTCGAAGGAGTCCGTCGACGTCTGGTCGATGAGCTGCTTCGCCATGTTGAGCTCGATCGGCTTGACCTCGCCTGATGGCACCGGAACTTCGGACGTCGGCCGGACTTCGTCGGCGTAATGCAGCTGTTCCATGACGAGCACGCCGTTCAGCGGGCGGAGCAGCACGAGGTGCTGCTGGCCACGCGCGGCGTACTGGCCCAGTGCGGCGCGACCGGTTTCTTCGAGCGCGGCGGCGAGCAGACGGTAGGCGCGGTCCCCGCCCTTGTCGGGGCCGAGGTAGTACACCTTGTCGACGTACGACCGATCGACCTTGTTCAGCGGAACGAACTCGAGCACGTCGATGGCACCCGTGGCTTTCTCTTCGAGCGCCTTCAGCTCCTCCGGTGTCAGCACGACGTACTGGTCCTTGGCGAATTCATAGCCTTTGACCGTTTCGTCGCGCGTGACGATTTCGCTGTCCTTGGGGCAGATGTACTGCTGCTTGAGGCGGGAGCCGCACTTCTTGTGCAGCATGTTGAACGACACGCTCGCCTTGGACTCGGCCGATGAATAGAGGTTGACCGGCACGGAGACCAGGCCGAATGCGATCGTGGCGTTGGCGATGGATCTGGCTGGCATGGGTCTATGGGTTCAGGTGTGGCAAAGCCACTGTGAATTGCGCTTCGGGTCCAGACCAATAGTATTCGACCGGGGCGGGGCGCGTGCCAGTGTCAGGGAGGAATTCAATGAAGCTGCGGTGCGTTGCCGTTGGCCTCACCCTCTTGATCGGGCCGCTGGCGCACGCCCAGGATTCCGCCGCGCCCGCGAAGAAGCTTCCGCGCTACATCCCAATCGACTCCATGCGAGATCCGGCGCGGCTGCACTGGATCCGGTACGATCTCTACGCGAGTCGCTGGACTGACGTGAATCAGAACGGGGACTGCGGGCTCGGCCTTTCCGCGGTGCAGCAGGCCGCGCGAAGCGATCCCAACGATCCCAAAGTGCAGAAAGACCAGGCGGCAATCGCCGCGGGCGCCTTGTCGAAATGCGCGAGGCCCGTCAGCAGCGGCGCGGGCTTTCCGGGCGAGGCCGATTACCTCGAGGCCGAGAAGTACACGCGCATCGCGTTCGACTCGGCGCCGCAGTCGCCGCGGGCGTTCAGACGACTCGCGCAAGTGCTCGCAGAGCGCGATCGGTGGCGCGAGCTCGAGAGCGCCACACGCACGCACCTCCGCGTTGCCGGCGGTGATCCGTGGGGCTGGCTGATCCTCGGCCTCGCGTTGCATCGCGAGGGGGGCGCATTCACGGGAGTGGCCGCCGTGTTCGACAGCGGCCTCACTCGGCTTCCCCCGAGTGAGGTTCAGCGACTCAACCGTCTCGAGCGCGTGCTCAAGCCGGCCGACTCGACGCGCATCGCCGCACTCGCGCCTGCCACGCACGCGGCGATCCAGAAACTCTACTGGACGTCGGCCGATCCGCTGTGGTCGCGCGAAGGAAACGAGCCGCACGTCGAATTCCTCGCGCGCGTCGTGTTCGCCGAGTTGCGGTGGTCAGTCGAGGAAATGGGAGTGCGCGGAGCGGACACCGACCGCGGAGATGTGTACGTCCGGTACGGTCCGCCGGACGCCGTCATGGCGAGCAGGGTGTCCGGTCCGCCCTGCAGCGCTACGGGCGGCGACGCCGCGTGGGTCGCGACGAGCTGGGTCTACTACATGAGTCCGACCGTGAAGGAGGTCTTCGACGGTCCGCCGCAGGACCGGCCGCCGCCATTCTCGTTCACGTTCTGCGGGATGCCGATGTTCGCGACGTCGTACGTCCCGCCGATGTTGCAGCAACGGTTCGGCGAAATCACCGCCGGAGATCCCGTGCGGTGGGACAACATTCGCGCGATTGCGGTCGACTCGATGCCGGCACAGGCCGCGCGGTTCCGTGCCACGGCGGATTCCATCGACGTCATGATCGCCATGCTTCCGCCATTCGCGGGCATCCAGCGCGTCTCGGTGCTCGCGAGCCCGGTTCGTTCTGATCTCTGGATTCTCGCCGGCGGTGTGACGAGTATTGCGCACGACACATCCGTGATCACCGCGCCCGGCGTGATGAGTTTTCGGCACCGCGTCCCTGCGGGGAACTATGCCTATCGGGCGGAAGCGAGCGCAGAGGGATCGCAATACGCCGCGCGCGCGACGGCCGCGTTCGGTGCGGGGCCGGATTCCACGAACGCGTTCCCTACGCGGGGATTCGGCATGAGCGACGTGCTGCTAGGCACGAACGCGAGTGCGCCGCGCACATTCCGCCGCTGGACCGACGTCGCCATTCAGCCCGTGGCCGGCGCCGTTGCGGCCCAGTCGAATCTCGCGCTCGTGTGGGAGTCCTACGACCTCGCGAACACGAACGGATCCGCGCATTACGATGTCACCATCTCGCTGCGCCCGCAGCGCTCGATGGTCGGGCGCATTGCCGCGCGCATCGTCACCAATGTCGGGGGCGCCGTCGGTATAGACCGCAAGGACGATCGCGTCGACATGCGTTACGAACGCACCGCACCGTTCGCGCCCGTGCTGGTCGACGAGATTTCCGTGTCGCTCGCGGGAACGCCGTCCGGCCTGTATCGTCTGTCCGTGACCATCACGGACGTCGCGACGAAGCGGTCGGTTTCGCGCGACACGTTCCTCAACGTCAAGTAATGATCGAGCAGGCGCGTGGCTGACGAGAAGGCGGAACACAACTCCCCGGACAACCTCAGCGCATACCGCGCCAAACGCTCGGCGGATTCGACACCCGAGCCCATGGGCACGGGCATTCCCGCCACGCCCGGGCGCCTCTTCGTGGTGCACAAGCACGCCGCGCGGCAGCTGCATTTTGATCTTCGTCTCGAGATGGATGGTGTGCTTCGCTCCTGGGCGGTGCCGCGCGGGCCTTCGTACGACACGAACGACAAACGCCTCGCGGTGAAGGTCGAAGACCATCCGATCGAGTACGGCGATTTCGAAGGGATCATTCCGCCGGGCAATTACGGCGCCGGCGGTGTGATCGTGTGGGACCGCGGTGAGTGGATTGCGCTCGAAGATTGGCGCGAAGGCCTCGAGAAAGGAAAACTCCTTTTCGAATTCCGCGGCTACAAACTTCACGGCAAGTGGACGCTCGTGAAGATCAAGAAGAGCGAGCGTGACTGGCTCCTCATCAAGGAACGCGATGGCTGGGTGAAGTCCCCCGGCGATCAATTCCCCGAAGAGTCCGTGCTGTCGGGTCTCACGGTCGAGGAAGTCAAGGAGGGCAAGACCAAGGCGGGGATGCTCCGCGATGCGCTCGCGAGCACGGAGGCGCCCCGCACGCGTGTCGATCTTCGCGGTGTGCAAGCCATGCTCGCGGAGCCGTCGGACCAGATCTTCACGCGCGACGGATGGATCTTCGAGCTCAAGCTTGATGGATACCGGCTGCTCGCGCACAAATCGCACGGCGACGTACTGCTGCTCACACGGAACGGGAACGATTACACGAGCGTCTTCCCCGAAGTGGTACGCGCCGTGAAAGCGTTGCCGCTCACGGAGTGCATCATTGACGGTGAGGTGGTGGTGCTCGACGACGCCGGCAAGCCGAGCTTTTCGCGCCTCCAGAAGCGCGGGCGGCTTTCATCGGCGATCGAGATCACGCACGCGGCGGTCGAGTACCCCGCGACATTCTTCGCGTTCGACCTTCTCGCGTTCGAGGATTTCGATCTTCGTCCGCTGCCGCTCGTGCAGCGAAAGGCGCTGCTCCTGGGCGCGCTTCCCAAACTTGGTCCCGTGCGCCCACTCGATCACATCGAACGCGAGGGCGAGCGGTTTCTTGAACAGGTTGGGCTGCTCGGACTGGAGGGAGTGATCGGCAAGCGCGCGGATTCCAAATACCGCGGCGGACGCACGGACGCGTGGCTCAAGTTCAAGACCGACCGCACCGGCGATTTCGTCATCGTCGGATTCACAGCGCCGAAAGGCAGTCGCGGCCACTTTGGCGCGCTCCAGCTGGCCGACATGGTTGGCGGCACACTCGCGTATGCGGGCCGCGCGGGCACGGGGTTCGACGACAAGTTGCTCGAGGAAATCGGCGAAATGCTGGCCCCGATCGTGCGTGAAACCGCGCCGTGCAGCGGACCGGTGCTCAAGCCCGGCGACGAACCGCAGTCCGGTGAAGCGATCCCGGAGACGAAGACGACGACGTGGGTTGAGCCGAAATACGTGTGCGAGGTGCGCTTTCGCGAGTGGACACCAGACGGTCTCCTGCGCCACCCAACGTTTCTGCGCTTGCGTCCTGACAAGGCTCCGAACGATTGCGACAGGCAGGGTTGGGACGCTGTTCCCACTAGCCCACCAGCCCTCCGGCCCTCCACCCCTGCAGTTTCTCCCTCCGACCCTTCGGCCCTTCGACCCTCCGACCCTCCCGAGAAGTCCATCGCTTTTTCGAATCTGAAAAAGCTCTATTGGCCCGCGGAGAAATACACGAAGGGCGATCTCGTCGAGTACTACCGCGCCATCTCCCCGTGGATGTTGCCGTATCTCAAGGATCGGCCGATCGTACTCACGAGGTTTCCCGACGGCATTGACGGCAAGTCGTTTTACCAGAAGGATGCGCCGGAATTCGCGCCTGAATGGTTTCGCACGATTCCGATCTGGAGCGAAGAGTCGCAGCGGGAAATCCGGTACTTCGTGTGCGACGGTGTCGAGGGGCTGCTGTACGTGGCGAATATGGGGTCGATCCCCATTCATCTCTGGGCGAGCCGCGTCGGCTCACTCGAGCTCCCGGATTGGTGCGTGATCGATCTCGACCCGAAGGAGGCGCCGTTCTCGGATGTGATCCGCACCGCCAAGGTTGTTCGCAAGTTGTGCGACGCAATCGAAATGCCGAGCTACGTGAAGACGACGGGCAAGACCGGTCTTCACATCCTGCTTCCCCTCGCGCGCCAGTGCACCTACGCCCAGTCCCGAACGCTCGGCGAGCTGCTTGCGCGGGTCATGCTGCGAGAGCTCGGCGACATCGCGACGATCACGCGGCACGTGACGAAGCGCGGCGACAAGGTCTACATCGATTACTTGCAGAACCGGACCGGGCAGACCATCGTCGGCCCGTTCAGCGTGCGACCGCTGCCCGGGGCGACGGTGTCGATGCCGCTCACGTGGGACGAAGTCGACGAGGGCCTCGACCCGAGAGCCTTTACCATCAAGGCGGCGCTCGACCGCATGACCGCGCTGGGAACGGACCCGAATATTGCAGTGCTGACTGACGTCCCCGATCTTCAGCACGTCCTGGAGAAACTGGCGTCGGTGCTTGGCTCGCCTGTCTCAAACGAGGCCCCATGATCCGCAAACTCCTGTTCGCCGCCGCGCTCACGATCTTCCCGCCCTGCGTGCTGAACGCGCAGCCCACGGTCGAGCAATTCAAGCAGGTCATGAACGCGCAGCTGCAAAAACTGAAGGGCGGGCCCAAGGTGGTCCGGACCGTGCTGTTTCAGAATGTCCGCGCCGGAAGGGCAAACGGCGGCCGGTATCCATTTGAAGTCACTGCCGTCATTCACGATTACGATCCCGGCTATCCGCCTAACCGTTACTACGGCCAGACGTGCATCGGCGAGATCAGCGCGTGGCCTTTTGACATGCTGAAGAACGACATGGGCGACTGGATGGTTCAGGGTCGCATGACGGCGGATGCGAAGTGCACGCCGAACAAGACTGAAGGAGTGGCGAGCGTGCCGCTCGCGAGCCTGAAGGGCGAATCCGCAGCACCGGGCATGCCGGCGAGCACCCCGGCCTCAGCCGCGGACCGTGCACAGCTCTACCTCGGCGAGTACGCGTGTTACGGCGTGGGAAGCCGGCTCATGGCCGGCATGGGATTCAAGCTCGAGGCGGGCGGAAAATATGCAGGCGTCGACGGCACGGGCGCGGGCACGTACGTTCGCGACGTCGCAGCAGCAACGATCACATTCCACGGTGGCAAGTTCGACGGTCAGGTGGCGCGAAACGTGAAAAACACCGGCTTTCAGTTGTCGCAGACCGTGAGCTGCGAACCGTGGCGCTAAAGTGAGCTTTCGCGCTGGTACGCCGCAGGCGTGAATCCGAAGATTCGTTTGAACGTGCGCGTGAAGTGACTCTGGTCCGCGAACCCGCACTGATGCGCCACGGCGCTTGCACTCGCGCCGGCCAACAATAGCTCCCGCGCCTTTTGCGTGCGGACTTGCGTCAGATATGCGTGCGGCGGCAGCCCGGTGGCTGACCGGAACTGACGAATGAGATGAAAGGGGCTGACGGCGCATTCCGCCGCGAGCTCTGCGAGCGTCACCGGCTCGGCGAAGTGCGACCTGAGATATTCGCACGCAGTTCTGACCATCTGTGATGCGCGTCCAGCCGCTGTGCGCGCAGGGACGGCCGTCGAATGACGGTCGACGAGGCGGCGAAGCACCGCGAGCAGCCATTCTTCCGCGAAGAGCGAGACGGGATCCCTGCTCAGCTTGCGGTGCAGTGCGGCGATGTCACGCGCGAGCGCGGCATCGTGAAAGATGGGACGCGCAAAGAACGCGTTGGCGTTGCGCGTGTCCGAACCGGCGGTGTGCTCGCCGAGCGCCATCGCGAGCAGCTCGCGGGACGGATAGAGCGCATCGTACGTCCATCCCCCGCCCGGCACCGGCTCCGCGCCGTGCGCTTCGTCGGGCGGGATGACGAGAATCGCGCCGTCGTCCGCATTCCAGCGCGCGCCGCGATAGTCGACGTTGCCGTTCCCCGTCGCGAATACCGCGAGCGTCAGGAAGTCATGGGAGTGGCGCGGAAAATCGTGCTCGTAACGCACGAAGCGGATGAGATCGATCGGCCCGATCGAGAGCGCAACGCGTCTGATGTGCGCGCCCGCCTCGTGGGCCGCATGCTGCTCCTCATCCATAACCCGGTTCCATACACCTGAGCGTGTCATGCGTTCCGTTATCTGCGTCGTGTGACGCGCAATTCTGTTCTATCATGGGGCGCGCGCGCGCGGCATTGTCGCAGTTTCGCCGCGCCACCAAGCGCGCGTTCAAACTCCCAGGCCCCACCATGAACATGCCATCTCTTCGCACCGCGTGCATCGCGGCCGCGACGCTCGTGTGCGCCCGAAGCGCACGTCCCCAGGATTCAGCGCAATATCCCTCGGTGCTCTCGTATCGCACCGTGCGCGTCGCCGACGGCGTCTATGCGTTCATCACGCCCGAGGAGCGTTCGGGCTTTCAGGCCGGCAACTCGATCGTGGTCATCGGCGAGGAATCCGTGCTCGTGTTCGACACGGGCAATATCCCCGGAGCGACGCGGCGCCAGATCGCGGAGATCCGGAAGCTGACGTCGCGTCCCGTCCGCTACGTCGTGAACTCACACTGGCACCCCGATCACAACCTCGGCAACGCGGAATACCGCGCGGCATTTCCGGGTGTGGTTGTCATCGGCACGTCGGCCACGCGCACCGGCATTCTGGAGCGCCCACCCGGCTATTTCGATCAGATCCGCGGCTACGCGCCGACCGATTCCCTCATGAAGGTCAGGCTCTCGACGGGCCGCATGCGCGACAGCAGTCCCATGCCGGACAACGTGCGCCATATGTGGTCAATGATTACGCGCGATTACGATGAGTTCGCGCCCGAAGTGCTGAAGGCGATCCCGTCTCCGCCCGATCTCGTCTTCGACGACAGCCTGACGATCTCCCTCGGCAAGCGTGTGGTGAAGATCGTGAGCCCCGGCCGCGGAAATACGGAAGGAGACGCAATTGCCGTGATCCCGGACGCGAACGTTGTCCTCACCGGCGATCTCGTCACCGTGCCGTGTCCCTTCCCGAGTACCGCGTATTTCAAGGACTGGATTGCCGCCCTTGACCGCCTCAAGTCGCTGAATGCAACCAGCATCGTGCCGGGGCACGGAGACGTGCAGGCCGACTACCACTATGTGGATCTCGTGCGCGACCTGCTCGTGTTCACGCGCAACGAGGCCCGTGCCGCGGTACGCGACGGCGTTCCGCTCGATACACTGCAGCGGAAGATCGACTTCTCGCCGTTCATCATGCGGTTTGCCGGCGGCGATCTCGTTCGCACCGACGCGTTCGCGAGCTTCTATTCCACGCCCGCGGTGCAGCGTGCCTACGAAGAGGCCAAGTTCGAGTCGCAGGGCGCGCTTCCGAAAAAGAAGTAGCCCGTTGCCCGGGCACCGGCGGAGGCACAACTTCCTCCGATGCTTCGCGCGTTCATCGCCGCCACGGCAACGCTCATGGCGGTCGCAGGAACCGAAATCGCCGCACAGTCCGCGGATGCACCCTCGCAAAGTGGCGGCGCCATCGCGCTGCAGGTGGGCGTTGGCGTGCCGTCGTCGCTCGTCGGCTTCGTGGTTGGCGGACTCGCGGTACGCCGCGTCGCGCACAAATTCGGCAGCGACGATGAACGGGCGGGCCGGATAGCCTACGCGGGCGGCTTCGCGGGAGCGGCCCTCACGACCGGCCTCACGACAAAGCTGCTTGGCTCCCGCGACGCGACTATCGGGGACACCAAGGTGAAGGTGCACGGTTCGTACGCTGCCGCCGTCGGCGGCGCGGTGTGCGGCGAAATCGCTGCGGCTCTCATTCGCAAAATCGGTCGCAAGGGCGCGCTCGGGGAGCGCGGGCCGATCGCATTGCTCGCCGGCGTCGCAATGTTCGTGTTGCCAAGCGCCGGTTCGTCGATCGCGTTCGCACAGACGAGAAAGCGGTAACCCGTCGGCCCGTCAACCCGTCATCCGCCGGCCCGCCGACGCAAGGATTTCATACAGCCAGCCGGCAAATGCCCGCGTCCCGGTGAGCGGGAAATCGGCGTGCCATTCGTCGGACGGCTGGTGGTAGTGATCGAAGCGGCGCATGGCTTCGGCGCGCTGCGCCTCGGAATATCCGCGCCACGTCTTTCCCGGGATCGGAAACAGGATCGGCACGTGCGCCATCGCAAACGGATACACGTCCGAGATGGGCCTGGGTGGCGTTGACGTCGTGGTCCACCCGTGCGCGCGGGCGAGCGAGTCGGCGATTCGCGTGCCGAAGTGTTCCGGCGCACCGCCCATCAGTTGCCACTCGAGCGCTTCGCCGGCAGGCGCGCCGGCATCAACACCAATCAGAAGCCTGAGCCGCCCCATGAGTGGCGCGGCATCGGCGCGCCCGGCGAGGGCTTGCGAGCCAACCAGTCCCTGCTCTTCGAGGTTGAAGAACATGACCAGGAGTGAGCGGTCAGCCGGCGTGCCCGCGTAGCGTCGCGCCACATCGAGCACCATGGCGACGGGCAGCGCCGCGTCGAGGAACCCGTTGTAGATCGAATCGCCCGTCGGGTCCGGCGTGCCGACGCCGAGGTGATCGAAGTGCGCGGTGATGCCAACGAGCTCAGTGCTCGTTGCGTCGCGGCCGCGGATGACACCGACGACGTTGTAGGACGTGTCGCGCTCGTGTCCGGCGGTCGTGAATGGGACGAGCAGCGACGCACCGAACACCGGCTGTGCGCCGATCACGCGAAGCTGTTCCGCGAGCCACCGAGCGGCGCGCGCGTTCTCCAGCGTCCACGGTCCGCGGCCACGCATCGAATCCGCGGAAAGGGCGCGCGCAACGCGCGACATCCGGAGTGTGTCCGGCCCGCCATCGTTCGTGACGCGCGCACGCGCGGCGTGTGATGCGCATGCGGACGCGCACGCAAATGGCAGCGCGAAAACAACTACGTCACGAATCGATGACAGTTTCATATGCGCCCATGCATTGTAATCATGCGAGCTGCGCGTGTCGTTGTCGCACGCGCGACGCCCGGTCCGTTACTGCATCGTCGGGTGTCGCGTTACGCACGGGTTACCCCGCGCGCAAAACCCGCGCGCGTGTTTTTCCGTCGAATGAGTCCAGGCCGCAACATCGCGGCCGCACATCCCAACAATCACGGACTCACCATGTCGATGTTCACCACGATTCGTACTCTCTCCGCGACGGCGTTGATCGCGCTCGGCGCATGCGGCGGCAGTGATGGTCCCACTTCGGCGCCGCGCGACCCCGGCGCCACGCTCGTCCCCGATCAGGTCCAGGCGCGCATTGGCAGTCGCCTCACGTATTCGCTGCGCAACTCCGGAGGCGTCGCGCTCACGTACAAGCCCTGCGTCGTATCCGCGCAGCGGCTTCTCTCCGCGGGCTGGACCGACATCGATCTGCCGACGGACTGGCAGGACTGCACGGCGACGTCGCACGTGCTCGAGACGGGATCCAGCGAGAAGATCTCCATCATCGTTCCGCTGTCGCTCGTGCCGGGAGGTACGTACCGCATCGCATTGGACATGAAAGCGAAGAAGGACGGCGGCGACGTTCCGCTTACGGAATACTCACTGTCGTTCGCGGTGCTCAATCGGTGAGCCGGTGCGCATGCGGCGCTCGACTCCTCCCATGACGAGAATCGCCGCGGCGACGAACGCTTCTGCGACGGTTTCCGCCTTGAACGAGACGTTCAGGGCCCCGGCGCAGAAGTTCGCCATGAGGTGAATCAGCACCATCAGGAGGAGGTCGCCGCGCGTACGCAGATAGAGCCACGTCATGATGACCGACACCGCCGTGGTGTTCACGATGAACAGCGGCAGTGACAGGCGGCTCTGTGTGAGCGTGCTGATGTAGAACGTGGGCAGATGCCACGCGCCCCAGATGATGCCAAGCTCGACCGCCGTGACCATCGGCGTTCCGCGCCGGAGCATCTGGGGCAGCGCGAAGCCGCGCCACCCGATTTCCTCCCCAAGAGGACCCGTATCCAGAAACAACGTGGCGGGGAGCGTTGCGAACGCGGCGCCGATCGCGGCCCACGACGGAAACGGCTGATGGAACCCCACTGCCGCAACCGTCATGGTCACGACTGGAAAGCCAGCGAGTACAAGGGCGTACCATCCCGCATCCGAACGCCGGGGGATCATGCGCGAGAACAACTCGCGCACGCCCGGCGTGCCGGCCATGGCCGCGGTCACGGCGATTCCCGCAACGCTCGGCCCCCACCCGGCAACGAAGTACAGCGGATGCGTCGAGCTCAACGGCGGGCCGATGCCGTAGGCGTTGAGCACGAGCGCCAGACCGCCCGCGATCCAGGTGATCGCGAACGCCAGGACGAAATACAGCCGGAGCGGACGAAACGCCGGAGTTACGGGAGCCTGAGTTCGTAGCATCGGCTCACAGGGTCGTCCCAGTATGGCCCGAACGGGGGGATCTGCCGGAATCCCTCGCGTTCGTAGAACGCAATCGCAGCGGTCTGGTAGATACCGGTCTCGAGGCGCAGCAGCGTGACACCGTTCGAGCGCGCGTGACCGGCAAGTGCATCGAACACCGCCTTTGCGCAGCCTCGTCCGCGGTGGGCGGGACGCACGTACATGCGCTTCAGCTCGCCGTATTCCGTGCCAAACAGCTGAATCCCCCCGCAGCCCGCGGGCACGCCGTCCTCGCGCGCAACGAAGAACGCGACGCCCGTCTGCAGCAGCTTCTCGACGCTGTAGCCGTGACGGCTCTTCGCGGCGTACAAAGGCTCGAGCTCTGCCTGAAGCTCAGCTATCAGCGCACTCGCGTCCTTTGTATCGGGCGACTCTCTGGAGACGAGAAACGACACTTGCTATGGGAGATGGGAAATGGGAGATGGCAAAGGAATATGTGAGACATGCGCCCCCGTTCGTCAGTTCATTGCGCGGTGCATATTCCACGCGTGCGCCGCCTCCGCCTGGCCCTCTGCACTTGCATCCTTGCCGCGTGCGGTCCGCATCGCGGCGCCCTGCCGACGGCTCCTGTTCCCGACCGGGCGCCCACGCAGACGGGAACCGCGTCATGGTACGGACCGGGATTTCAGGGCAAACAGACGTCGAGCGGTGAGGTCTACGACCAGAATCTGCTCACCGCGGCGCACAAGACTCTTCCGCTCGGCACACGGGTCCGTGTGACCAACGTTGCGAACGGCAAGGCGGTCGACGTGCGGATCAACGACCGCGGGCCGTTCGTGGGCGACCGGATCATCGATCTGTCACGCGCAGCGGCCGAGGTTATCGGGATGGTTGCCGCGGGCACGGCGCTGGTGCGTGTTGACGTCCTGGAAACACCGGTGCCCATCGAGAGCGTTCCCCGCACGGTGCATTACGCCCTGCAGGCGGGTTCGTTCACGCAGCGTTCGAATGCGGATGATCTCGCTTCACGGCTCGGACGCACCGCAAGTGACGTCTCGGTGGTGAAGGTCGCGACCGCGGACGGCGATCGGTATCGCGTGCTCATCGGAAACTTTATCTCGCACGATGACGCCGCGCAGGCAGCCGCTCGACTCAAAGGCGCGGGGGTCGAAACGCTGATCGTGGAGCGTTAGTTACCGCTAGTTGCCCGCTGGTTACCAGCCGATGCCGACGGCGACAAGCAATTTGCTATCGATGTCTCCACGCTCGTTCCCGTTCGTGTAATCACGCAGGCGCACCATCCTGAACCTGCCGCCCACGTCGAGCACTACGTGGCGGGCGGGAATGATTCGCACGCCGATCTCCGCACCCGGCTCCCACGCATGAATCGTGGTCGTGTACGTGCTCGGCGAAGGGGGCGGATACGTGAACACGCCACTGTCCGGAGGAAAAGCGGTACCGCTGTCCGCGCGCGGCGGAGGATAGTAGTTGCACGTCGGACAACCGTAGTAGACGTAGTCGGTCCGGCGGCGCTGACGATAGCCGATATACTCGCCGGCATAGAACGACGCCGCCTGCCGCGCGTTTGCGAAGGTCAGTTGTTTCGGATACCAGCGTCCGCCAATCTCGAACGCCCATTCACGGAAGTGGCGGTTGTTCCCGTCGAACCCGTAGTCGGCAGCGTTCTGCCCCGCGCACAGGCGCTCCGGCGGGCAATCGTCCACCGGATACGCAAAACGCGTCACGTCGTCGTCCCCGTGCCGAGTGTACTCCCCCGCGATGGTGACGCTGAAACGGCCGAACACGAGCGGCTCGATCATTGCGCGATACCGCTCGTCGAACGCGCTCGCGACGTCCACCGTCAGCGACTGCAGCATCGGAGTGAGCGGGGGCGGGCGCCGGACGCGGCGCTGCGCCGCCAGCGGGCTCGCTGAAACAGCGAGCACAAGGCTGAGGATCAGGTGGCGGTATCGCATGTCACCCATTCTACCTCGCGGGTGCGCCGTGCGTCATCAGCTTGGGACGAACGGCTCTAGATTGCTCGCATGGATCGACGACACTTTGTCCGGGACCTGGCACGCCTTTCCGCACTGGCGGCCACGACGCCGTCGCTCTGGCGTCTCCGCTGGCGTCCCGCATTCGCGGGCGACCCGTTCACACTCGGCGTTGCCTCCGGCGATCCGACAGCATCGAGCGTGGTGCTGTGGACGCGCCTGGCGCCGACGCCCCTCGACCCCCTCGGCGGGCTCGGCGGCGAGCGGCCGGTCGTCCGCTGGGAGCTCGCCGATGACGACAAGTTTTCCCGTATCGTCAAACGCGGCGCAGCCACCGCGACGCCCGAGCTCGCGTACTCGGTGCACGTCGACGTTGGCGGACTCCGGCCCGGCCGCTGGTACCACTACCGTTTCATGAGCGGCGATGCGGTGAGTGAGACGGGACGCGTGTGCACGGCGCCCGACACGCACGACCAGACGCCGTTTTCCTTCACGTTTCTCTCGTGCCAGCACTACGAGCAGGGACTCTACACCGCGCTGCATCACATGAGCGAGGAGGACGTGCATCTCGCCGTGCATCTCGGTGACTACATCTATGAAACCGCAGCGCCGGCGCCGGGGCAGATGGGCAATCGCGTCCGCGCACACGTCGGCCCGAACATTCACACGCTCGACGACTATCGGCAGCGGTATGCGCTGTACAAGAGTGACCCGGCGCTGCGCCGCGCGCACGCGCATTACCCGTGGCTCCTCATCTGGGATGACCACGAGGTCGACAACAACTACGCCAACCTCATCAACGAGCTTCCCGCCCAGGAGAATGAGGCAGTCATGCGCGTGCGTCGCGCCGGCGCGTACCAGGCGTGGTATGAGCATCAGCCGGTGCGCCTGAAACCAATCGCGCACGGCAAATCGTGGACGGACTATCGCATCTACCGCACGCTCGAGTGGGGGCCACTCGCGCGCTTCTACGCGCTCGACGGCCGGCAATACCGAACGGACCAGCCATGCGGCGATGGCTCCAAGGCGATTCCGTGCGACGGATATGATGCGCCCGGCCAAACGATGCTCGGCGCGGCACAGGAGCAATGGCTGTACAACGGACTCGCGCACTCGCACGCACAGTGGCAGGTGTTGGCGAACCAGGTGGTGTTCTCACCCCCCGACGAACCACCCAAGGCCGGCGACCGAGTGCAAATGGACAATTGGCACGGGTACCCGGCGGCGCGCGACCGCGCGCTGGCAGCGATCGCCACGCATGCGCCGGGACGCACGGTGGTTCTCACCGGCGACATCCACGACAACTGGGTTTATGACGTGCGGCGGGGGTTCGACGCCAGGGACCGCCCGGTCATCGCGACAGAGTTTGTCGGAACCTCGATCTCGTCGGGCGGCGACGGCAGCGACACCATTGCGCGCGTCACCCCCGCATACCTCGCCGCGAATCCATCACTCAAGTGGGCAAACGACCGGCGGGGATATGTGCGCTGCACCGTGAGCGAGAGCGAATGGCGCGCTGATTATCGCGTGGTCCCGTTCGTCAGCCAGCCGGATGCGCCGGTCAAGACCGCATCCAGCTGGCGAACGGAACGAGGACAAGCGGGCGTGCAAAAGATCTGACGTTTGCACTGCCCGCGAGACCGACCCGGTTCAGACGGTCAGCGTCTTGGCGAGCTGGTCGAAGCGCAGAGACCAATCTTCCTTGAAGCGCGCGACGTCATCCTTTGACGCCAGCTTTTGTTGTTCCACCGCGACGCTGCTCTTCTGTCCGCCCTTGGCTGTGAACATCGCGACCACACTCGCGCCGCCTTCGAGGCCCAGGCGCATGGATTTCGGTGCCGTCGATGAGCGGACGCGCGAGCCATCGCCAAACCACTCGCGCCGCGCGGCGGCGTCCGACCACGCGTCGAACAGCGCAGTCACGGGCACATTGAACGTGCGCGACTTGCTGGCCATGTAACTCCCGTCGCGTTGCTGCGTCCGCGTGCGCAGCCCGCGAATGCGTTCGTAGCCCACCGCAACCATCTGCGACCACCACGGGCCCGCCTTGTATTTGCTCGTGAGCGCGACGATCTCGCGGTGCGACATCTTGTCCGCGCCGCGGTGATCGAGCGTACGAACCCATTTCTCCCAGGTGCATCCGGTTTTCGCCTTGAGCGCGGCATCGCTCATGCCCGCGAGAGCGGCGTACTCCTTCGGATCGGGACGCGCGGGTGCGACAAGTTTCGCGACGGGCGCACGCGTGGCACGCGTGCGCGTCGGTGCAGACGATTGTTTGAGAAGTTGCGCGCGGGCGGCGGTGTAGGCTTCGCCGGTCTTCCGCATGCGGTCGCGCACGAGGCGCTTGAAATCCTTGCTGCGAGTCATCGTTGGTCTCCCGAACGCACCACGGGTCACCCCCCAGCAGCAGCCCGCGATACGCGAGAGTGATGAACTCGGCCCGTCCGAAGGTTTTCCCTCCTTTGCCTCGCATCTGACTCCGGCTGGGGCGGAATCGATGAGGTTGGGCGGGGACGCCGCCACAGGCATAATGCGACTTTCGGGCGGGCGCTGTCAACTACCGAACTGCGTTAAGGCTGAACTGCGTTAAGGCTGAACTGCGTTAAGGCGAACGACGTGAAGGCGAACGACGTGAAGGCAAACGACGTGAAGGCGAACGACGTTCTTTCTCCCGCTGTCGGCATCACGTAGTTCGCCTTCACGCGGTTGGGCTTCACGTAGTTGGTCTTAACGCAGGCGCCGTTTCTCTTTCAATCCGCCGCGATGACGTCATCGATCACCCTCTGGACTTGTCGTATCTCGTCAGGATTGATCACGTGTCCCATTCCCGGGTACAGCACGCGCGTGACCGACGCGCCGAGGCGGGTGAAGACTGCTTCGCTCTCGATCACGCGTTCTTTCGGAATGTGACTGTCGACGTCGCTGCAGCCGAGAAAGACGTGCATGCCGGTGAGATCGGCGTGAACGTCGTCCCAGGTCGTGCCGAGTGGACCAATGAGTCCGCCGCTGAGCGCGAGGAGGCCGCCGTATTTCCTTGGGTGACGGATCACGAACTCCGACAACAGGCACGCACCCTGCGAGAAACCCAGCAGGAGAATCTTCTCTAGGGGTACGTTCAGCTCCAGCAGCTCGAGCACGTTCGCTTCGATCACGCTCAGCGCGGACGACAGGTACGGCTCGTTCTGTTCGCGCGGCGAGATGAAGCTGAACGGATACCACGTGTTGTTCGCCGCTGCGGGCGCCACGCACATCACACGCGGGCGATTGATGAGCGGCAGGATGCCGAGTATGTCGCTCGGTTTCCCGCCACGGCCGTGCACCATGATCATGGCGGCCTCGGCGCTGTGCGTCGTCGAGCCGCCGTACTGCGCGACTTCGCGTGCGTGCGGTCCCGTGCCGCCCATCAGTACGTGACCGGCGGAAGTGCGGCTTCGATGTCGGGCCGGTTGTGCTCTTCCCATGGCGGCAACTTGAGCCCCTTGCCAAGGTCTTCGAGTTTCTCGTCCACCGTGAATCCCGGCGCAACGGTCGCGACTTCGAAGAGCACGCCGCCAGGCTCGCGGAAGTAGATGGACTGGAAGTACGAACGATCCATCACGGGCGTGACGTTGATCCCGCGCTGAACGAGCGC
>DASRAP010000047.1:0-2913 GCA_035638155.1 Gemmatimonadaceae bacterium | reverse complement strand
ATTTCCCGGGCGATCCGCTCGATGCGATCCGTGCTCCGGGCCGCCACGATTACCGCGGCGCCCTCCGCCGCGAGCGTGCGGGCGACCGCCGCGCCGATTCCCTGACCACCGCCGGTGATGACGGCGACGGAGCCGGTGAATCTCACGCCATCGCCTCCACGACTGCTTCCTCGAGAATGCTGCCCAGCGCGTCGACGAGCGTGGACCCTTCCTCGGCCGAGGCGGCGGCGGGATTGCCGAAGTAGGCGCGCGGCCCGCCCGCTTCTTCAAACGTGCGCTTGCCCGACTTGATCGCCTCCGACAAGGACCGCGGATTGGCGGGCAGCGTACGACGAATCTTGTCGCGGACGCCGCTGGGATGCTCGCGCAGCACGATCGAGCTTTCGAACTGGCCCGCATGGCAGGCGCCGCTCTTGAATTCTTCGCCCAACCGCGAGCCCCAGGGGCGACGGGTCAAGTCCGGGAAGACGACTGGGAGGAGTTTGTCGGCTTTGGCCAGCTTCACCGCTTCATGGAGGGCGGTGAGATGCTCGGGATCGAGGTGGGCGTTGGCGATCGCGAGCAAGCGAAATCCCTGTGCCGAAAGGCTTCGTGCGAGATCGACGATGAGCGCGGTGACGGTGATGGCGGAGACGGACAAGGTGCCGTTGAACTTCGCCGCGAAGCTCGCCGCCGTATACGCCAAGGCCGGCAGGATTAGCACGGCGTGCCGGGCGGCGAGCCGCCGCGCGCCGGCGCGCGCCATGGCGCCCGCGATGACGATGTCAGTGGCGAGTGGCAAATGCGGGCCGTGCGCTTCCATCGCCCCCACGGGCAGGACGACGATCGAGTGGGCGCGGTCGAGATCGCGGACTTCTTCCCACGTCAGTTGCGCCAGCTCATGTACCGGCATCAGAATCCTTTGCCATGACATTTCCCCCCGAGTTCCCCGAGCGCTTCAATCTCGCCGATTGGCTGCTCGATGCGCGCGTCCGTGAGGGAAGAGGAGATCGGCCGGCGCTCCTCACCGACCAGGGCACGCTGACCTACCATGAGGTGCAGGCGCTCGCGAACCGCTTCGGTCATGTGCTGGAAAGTGCCGGCGTCGAGCCGGAGCAGCGGGTGATCATCGCGCTGCCCGACGGGCCCGAGTTCGTGGCGGCGCTGTTCGGCACACTCAAAGTTGGCGCGGTGGTCGTCATGGTCAACCCGCAGCTCACCGTCGATGCGATCGAATACTTCTACGCCTACACCCGAGCAACGGTGGCCCTGGTCCATCGGCATACGGCACCGGCCTTTCAGGCGGCACGATCGCGGGGCGGGTTCCTGAAGCAGGTCATCGTCGTGGGAGAGCAGGGCACGACGCGCGCGATCGAGGGGGCGTCTCCCACACTCGACCCGTTCCCGAGCCATCGAGATGACGCCGCGATCTGGTTGTTTTCCGGCGGCACGACCGGTAAACCGAAGGCCGTCGTCCAGAGTCATGCGTCGTTCGCGAACACGACGGTGTGCTACGGGCAGCAGGTGCTCGAGCTGCGGGAGCGCGACATCACGCTCGCCGTGCCGAAACTGTTCTTCGGATATGCGACCGGCTCGAACCTGTTCTTCCCATTCTCCGTCGGCGCGCGCGTCGCCCTGTTCCCTGAAAAGAGCACGGCGGAGACGCTGTTCGAAAAGATCCGCAAGTTTCGCCCCACCGTGCTCGTCAACGTTCCGACGATGGTGAATCAGATGGTCGCGCACCCGGACGCGGCGAAACAGGACTTGTCGTCGCTGCGCTGCGCGACCTCGGCGGGCGAAGCATTGCCGGTGGAGCTGTACGAGCGCTGGAAACAGATGTTCGACGTCGAGCTGCTCGACGGCCTCGGCACGGCCGAGATGTGGCACATCTTCATCTCCAATCGGCCGGGAAAGGTGAAGCCGGGGACGCTCGGCACGGTGGTCCCCGGATTCGACGTGCGCGTGCGGGATGACCTGGGCCATGACTTGCCCGACGGTGAGGTCGGGATGCTGTGGGTGCGCGGCAACTCGCGCGCGATCGGTTACTGGCAGCAGATGGAGAAGACGCGCGCGGCGTTCCGCGGCGAGTGGTACGTCTCCGGCGACCTCATCGAGCGCGACAAGGATGGCTACTTCACGTACTGCGGCCGAGCGGACGAGCTGCTGAAGGTGGGCGGCAGATGGCTCGCGCCGCAGGAGGTGGAAGGGTGCCTGCTGCAGCATCCACTCGTGAAGGAAGTCGCGGTTGTCGGGGTCGAGGACGCGAACGGACTTACCAAACCGCACGCGTTCGTTGTCGCTACCGAGGAGCGTCCTGGCCTCGCCGAGGAGCTCCAAGCGTTTGCCCGCGAGCGGTTGGAGCCCTACAAAGCGCCCCGCACCGTGAGATTCCTGAGCGCGCTCCCGCGCACGCATCTGGGCAAGGTTGACCGTGGAAAGCTTAGAACAGCCTGATTAGTTTTCCGCGCGCTGGACGGGTGGCCGAGTGGCTGAAGGCGCACGCTTGGAAAGCGTGTTAACGGGCAACCGTTACGTGGGTTCGAATCCCACCCTGTCCGTTACTACTAGACGTCTAGACGTTTAGACGTACAGACGTCTAGGAAGACTCGATCCAGGTTTTTCCTAGACGTCTAAACGTCTCGACGTCTAGACGTCTAGTCTGTCAGGACAGGTGGGTGAGCGGTTGAAACCGCCGGTCTCGAAAACCGGTATGCCCGCAAGGGTATCGAGGGTTCGAATCCCTCCCTGTCCGTTGATGCAATTCGGCATGTAAGATATGGCCATCATGCCAACCCTCCTGACCGTCCTCGCTCCGCTCTATCTGCTGCAAGCCGTCGAATACCGCTCACCCGCGGGCGTCGAGTATCGCGCCCAGCACGACACCGGAGCGATCGCCCGCGCCGACAGCGCGCTCGCACGCGATCCGCGCAACGT
>DASRAP010000046.1:0-3207 GCA_035638155.1 Gemmatimonadaceae bacterium | reverse complement strand
TGGCGGCGGTACGACGCGCTCGCCTACCGCCGCCACCCGACGCAGCCGGGTGCGGACATTCGTTCGATCGTCGAGACGCTCGTGCCGCCGTGCGTGTACTACACGCCGCCGCTGCCCGCATGTCCAAAGCGTCCGATGAAGTACATTCGGGAAGCCATCACGACTCAGACGGTGCCCATGCCGGGCGAGGGCGGGGATATCGAGCGCGCGGAAGCGCTGTTCCGCGAGGCCTATGACGCGGCACCGACGAATCCGCGGGCCGTGCGCCACGTCGCGATGATCTTCGCCGAGCGGTCCGATTGGCGCGGCCTGGAGCAGTTTGCGAAGAGGCATCTCGCACAGACGCCATGGGATGCGTGGGGCTGGCTTTCCCTTGGCCTTGCATCGCACCGACTCGGCAACGTCGGCGCCGCGTCCGCGGCATTCGACAGTGCGATGGCCTTGCTCGCGGGCTCCGAGCGTTCGCGGCTCGACCGGCTCGATCGCGTGTTGTCGCCACAGGATACGAGCAAGGCGGTTCGCGGGACTGATGCCGAACGCGCCGCATATCAGCGCCTGTATTGGGCAATGGCGGATCCAGTCTGGTCGCGCAATGGAAATTCCTCGAAGACAGAGTACCTCGCGCGCGTGACATTCGCAGAGCTTAGGTGGACGGTCGACGAGCTGCATGTCCGCGGCGCGGACACGGATCGTGGCGACGTTTTTATCCGCTATGGGCCGCCGGAGATCGTCGCCTCGTTCGCGCCAGGAGTGTCAGCCACGAGCGACGGCGCGGACGGCGGGGCAATTGGTAATTCGTCCAGTGTGTCCACCGTGTGGGTCTACGGAACGGACCTCGCGTTCGTGTTCGTGGGTCAGCCGACGTTTGCGACCGCCAGAACACCACCCGCGGACGTGCATCTGGCGGACCAGCTCATGCAGGCGCAGCCCGTGCGCTTCGACAATGTCCCGCGCCCCACGGTGGATTCCCTGCTTACGCAGCTCGCCCGATTCCGCGGCGGACGTGATTCTGTCGATGTGTTCGTTGCCGCGAACATTCCGGCATCCGCAATTCGCGCGTCGCAGACCGTAGCGGGCATCGTGCAGGGCGACGTGTGGTTCATGACCGGCAACGCGACGATCACGTATCACGATTCGACGAATCTCACCGCCGACGGGATGCACACGTGGCAGCATCGCGTTGCCCCGGGCGGCTATCTGTATCGCGTGCAGGCCGCTGCCGACGCGGCGACGCGCGCGGCGCGGTCGACGGGCGTGATTGATGCGGCGTCGGTCACCGCGGACCCATTTGCGATTCACGGTACGGCGATCAGCGACGTGCTGCTCGCCTCGAGCGCGACCGCTCCGCCGGCCGGCTCACGCTGGAATGCAGTCAAGGTCGACCCGATCGTGGGCGGTGTCGCGCACGGCGGCTCGCTGTCGCTCGTATGGGAGAACTATGAATTCGGCGCCCGCGGCACGAGCGCGGAGTACACGATTGCGGTCTCGCTCGTGCAGCAGAAAGGCACCCTGGGCCGGATTTCGGCCGCGGTGCTCGGCGGGCTCGCCAGCGCCGCGCGCATCAATCGCGGCGACGACCGCATGACGATTTCGTTCGATCGCACGGTGGCGCATTCCGCGGCGTTCGCGGACATGGTGACGATCGGGCTCAACGATACACCGTCCGGGAATTACCTCCTGACCCTGCAGATCACGGACCGCGTCACGGGGAAGGTCATGACGCGTACACGACCGCTCATCATTCGCGAATGAATCCGTTCCGACTTGCGTTCACGGCCGCTGCCTTTGCAATAGGCGCCGCCGCACAAGAGGCTCCAAAGGCCGTACTCGTGACTGGCGCGAGCAGCGGCATCGGGCGCAGGGTGACGGAGCGCCTCGCGGAGAAAGGCTATTTCGTCTACGCGGGCGCGAGGTCGCAGAAGGATCTCGACGATCTCGCGAAGCTCCGGAACGTGCAGCCGCTCAAGCTCGACGTGACGGTGCAGGCCGACATCGATGCGGCGGTGGCGACCGTGACGAAGGCGGGGCGAGGGCTCTACGGCATCGTGAACAACGCCGGCGTGGCGGTGGTGGGGCCGCTGATCGAGCTCGACGAGAAGGATCTCGATTTCATTTTCAACGTCAACATCTACGGCGCGTTTCGGATCACGAAGGCGTTTGCGCCGCTCGTGATCGCCGCGAAGGGACGCGTGGTGAACATCAGCTCGCTCAACGGGATCGTGACGAGCGCGTTCATCGGGCCGTACAGCATGAGCAAGCATGCGACGGAGGCCTACGGCGACGGTCTCGCGGCTGAGCTGGGGCCCCTTGGCGTGCGTGTAAGCACGATCGAGCCGGGGAATTACGGGACGGAGATCGGGAAGAACATGCTCGCACGGCTCGACACAACGCGGTTCAAGGGTTCGCGGTTCGAGCAGCAGTGGCGGCGCACGGTGGCGTCGATGGCGCAATTCGAAACCTATCCGCCGCCGGACGATGTGGCCGACGCGGTGTTCGATGCGTTCTCGAGCGCAACGCCGCGTGCGCGGTATCTCGTGGTGCCGGTGGCGGGCCAGGCGACGATTGCGCTGCGGAAACTCATGGACGAGATCGTGCAGATGAACGACTCGCAGAAATTCACGCTCGACCGCGACGCGCTGGTACGGATGCTGGACGCGGCGATCGCAAGCGCGCGCCGCTAGGTCACGACGACGTTGTCGGCGCTCCGCCGCACGCTGGCGACCGACGTTCGCGTGGTACGCACCTCAGTCCGCGACGCTGGGCGAAAAAACGGTTTGGATCAGAACTAGGCTGACTCGCGACTCAGCCTAATCCGGCGACGTCGTTCTCACGTCCGTCGCATCCGCTTGCGCGCGGGGAACTTACGCGGTCAATTCCGAGGCATGATCGGCAAAGGTCGACTCGCTTTTCCATTTGAGTCGACCTAACGTCGGCACTATAAGAGTCAGCCTATTGGCACGTTAGATAGCGCTCACATGCCATCCGAGACTCCGAGTCGCTTGGATTTCGCGCCAATTAGCCGACAGCCGTCTGAGCGCCTGCGCTTCGTGGCCGGCTTTTTCTCGCTGCAGGGACTTGTATCGGCCGGCGTTTGTGTTTTTGCCGCCGGTTCACTTCTGTTCTGGCCAGTTGCGGGCGCCCGTTACATAGTCGCGCACGCCGCCCAAGCGATCACGCTGGCCACATCCGCCATCGGCTATCTGTGGA
>DASRAP010000045.1:0-5629 GCA_035638155.1 Gemmatimonadaceae bacterium | reverse complement strand
GACGACGCGCTGCCAAGACTGAGCACCGTCCGATTGCCGCCCTTGACCAGGCCGTAGGTAAGGTCGAGGTCAGTTTTCGCGTTCGTCTGATACAGTGCCGGGAGATGCGACTGGGACCATGAGAACACCGACGCCTCGAGCGAGTGCGCGCGTTTGAGCTCGGTCGAGAATCCCGCTTCCCACCCCGTCGAGAGCTCGAAGGCCAGGTCGGGGTTGCCGACGAACTCGGGCACACGCCGGTCCAGCGTCAGGTTCGGTACGCACTCGGTCGTCCCGAGCTTGACGTGGAAGCTCTCGCACACTCCGTCCGCGTCAAAACCAAGCCCCGGATGCGTGCCCGTGCCGCTGTTCCGGTACACATCGTGATACGTGGGCGTCCGGCTGTACCTGCCGACGTCGAGAAACATTCCCGACGTTTCGCTCAGCGGAAAACTGAGCGCGATGCGCGGGGAAAACGCCGTGCGCGGCCGCGCGCGACGCATGTCGTCGCTCTGCGCGATCCGGCCGGCCGAATCGAGCAGGGTCTGCAGTCCGTGCGCGCCATCGGGCGACGCGAAACACGCCTGAATGCCCGAGAGATTGTTGTACGTGAATGGCGTCTCGCTCAGACCCGGCGCCTTGCCTTCGCACACTTCGTACGCGGTCGTCCCGTTCGTGGGATCCAGCGGATTCACGAACGCAATACCACCCGAGCGCATGTAGTCGAATCGCGCGCCGAGTTTGATCGTGAGGAGGTCATACTCGATGGCGTCCTGCACGTACGACGAGAATTGCGTCGGATGCGCGCGGTACACGTCGTTGGCCTTGACCGTCACGCCCATGAGCGGGCTCGTGCCGACGAGCGCGCCCTGCCGCCACGCGTACGCCTGCACGTCGCGGTACGAGAGGTCGTGCTGCGTGGTGCTGAGCCCTGTACGCACCTGGTGATGATCCGTGAGTTGCGCGCTCATGTCCGCCCGCACGACGTGCGACTCGTACTGTTCGCCGCCGAAGTATTGGCCGCTCACGGCATACGGCATCCCGTTTGGAGGCACCCCGCCAAAGGGGATTTCCTTGCCCTGCGGCTTCCGGGCAATGCGGTCCGCAACGCAGACCCCTTGCCAGATGCTGCAGCTCTGGCGCACGCCGCCGACGTCCGCCCCCGTGAGCGAAAAAGCGCTGTGGGCAAAGCGCTTTTCGGCACGCAGGGCAACGAAGTGCCCGTCGTCGCGTACGGACGGATACGCGACCGAGTCTCCCGTCAGGATTCCGGGCTCCGCATCGAGCGCGGTTCGGTTATGCAGCACCGTCGAAAGCGACAGATGGACACTCGGCCGTACCGCGTACGACAGTTTCGCGGCGAGCTGAGCTCCGCTCCCATCCTCCAGCGCGGTCCAATCCTTCCACGCTGCTTCGACCCTTCGGATTGAGTCCTGCGCTCGAAGAGGCAGGCGATCGAAATTCGATGGCCGCACGTATCGCTGGACTCGCAGGCGGTCGCCCGCCGTCTGCCCGGCAACCATGAAGCGCAGCTTGTCTCCCGCGAAGGGCGCGGGGCCGCTCGCGAAGGCGCGTGCATCGAACGCCCGGCTCGCGCCATCGGCGTGGAGGCCGAGCGTGCCCGCCACGGCACTCGTCTGGTACTCGAACGCGCCATGGATGCGGTCGCCGCCTTCGCGCATCGCCTGCGACACGACGCCCGCCACACCGCCGCCTTCCTCCGCGTCGGAGTGGCCCGGTGAAACGGTCACGCTCGCGGTCGCGAGCGGATCGAGGAGCAGCGGCGGTGAACCGAATACGGGATTGCTCACGTCGATGCCGTCGAGCAGATACTTCGTCTCTTCCGGACGCGCGCCGCGAATGCTCATCTGCGACGTGACGCCCCGGCGATAATCGGCGATGGACGTGGACGCGGTCGTACGCGGCAGCTCCGTGAACCCGCCTCCAATGCTGAAGATGCCGGAGAGATTGAGCGACGGGAGCGTCCTCAGCTGATCGTCACCGTACGACGCGACCATCCGGTCGATGCGGGGATCGCCGAAGTTCGCCACGAACTCGGAGAGCTCCGTCGTGTCGTTCTGTGCCGGACGAAGCTCGAAATTGATCGTCCGCGTGCGCGCCACGGCAATGAGCACGCCGCTCACGATGCGAGTCGCGAATCCCACACGCCTGGCGGAGACCGCGTACGTTCCGGGTGGCGCTCCAAGAATGACGAAGGTGCCGTTGGCGCGCGTTACGTCGCCGTAGGACGTACCTTCGAGACGGACCAGCGCGCCTTCGATGGGCCTTCGTGTCGACGCATCGCGCACGAGCCCGGCGACGGTGCCCGATTGTGCGGTGAGCGCTGGAGCGGTGAGCGGTGAAGCGGAGACTGCGGTCCAAAGGAGCGTGAACAACAGCGAAGAGCGGCTGGTCGTCACGTTCGGCTCCGTGGGGGAATTGGCGCAACCAACAGTCTGCAACCCCATCCTCAATTGCGCCAGAGAATCCATTGGCGCGGGAGAGTGTAGAGCCGGATATGCGATGGTCACCTGGGGGATCGAATCCCGACGTCGAGGACCGGCGAGGCACGTCCTACGGCGGCGGTGGCGGTGGAATGCGGATTCCGGTCGGCCGGTTCGGCATCGGCGGATTTCTCGTGCTGCTGGTGCTCAGCTTGGTATTCAAGAGAGACTTTCTTGGCCTGCTGGGCGGCGGTGACACGGTCACGACCGCCGAGCAGCCGGTCAATGCGTCGCCCGCGGAGCAGAAGCGCGAGCAATTCGTCGAGTTCATTCTTGGTGATGTGCAGTCGACCTGGGACACGCTGCTCGCGAGCCAGACGCGAACGCCCTACCAGCATGCGAAGCTCGTGCTGTTCCGCGACGCCGTCGAGTCCGCGTGCGGGTTCGCGCAAGCGGCGACGGGCCCGTTCTACTGCCCGGCCGATCACAAGGTGTACATCGACCTGGGATTCTACGATGAGCTCGCCCAGCGTTTCGGCGCGCCGGGCGAGTTCGCGGAAGCGTACGTGCTGGCGCACGAGATTGGTCATCACGTGCAGTACCTGCTTGGCACGACGGAGCGCGCGCAGTCAGCCGAGCAGCGCGATCCCCGCGGCGCGAATGCCGTATCGGTGCGCGTCGAGCTGCAGGCAGACTGCTACGCGGGCGTCTGGGGTGCGGCGGCGGCAAAGAAGAACGAGCTCGATCCCGGCGAGGCCGAGGAGGGCCTCGCAGCCGCGGCCGCCGTGGGCGACGACCGGATTCAGCGCATGGGCGGGCGCGCGGTGAATCCCGATGCGTTCACACACGGCTCAGCCGAGCAGCGCGCGACGTGGTTCCGCCGCGGTTTCCAGACCGGACAGGTCTCCGCGTGCAACACGTTCAACAATCAGTGAATGCTTAGTGCTTGAAGTGGCCGCGGATTTCTCCGTCGGGATAGTTCACCGTGTGCACGTTCACATACGCCCGTCCATGGTCGAACATGTCCTTCAGGGCGTCGCGCTTGAAGTGCGCGAAGATCGACTCGCCGATCCTGCCCACGGCGATCACACCGGTCGTGAGTGAATCCTTGAGCTCGAGCGTCGCGATGACCGGGGCCACACCGTCCTTGTCCGCCGGCCCGTGAATGTGCGCCGCCGTGGGCCGCGACGAGAGGTTCTTGACCTCGAGTGAGTACGTGATCGCGCCGTGGTCGTCCCATGTGAACGTCGCAAGGCCCGTCGCGGACGTCTTCACCTTGTTCGGCCGTTCATTGTCCCCGGAGAGCTGAATCTTCTGGACTTCGTCGTGCGTCGCCGGGCGCCGTGAAGGCGCAGTGGCGGCGGTCAGCGCAAAGGCTGCGGCACTCAACAAGACAACAGGACGTCGTGATGTGGTCATAGGGATATCCTCCTCATCGGTCTTTCTCTCTACCCGGCGCTACTGTTTCGTGTGCCCCGCTCTCCTGTCGGAGAGCAGAATGGCCATGACCATGTAGATGCCCAGCGCGGCCGCAATCAGGAAACCGGCCGTGCCGAGCACTCGGCGCTCCGGGAGCAGCATCGCGCTTGCCACCAGAAGTCCGGCGAGCACGAGCCCGGTGAACACGCGATTCGCGACTTTCTGGAGCCCCTTGATGAGGGCGCCGATCTGCGGGAGCTCGAGATCGGCCTTGAGCTCGTTGTTGGCGAGCTTTCGGGTGATTGTGTCGATCCGGCGCGGCAACGTTGACAGGAGATCCGCGCTCTCGGTCGCCACGCGATAGAGCTGCCTCGGATTGAACTGCGAGCGCGTCCGGTGCGCCGCAATCTCGGTCGTGAACGAACGGACGGTACGCAGGGGCTCGAATCCGGGGTCGAGCGCGCGGGCAACGTTGCCAAGATTCGCGAGCGCCATGGCGAGCAGCGTGAGCTCGGGGGGCGGACGCAGCCCGGTTCTGAAGGCGGCGTTGATCACGTCATAGAGAATCATGCCAGCGTCGAGATCCGCCGCGAGCATCCGGTACGAGCGCGAGACGATCTCGGTCACTTCATTCACGAACTTGGCGCGGTCGAAATCGCGCAACTTTTCCCCGACCTGCACCAGCGCATCGGCCACTTCGTCTCCGCGGTCGTCGGCGAGGCCGAACAGCACGCGCACGCTCGCGTCGCGCATGCCGGGGCTGAGCCGCGCGGTCATGCCGAAGTCGATGAGCGCAAGTTTGACGTCAATGGGCGCGAGCTCGATGGGCGCGGCTTCAATGGCTTCGGCCTCGGAGGCCTGGAACGGCGTCGGCGCCGGCGCGATCTCGCGCGCTTCCGTGTCGACCTGCGCGGACACGATCTCCGACGGCGTGGGCGGATTCGGCATGCCCGGGAGAAGCACGAACACATTCCCGGGGTGCGGATCCGCGTGGAAATGCCCGTCGATCGCGATCTGCTTGAGGTACGCGCGCATGAGCTCGTCGGCGACGGGATTGAAATCGATTTCCGTCCGCGTGACCGGCGAGATATCCGTGATCTTGAACCCGTGCACACGCTCCGTGGTCAGCACACGCTCGGTCGAATACGCAGCCACCACGCGCGGGGCAAGGAGGCGCGGAAACTCCGCCAGCGCCCGCCGGAAATGCACGGCGTTGCGCGCCTCCACCCGATAATCCAGCTCATCCGCGAGCGCGCGTTCGAGCTCGCGGATGATGCCCACCAGATCCACACGCTGCCCTGCCGTCGTGTGGTCGGCGAGAAACTGTGCAAGCTCGCGAAAGAATTCGACGTCATCGGCGAGCTGCTGGCGGATGTTCGGGCGCTGGATCTTGACGACCACGGAGCGCCCGTCGCGGAGCGTCGCGGCGTGCACCTGGCCCAGGCTCGCGGCGCCGATCGGCTCCTCGTCGAACGTCGCGAACAGCTTTGAAACCCGGCCGCCCAGCTCGGACTCGATGACCGGCGCGAGCTCCGCGAACGGCAGCGGATCCACGTTGTCCTGCAGGCGTTCCAGCTCGCGGATGTACGTCTCCGGCAAGAGGTCGCTGCGCGTCGAGAGCAGCTGCCCGAGCTTGATGTACGCCGGGCCAAGCTCGACGAGCCGCTCGCGAAACGCGACGGCGGTTTCCGCGGATTCCTCGCGCGACTTGTCGGCTTTGTCGTCGTCATGCGGAAGCGCGTTCAGCCCCTGGTCGCGGGCGAACTGCGCCAATCCGTATTTGGTGA
>DASRAP010000044.1:0-7090 GCA_035638155.1 Gemmatimonadaceae bacterium | reverse complement strand
CGACAGCGGTGAAGCCGACGGCTTGTTGTTCTACGTCATGCCGTACGTCGAGGGCGAGTCGCTGCGCGCCACGCTCAATCGTGAGAAGCAGCTTCCGGTGAACGAAGCGCTTCACATCGCGACGTCCATCGCCAGCGCACTCGAATACGCGCACCAGCACGGCGTCATTCACCGCGACCTCAAACCCGAGAACATTCTCATTCACGCCGGCCAGCCGGTGATCGCGGACTTCGGCATCGCGCTCGCGGTTTCGAAGGCCGGTGGTGAGCGCGTCACGCAGACCGGCATCTCGCTTGGGACGCCGCATTACATGAGCCCCGAGCAGGCGACGGGCGATCGCGCCATCGACCGCCGGACGGACATTTACTCGCTCGGCGCGATCGTCTATGAGATGTTGACCGGCGATCCGCCGTTCACGGGGAGCACCGCGCAGGCGATCATCGCAAAGACGCTCACGGAGCGTCCCGCACGCGTGTCGCTGCACCGGGACAGCGTGCCCGAGTACGTCGACGCCGCGGTCGAGAAGGCGCTGGCGAAACTGCCGGCGGACCGCTGGGGCACCGCGCATCAGTTCTCCGAGGCCCTCAACGCGGGCAGCGCATCGGCGTCGATGGCGGCGGCGAGCGCGACGTGGCGCGCCGCATCGCCGCAGGCGAAAACGGCAGCATCGCGTCGCACAACGACCGCCCTCGCCGGAGCACTGGTGCTCGCACTCGCCGCCCTGGGCTGGAGCCTGGCGCGCCGCGCACCTGTGCCGCCGCTGGGAACCGCAAGCTTCGAGATCACGCTGCGGGGCGGGTTGCGCGTCGGGCAGCAGACTGGCGTGAGCATGGCGTTCGCGCCCGACGGCAAGTCGATCGTGTATGTCGCCTCGCGCGCGCTCAAGTTCCAGCTGTACCGGCGGTCACTCGACGATCTCGAATCGCATCCGCTCGCCGGCACCGAGGATGGGCTTCGGCCCGCCATCTCGCCCGACAGCAAGTGGGTCGTGTTTTACGCGGGCGGCCAGATCAGGCGCGTGCCCATCGAAGGCGGCGCGTCGACGCCGATCACGGAAGGCACGAACGAATGGGGCGTCGCCTGGGCGAAGAACGACGTCATCATCCTCGCCAACACCGCCCAATGGCGCGGACTCTCCCGAGTCGCTGCGAGCGGCGGTACGCCCGAGCCATTCACGACGCCGGACACGGCCAAGGGGGAAGCGCATGCATGGCCGGTTGCGCTGCCGGACGGCGACAATGTGCTGTACACGATCTGGACCACGAGCGGATTGTCCGGCGCAAAACTCGCGGTGGCATCGCTCAAGTCGGGCAAGTCGTATCCTCTCGATGTTTCCGGATCGTACGCGCTCGGCGTATTCGACGGGCGGCTCGTCTACGCGCGCGCCGACGGCGCGCTCATGGCGGTGCCGTACAGCGTCGGCTCACACAAGGTCACGGGCTCGCCGATTGCCGTGCTCGACACGGTGATCGTCGAAGGCAACGGCGTTGCGCGCGTCGCAGCGTCGGAGAGCGGCTGGCTCATTTATCTGATGGGCGGGAACGCCGCGACGATTGCGCTCGTCGATGAACATGGAAACGCACGGACGGTGCTCGCGGAACCACGCTCGTACGAGTTTGCGCGGCTCTCGCCCGATCAGCGCCGCATCGCGGTCGCCGTATCGTCGGCGCGGGGCACCGATATCTGGATGCACGATTTCGGGAGCAAGACGTTCGAGAAGTTCACGTCGGGCGGCGCGAACCGGCTCGAATGGTCGCCCGACGGCAAGCGCGTGATGTTTCGCTCGTCCCGCGAGGGGCGCACGGGCTGGTGGTGGCAGCCCGTCGATCTGAGCGGCCCCGCCACAAAGTTGCTCGAGCTGCCCAGCGGTGCGATCGACGAGGGAATCATCACGCCCGACAACAAGTACTTCGTCTACCGCGTCATCAACGCCGGCACGCGGCGCGACGTGTTTTACGCGTCCATGGACAGCATCCAGAACGTGCACCCGTTGCTCAACGGACCGAGCGATGAGTACATGCCGCGCGTGTCGCCCGACGGACGGTGGATTGCGTACGTCTCCGACGAAAGCAGCACGCCGGAAGTGTACGTGCGTCCCTTCCCCGGCCCGCCGTCGCGCACGCTCGTGTCCAACGGCGGCGGAACGGAGCCGATGTGGTCACCGGACGGACACACCCTCTACTACCGCACGGAGCGGCAGCTCGTCGCGGTGTCGCTCGCAACCTCGCCGGTGCTTACAGTGCTCGACCGCAAGCCGCTCTTCGAGGGAAACTATGCCCTGGGCACGATCCACCAGGCGTACGACGTCTCCCGCGACGGCAAGTTCCTGATGCTGCAGCGGCTGGACAATGGGACGCAGGCAGTGATCGTGACCAATTGGCTCGAGCTCATGCGCCGCAAGTTCGCCAACGAAAAGACGGCGAAGTGACGCGCTAGATTCGCGCGACGAGGCCGGCGAAGAGTCCGCACAGCAGCGCGCCGGCGATCGTCATCGAAATCCCCCAGATCAGCAGTTTCCGGAACAGGTCACGCGCCTCTGTCCGGTCGGCGACGGTGGCGACGCACAGCGCACCGAGTGTGGACAAGGGGGACACGTCGACGAGCGCGGATCCCACGTTGATCGAGAGCGCCACCGCCAGCGGATCACCACCACCGACTTCGCGGACGAGCCCCGGCGCCATCGGCAGAAACGCGGGTAACACGACGCCGGACGTGCTGGCATACGTGGAGATCCCACCGGTGACGAACGCAATGACGCCATTCAGCGTGGCCGGCGTGGCAACGCGCGCGATCATCGAGACGAAGAGATCCATGCCCTTCGTTGCTTCGAGGACACCGATCAGCATGGTCACGCCCGTGACCATGAACAGCACGTCGAGTGGAATGCGGTGAATCACGTCGCGCTCATCGACCGCGGCGACGAGGACCAGGAGCGTTCCCGCGGCAAACGCGGCGAGACCAACGTTGACATGCCACGCCACCACAGCCGCGATCCAGACAGCGGTGACGGCCATCGTCACCCGGTTGCGCCGTTCGAGTGGGGGAATCGCGTCCGCGGTTTCGACCAACGCGCCGTCGTGCGCGAGCTTGAGGCCGCCGAAGAACACGTACGCCAGCGACGCCACGAGGAGGTGCGCACCAAAGTTGACGGCCCACACCTTCCACTCGTGGCCCCCCATTCCGTTTTTCGCCATCAACCCGTCGACCATGGCGCCGACGGCGCTGATCGGCGAGAGATTGCCAGCGTTCGCGCCGGTGCCGACCATGACGGCGCTCAGCAGGTACGGAACGCGAGCGCGCGCGCCCGTCGCCATCGCGAACGGCGCAACGAGGGCGACGGTGGCAATCGCTCCGGGGCCGACCGTGGAGATGGCGCACGCAATTGCGAAGAACAACACGGGCAGGAGCCGCGCGTCGCCGCGCACCAGCCGCGTGGCATGCCGCGTCAGCACGTCCAGGGTGCCATTCGATTTCGCGATGGCGAAGAGGAACGTGACTCCCGCGAGCGTGATGAACAGGCCCGAGGGGAATCCCGCGATCACCGCGTCGGCCTTCATCCCCGCCGCATAGACCCCAATGACCCACGCGAGCGCGATGCCGAGCAGGCCGACGTTGACGCGCGACGTCATGCCGAGCGCGAGCGTCGCGATAAGCGCGATCAGCGCCAGCACCGCGGGACTCACGAGAGCGTCACCTTCGGCAGCAATCCCTTCTGCACCTTGCCGAGCGCCGTGCGCGGCAACGCGGCGATCCGTACGAACGCCCGCGGCGTCTTGAACGACGCAAGTTTTGCGCGACAGAGCTGCTCGAGGTCGGCCACACTGACCGACTCGTCGGACACGATGTACGCAACAGGTACTTCACCGCGAAGGGCGTCCGGCGCACCGACGACGGCGGCCTCGCGTACCCGGCTGTCCTCGAGCAGGAGCTCTTCGATCTCGCGCGGATAAATGTTGAAGCCCCCCGAAATGATGAGATCGCCCCGGCGGCCGCGGAGGGTGAGATAGCCGTCGTCGGAAAGCACGCCGACGTCGCCCGTCCGGAACCATCCATTCTCGAACGCCTCGGCGGTCGCGGTGTCATTCCTCCAATAGCCCGAAAAGAGTGCGGGGCTCTTCATCTGCACTTCTCCAACGTCGCCGGCGGCGGACGGTCCCGTCTCGCCGGCAACGCGCAGCGACACTCCCGGAAACGGCCTGCCCACCGTGCCCGCGCGCCGCTCGCCGTCGTACGGGTTGCCGGCAATCATCAGGGCCTCGCTCATGCCATACCGCTCGAGAATCGTGTGGCCGAAACGGGACGCGAACGCCGCGTGGACATGCGAAGGAAGCGGGGCGGAGCCCGACACAAAGAGTCGCATGTGTCGCCCCACATCGCGCGCCGCGTCATCCGGAATCACGCCGGGATCCAGCAGCCGCACGTAGATCGTCGGCACGCCGAAGAACAGCGTGGGGCGAAACCGCGTGAACAGATCCGCCGCGGACCTGTGGTCGAAGCGCTCCTCGAGACGCATGAAGCAACCGCTCAGAAGCCAGGACAGCACGCCGTTCGCGAGACCGTGCACGTGAAAGAGCGGTAGCACCGCGAGGTATCGGTCCTCGTGGGTAATCCGCCATGCATGCGTAATCGTCGCCGCGTTCGCGGCAAGATTGTCGCGCGACAGCACGGCCCCTTTCGCTGTCCCCGTCGTTCCCGATGTGTAGATGATGGCGGCAGCATCCGTTCCCCGCGACGGTCCCCACGACGACGCCGCGACCGTCGCGGGCTCGCCGGCGCCGAGCTCCTCGACGAACCAGAGCGGAATTCGAGCGGGGTACGTGGCGTCGCCGCCGCGCGCAATCACGACGGCGCGCGGGTCGGCGTCGCGCACGATGTGCCCGAGCTCACGCTCGCGGTACAGCACGTTCATGGGCACGAAGATCACGCCCAGCCGAACACAGGCGAGAAAGAGCTCGATGAACGGGAGGCCGTTCGCGAGGTGAACGCACAGCCGGTCTCCCGGCACGCATCCCCGCGCGGCGAGCGCACCCGCCACGCGGGTCGCGCGCTGGTCGAGCGCGCCGAACGTGAGCACGCGAAGGTCGCCGTGCTCGTCCGCATACTCGAGCCCGCGACGCTCCGCGCGACCGACGAGCGAACCGTCAATCAGCGCGGCGAGTTCCACGCGAGCCTATTTCGCCGTCCACGCGCGCTGCAGCACCGGCTTGATCACGCTCGTGAACAGCTGGTACGCCGGCGGGCGGTAGTGCAGCGAATCATCCACGTACAGCTCGCCGCGAACGTTCCCCGCCGCGTCGAGGAGGACCGGATTGACGTCAATGAACTCCACGAGATGTGCCGTCCTCGCGTACGCTCGCATCGCCGCGTTGACCGAGTCGACCACCGCCCACCGGGACCGCTTTTGCGGAGCGCGGATGACCGACACGAAGAACATGCGCGTGTTCGGATAGGCCTTCTGCAGGCGCTCGTGAAACGTGCGAATGTTGGCGATGATCTCGGCGGCGGGCCGGTTCGCGTTCACGTCGTTGCTGCCGCAGTAGTACACGAGAAACCGCGGGTGATACGGCAGCACGACCTTGTCTTCGTAGAACAGCAGATCGGGAGTCTGCGACCCGCCGAACGCTCTGTTGTAGGCGGGAAGCGGCGCCATGTCTTTCGCGACGTCTTTCCACTGCGCAAAGATGCTGCTCCCGATGAATTCAATGCCGAGTGGGGCCGGCGGGGACGCCTTGTCTTCCTTGAGGAAGCCGTCGATCGCCGCCTTGAACCGCGCCGGATCGGGCGCTTGCGCAGGCGGGGCGCTCTGGGCACGGAGGACTCCGGCCAGTGCTACCGACGCAACGAGTGACTGCCATGCCGCTGGCCTGACGCGGAACACGGGGCGCTCCGAGGGAGAGGTTCGGCGTGGAAGATGTCGCTCGTTCGCGCGCTTTGCGAGTCTGTTCGGCGGCCGTCCCGCGAGCGATACTTGTTGCGAATTCTCCCACCCTCCCCACCCTGCCTCCGATGGGCTTTCTCCGCCGCATTTCGCTCACGCAGTGGATTCTGATTTCGATGGTCGTCGGGATCGCCATCGGCGAGTTCTTCCCGCACTTCGCCGTCCAGCTGGGTCCGATCTCCGGCGTGTTCCTGCGCATGATCAAATCGCTGGTGGTGCCGCTCATTTTCGGCACGCTGGTCGTGGGAATCGCGGGGCACGGTGACGACCTCAAGCAGGTCGGCAAGCTCGCCCTCGGCTCCATCATCTATTTCGAAATCGTCACGACGATCGCGCTCGCGGTCGGCCTCGCGACCGTCAACATCGTCAAGCCGGGCGTCGGCGTCAGCCTGACGGGCGTGCAGGCCGAGGCAGCGCCGGCCGCGAAGATCACGTTCACGGGACTCCTCGAGCACATCGTGCCGTCCAGCGTGATCGACGTCGCGGGCAAGAACGAGATCCTGTCGGTGGTGTTCTGGACCATCATCTTCGCGGTCGCGCTCGTGCGCGTGCAGGGGAAGCCCAAGGCGACGATGCTCGCGTTCTGCGACAGCCTCTCGGAAGTGATGTTCAAGTTCGTCGGCGTGGTCATGCTGTTCGCGCCGTTCGGCATCGGCGCGGCGATCGCGGTCACGGTGGGCGACAAGGGCCTCGGTGTGCTGGCCAACCTCGGCAAGCTCGTGCTCTCGCTGTACGGCGCGCTCATCGTATTCGTGTTCGGCGTGCTCCTCCCGATTGCGTTCATCTTCCGCATTCCCATTCGGCGCTTTCTCTCGGCGGTGAAGGAGCCGTGGCTCATTGCGTTCTCGACGGCGTCATCCGAGGCGGCCCTTCCCCGCGCGTTGCAGGCCATGGAGGAATTCGGTGTACCGAAGCGCGTCGTCGCGTTCGTGCTTCCGACCGGATACTCGTTCAACCTCGACGGAAGCACGCTATACCTGGCGCTTGCGTCGGTGTTCGTCTCGCAGGCCGCGGGCATTCACATGTCGCTGTCGCAACAGCTCGTGATGATGCTGACGTTGATGGTGACGAGCAAAGGCGTCGCCGCGGTTCCACGCGCGTCACTCGTGATTCTCGCGGGTGCACTGACCCAGTTCGGGCTGCCCCTCGAAG
>DASRAP010000043.1:0-2379 GCA_035638155.1 Gemmatimonadaceae bacterium | reverse complement strand
TGAATGCATCGGCGGCGTGATCAACGATCTCACGGCCGACGCCAACGGCGGCGTGTACTTCTCCGTCACCGGCGCGAGAAACAGCGGTGTGTTCTACGCGAGCTCGAAGGGCGTCGTCTCGCAGTACGGGAAAGACGTCCCGCTGGCCAACGGCATCATCCTCAGCCCCGACGAGAAGACGCTGTATGTGACCAACGGCGCCATCGTCTACGCCTTCGACGTGAACGCAGACGGCTCGCTGACGAATCAGCGTGAGTTCGGGAAGCTGCAGGGCGGCGAGGGGGGCGACGGATCAGCGGTCGATCAGCAGGGACGTCTGTACGTCGCCACAGGTAAATCAGTCGACGTGTTCGCCCCGGACGGAAAGTTCGTCGGCACGATTCCGGGACCGCAGGGCCTGCACGGCACGTTCTTCGGTGGGAAAGATCGGAAGACGCTCTACGGCATCGTGTTCTACGGCACGTGGGGCACGCCGAGCGCGCGCAACGCGATCATCGCGATCCCGACGCGGGCGCAGGGCTATACGGAGCGCGCGAAATAACAGTATGAAGACTTCACGATTGATCTCTGTGTTCGCGCTCGTGATTCTCTCCGGCGCTGTCCCCACGTTCGGGCAGGCGACGGGCGAGCAGGCGCGCACCTATCAGTTTCCGGGCACAACCGAGCAGATCCCGTTTCAGCTTTACGTACCGGCGAAGTGGACACGCGCGGCGAAGCTGCCGCTCGTCATCGTGACGCACGGTGCCGCGCAACCCGCGACTGCGCCGTTCCAGCGGCCGATGGACATGCCGACGCTCGCGAAGGCCGCCGAAGCGCACGGCTACATCGTCGCAGCCGTGACGGGGTACCACGCGAATGCGACCGGCGTCGGCGGCTGGAACGTGCCGTATCCGATGGTGCAGGTTCCGCGCACCGGCCGTGCGAATGGTGCGGCCGGAGGCCGGCGTGGTGGGGGCGATCCGCCCGCGCCGCCGACGGCGGAAGACTTCGCGCGCGCCGAACAGGACGTCTTGAACGTCGCCGACTTGGTGGCGAAGGAATACAACGCGGATCCAAATCGCGTCTATCTCATGGGCAACTCGTCCGGCGGCAGCGCCGTGTGGAACATCGCGGCTAAGTATCCGCAGCGCTGGACCGCGATTTCGCCGAGCGCTGCGCCGCTCGAGGACGCAAGCTTTCCGTACGAGAACCTGAGGAAGACGCCGGTGCTCGTCGTCCATGGCGACATGGACACGACGATGGTGTTCGAGGCGAGCAAGGTCATGGTCGATCACGCGAAGGCGAAGGGCGTTGACGCGACCTGGCTGCCGGTCATCGGCGGGAAGCACGTGGACGCTTGGGCGCAGCCGGAGATCATCAATCAGATTTTCGACTTCTTCGACGCACACAAAGCCAAGGCCCGCTGAGATGAGCGGGCCGCCGTCAGTTCTGCGAGCGCTCGCTGAAAAATTCCACCGACCCCGTGCTCAGGTCATACATCCCGCCGACAATCTTGAGACTTCCTTTGCTCTCAAGATCTGACAGGAGCGGGCTTTGCCGGCGAATGCGATCCAGCCCGAGCAGGACGTTCGTCCGGGACACCGCGTCGACGTAGGCTGCGTTCTTGCTCGACTTCTCGCCGCTAAACGCGGTCGCCGTGATGGCGGGCTTGATATGAGCGAGCAGTGCGGTGAGATTTCCCATCTCCACGTTGTCGATGGCGCCCTTGATGGCGCCACAGGCGGTGTGGCCGAAGAGCACGAGCACCTTCGCACCCGCGACAGCGCACGCGAACTCTAGGCTACCGAGCAACTCGTCGGTGACGATGTTGCCGGCGACGCGGGCGTTGAAAATGTCGCCGATGCCCGTGTCGAAAATGAGTTCCGCGGGACCGCGCGAGTCGATGCAGCCAAGCATCGCGGCCGCCGGATATTGGCCGCCCGCAGTTGCGAGTTGCTGACGCCGGTAATCGCGCGACAGCGTCCGTCCCGATCGAAACCGCTCGTTCCCCTTCTTCAGTTCGTCCAGCACCTGGTCCGGTGACAGCCGGTCACGTTCTTCTTTGGAAAGCGCGTGCGCGAGCGTCGTTTGCGCGAACAGCGAGACTGTGGACGGACACGCGCACGCCAGCAGCGTGCTCACGAAGGTGCGGCGAGACAATTCCATGACGCCTCCTCCGTGCACGACGCGCGCCATTTCTGGCGGGCACGTTGCAAACGGAAACAACCTTGTCAACACAACGCTGGCTAAGGCTTGTGTTCGGATGCTTGCTCTTCAGCATGTCGGCGGCGTCATCTGCCAGGGCTGAGGGTGCGCAGAGTTTTCAAGGGCAGACTGCCTCGCAGCCGTCGGCACTCGACCGCGAAGAACAGGAAGAGCAGATGGAGGTCGAGGAGCTCG
>DASRAP010000042.1:0-7501 GCA_035638155.1 Gemmatimonadaceae bacterium | reverse complement strand
CGGCGCTGAAAATGCGAGTGAAGCGCGCGGGCGATCTGCTGCGTGCGCGGCTGCTGGAGGTGTACCGTGCGTGAAGAAACACCTGAGCCAATGGATGAAGTGCTGGGCGCGCTCGTACAGCGCCTGCAAGTGATGCCGGCGAGCGATCCGCAGTCGCGGGCCGCGATTCTCGCGCGCGTGCGCGGGCGCCGGCAGTCCCCGTGGCGTGCGACGCTCGCGTGGGCGTGGCAGCCGTCAGTGCCCGTGCTGGCCGCGGCGGCCGTCGCCGTGATCACGCTCGGGATCGGCTACGGGAGTCGTGTGCTCGTCGAGCCGTCGAGCGCCGTGACCCTCGCGAGCGAGCAGCCCGCAACGACGGGGGCCACCGCGACGACCGTGGCGAACGACATCAGCAGCGCACGCGCCGTCCCGACGCAGTTCGTGTTCGAAGCACCTGGAGCAAACCGTGTAGTCCTCGTTGGTGACTTCAACGGATGGGATGCCGCGAAGGCGACGGTGCTGCAGGATCCTGAGCATCGCGGCGTGTGGGAAGCGACGGTGCTGCTGCCACCCGGCAGGCACACCTATGCGTTCTACGTCAACGACTCTCTCATGAAACTCGACCCGCGTGCGCCGAAGACCGAGGATCCTGATTTCGGCCGCGCGAGCTCGGTGGTGCTGGTAACCCGATGACACGTTCTCTCATTCGCAGCGGCGCCGCGGCCGCGCTCGCGCTCCTCGCGTTGCATGGAGGGTCGGTTGCCCATGCGCAGCAACCGCGCACGACCGATCCCGCATCCGTTCCGGAGCTCAAAACGGAATTCGACCGCGCGGCGAAACTCGGACTGAACGCCGAAATCCTCGTGGCCAAGGCGCGCCAGGGATATCTCGGCGCCGCGTCGACCGGGAAGATCCGGAGCGTGGTGCACGCGTACACCGACCGCCTCGTTGCGGCGCGCGACGCACTCGCTCCCGTTCATGACGACGCGGAACTGGTGGCCGGTGCCGAGGTGATGCAGAAGGATGTGCCGGCAAGCGTGCTTCGCACGCTGCGCGCCGCACAGCGAACGCAGTCACTCGTGGTGGCGATCGGTGCCCTGCAGGACCTCGTCGAGATCCGCGGTGTGTCCGTCAAGCAGGCCACCGACATGGTGCTGACGATGGTCAAGAATCACGCAACTGATACACAGATTGCATCCGTTGGACAAAAGGTGCAGGAAGACGTTGCACTGGGGCTTGCGCCGTCACTGGCTATGGAAGTCCGTTTAAAGGGTGTGCTCTCGCTCCCGCAGGGTCCGGCCGCGAGCCCTCAGCTCGCGCCTAACCGCCGGCAGTAAGGCCCTTCGGGGGCTGACGATCGCCGCCGCTCTTTCAGCGGCGGCGACGACCGCGACCGCGCAGACCGATTGGCGCGCGGACGCCGCACTCACACGCATTCATCCCGCGGGGCTCCTCTGGAGCTCCGCGCTTTCTTTGTCTGCCCTGGCGCAGCAGCAGGTGGGTATGGTAACGCCGCTGCTGAGCGGTGCCCTGACTGCCGCGGGTGACAGCGTTGCCGCCGCGCAGCTTGCGATGGGCGCGCGCGTGGTGCCGCCGTGGAGCGATCGCATGCCCGTCGATGTCGGTGCAATCATCGCGCTGTATGGCATTGCGGCCGGAGACCGCGGACAGGCGCGCACGCTGTACGTACGGCAGCAGCGGCTGTACGATCGTGCGGGACTCTGGATCGGTGCGGCGCTCTCGCAGATCGATCGCGCGACGACGCTCAGCTCGAACAACATCGACGCGGGGGTATGGTTGGTGCGCGGACGTGCGCGATTCACCGCAACGCTCGCCACCACGTCGACCAACGACCAGGCGGTCTTCGTCAACACCGGCTTCACGCCGAACCCCTTCGCGTCCGCCGTTCGCGTGGCCGACGCGTCGCTGGGAATCGAGTACGTCCGCGAGCATCTGGATATCGATGCAACGGCAGGCGCGCGGTTTTCCGTTCGGGACATTGATGGCTCGCGCGGGTTCGCGTCCGCGTCGCTCGGCTGGCGACTCTCGCGCATTTCGCAGATCGTGATTTCGGGAGGAACCCAGCTCGCCGACCCGCTCCGCGGTACACCCCAATGGAAATTCGTGTCGGCGGGGATTCGGTTCGCGAACCTTCGGCCCCCAGAGGGTATCCCCGCCGGCCGCCGCGGTCCGGTTGTCGACGTGGTGCGAACGGACAACGGCATGGTCCGCGTGAGCGTGGCGACCCTGCTTGCGGCGCAGCAGGTCGAGATCACCGGTACGCTCACGAAATGGTCGCCGGTCGCGCTCCAGCGCGCGGGCGACGGCTGGGAAATTACGTTCGCTGCGCCTCCCGGACTCCACCGCGTGCAGATTCGTGTGAACGGGGGGGAGTGGCGCGTGCCGATCAATCTTCCGGCGGCGCGCGACGAATTTGGCGGGCGTTCCGGTGTCATTGTGCTGCCCTGATACTCTTTTTCAAACCGACCATGGCCAAGCGAGCAGCAAAGAGGACAGCGAAACAGTCAGCGCCGGCGGAGCGAAAGCCCGGCGAGAAGCGTTACTGGCTCCTCAAGCAGGAGCCGACGGACTTTTCGTTCGATGATCTCTGGAGCTCCAAATCGCGTACCACCAACTGGGAGGGCGTGCGCAATTTTCGCGCGCGCAATTTCCTGCGCGACGAGATCAGGAAGGGCGACCTCGCGTTCTTCTATCATTCGAACGCCAACCCGTCGGCCGTGGTCGGCGTTGTCGAGATCGTGCGCGACGGCTACCCCGACACGACCGCGTTCGACAAGAAGAGCGATTACTACGACGAGGATTCCGATCCCGCGTCGCCGCGCTGGTTCCAGGTCGACGTGCGTGCCGTTGAACGTCTTCCGCGACCAGTGTCACTCGAGGAGATCAAGAAGACGCCCGCGTGCAAGAACATGATGCTGATCCGGATCTCGCAGCTCTCAGTGCAAGCTGTTACTGGTCCCGAGTGGGAAGCAATCAGCAAATTGGCGAGGTCCTGAATCCACGTCTGTGGACTGCAGTTGAGTGTCAGAGCCGATCAAGCCGTTTGAGCAGCTGAATCTGCCCGGCGTGATAGAGATCGTGTGCCGTGATGCCCGAGACGAGCTCGGCAACGCGGTACTTTCCGCCCTGCCGTCGCTCGCGCAGCTGGCGTGAGTTGAGCGTCACCAGCGCGGTTCGCAGCGCGCGGTGCGTCTCTTCGAGCAGCGCCACGTCGGCGCGCCACTGCGCCTCGCCGCCGTCGCCGGTGCGCGGAAACCAGTTCGATCCTTTGAGCGCGAACGAGCCCCGCCTGGCGCGCGTGAGACGGCGCAGCACCGTGTATTTCCAGTACGCGCAGTGCACCACGATCTCCCAGGCGTTGTGGCGTCCGCGTGCGGGGCGGCGCGCGGCATCCCGGGCGGACATGCCGCGAATGGAACCGCGGAGATTCGTGCCGTGCCACGACCGCGTATCGTAGGCTTCGTCGTACGCGGCGACGAGCGCGCGCGCCGCCGGGTCGCGGGGAGTTACGCGCGTTGCTCGCGCCATATCTCGTCTCCAAGCGCGGCCGTGCCCTCGACGAGCGCGTCGATATCCGCGTCGGTCGTGCGGTGGTTGGTGTTCGCGGCGCGGATCGCGTACCCGCGCGGCAGCGTTGTCGCGCTGGGCAGGGCGATCGCGCGCTCCTGCAGGCGGAACAGGATCTCCCGGTTCACGGCGTCGAGCTGCTCCGCGCTCAGCCCCGGCCTCGTCCAGCGCAGATTCACCACATTCAGCGGCACTGGGGCCAGCAATTCGAGCGACGGATGCGCCTCGACGAGCGCGGCGCACCGCTGCATCTGCGCAATGTTGCGCGCGATGTGCGCACCCCACGCGTCGACACCGACCGCGCGAAGGGTCATCCACGCCTTGAGCGCCTTGAAGCTGCGTGACAACTCGATCCCCCGGTCCGCATAGTAGAACCCGAGGTTCGCCGTTGCACCGCGCGTCTCGACCTGGAGGTACTCCGCCTGCACGGAGTACGTCGACAGGAGGTCCGCGTCGCGCCGGATGAGCGTGACCGCGATATCGAACGGAAGGTATCCCCACTTGTGGAGATCGAACGCGAGGGAATCCGCGCGCTCCATGCCGCGAACGATGTGCGCGTGATCGCGCGAGAGCGCGACCAGCGCGCCGAACGCGCCGTCGATGTGATACCAGAGCTTCTCGCGCTGGCAGAGATCGGCGAGGGCGACGAGATCGTCCGTTGCGCCCGTATTCACCGTCCCCGTCGTTCCACAAACGCAGAAGGGCCGGTGGCCCGCCGCGCGGTCGTCCGCGATCATCCGTTCGAGCGCCGCCACGTCGATCTCGAACGCGTCGTTCACCGGCACGCGGCGAAACGCCGTGCTGCCGAGCCCCAGCATTTCGCAGCCCTTCTTGAGCCATCCGTGCGTTTCCGTGCTGCCGTACACGAGCAGGCGGGGATGCGAACCCTGAAGTCCGTCGCGCCGCACATCGAAACCCGCGTTCGCGTTGCGCGCCACGTTGAGGCCGATCACGTTCGCCATCGATCCGCCGCTTGAAAGAATGCCGCCGGCGCCGGAGGGAAAACCCAGCAACTCGGCGAACCACGCGATCACCTTCTGTTCCACGAGCACGGGTGCCTGATCGAATCCTCCCACGTTCGGATTGAGACTCGACGCGAGATAGTCCGCGACGGACGCGAACGGCGTGCCGTTCCCGCGCACCCATCCCCATGAGCGCGGGTGAAGATTGCCGCTCGGGTAAGGCCGAACGAGCTCCACGAATGCGCGATACGCGTCGTCTTCGCCGAGTCCCGTGCGCGGAACGGGCTCGTCCGTGATGGCGTCGCGCACACGCTGCGGCATGGTGTTCCAGACCTTCGCGTCGGCGATTGTGCGCACGTGCTCGAGCGTGTCGTCAACCACCCGGTGAGCGAAGTCGCGGAAGCGTGTCCAGTCCTGCGGATCCAGTGGGATACTCACGTGAGGGCGGGGAAAATGATGCTGAGACAGCTCACGCCACCCTCGGCTTTCTCGAATTCCGACAGCGGCGTGGACCGCACGGCAAAGTCCAGCGACAGCAGCGAAACCGCCGTGCGCGGATTCGTTTCGGAAACGATGATCGTGCCACCGACCGTCGCAAAGTCCGCGCCGAACGGTTCCTGCGGAGGACTCTCGACGAGGGCAAAGTCGGACAGCGCGCCGGTCTCGAGCCATGCCGGGTTCACGAACAACCGGCCGTCGGGGAGCGCGCAGCACGCGCTTTTGAGATGCAGGCAGTCCCGGAGGCCGACGCGATCCACCCGATACCCGAACGGTCGCACGATGTCCTGCAGCAGACGCGCGCCGTCGGCGTTCGTGCGCGCAGACGCGCCCACCAGAATGCGCTTTCCGGTGACGACCACGTCGCCGCCGTCGAGCGTCCCGGGTGCCTCGATTCGCTGAACGGGCCTGAACGCCGCGAGCACGGGCTCGATACCGGCCGGTTCGCCCCGCCGGGAGTCCGCGCCGGGGCGCGCCATGACCGCGACCTCGTCCAGCACGAGCGCCGTGTCCTCGACGAACACGCCGTCCGGATACTCGCGGTTGACGTCGACCATGATGACGCGTGCGCCGAGCTCGCCAAGCAACCCGCAGTACGCCGCGTGTTGTCGTAGTGCGAGCGGCATGTCGATCTCCGTGCGCGACACGAATGAGCGCTCGCCCTGTTCGAGCGCCGCGGGCGGCGTGTGGGTAATGGCGATGAATGGCACGTTCCTACATTATGCGAGTGGCGATGCGCGTGACCAGCGTCCCCGGGAGAATGTCGTGATGCACCGAGTGCATGGAAGAGCGGTGGCGTGTCTGCTCGCGGTGGCCGCGGTGGCGGGGTCTGCTGCCGCGCAGCGCATCCCGGACCGGCTGGCCGACACGACGTTCTGGCGGATCGTCAGCACGTTCTCCGAGCCGACCGGTTCGTTCCCGTCGGACAACTTCGTGTCGAACGAGAACGAGTGGCAGTACGTGATTCCCGGCTCCCTGAACCGCGTGAGCACGAACGGTGCCTACATTGGCGTCGGACCGGAGCAGAATTTCACGTACATCGCGGCGTTCAGCCCGCGCATCGCGTTCATCTGCGACATCCGCCGTCAGAATCTGGACGAGCATCTTCTGTACAAGGCGCTCCTCGAGATGTCGCGGGACCGCGCCGAGCTCCTCTCGTTGCTCTGGTCGCGCGCGAGGCCGGACGGGCTCGACAGCTCGTCGACTCCGGCGGCGCTTGCCGATGCGTTCGCCAGAGCTGTCGCGGACACCGCGCTCGAGCGTGCCACGCTTGCGTCGGTGCTGCACCGTCTTGTGAACGACCACGGTTTCCTGCTCACGGCCGACGACACCACGGGCGTCCGTAACGTGCTCGGCGCGTTTCGTCTCGCGGGCCCCGGCATCAGCTATTCGTCCGGCGTGCAGATCTTTCGCATCATTACGTCCGGCGACACGACGTTCCGGACGGTGAGCGCGCCCGCGAACACGCGCGCAAGCGGATTCGTGAGTTTTGCCAGGCTCATGCTCGAGGACGACGGAGCCGGCACGAATCGCGGATGGCTCGGCAGCGAGGCGGCGTTCCGGCGCGTGAAGGAATACGAAGAGCGAAATCTCATCGTGCCGGTCGTCGGCGACTTCGCGGGTCCGAAAGCGCTCCGGACCGTCGGCGAGTATCTGCGCGAGCACGACACGCGCGTCAGTGTGTTCTATACGTCGAACGTCGAAGAGTATCTGTTCCGCGATCCGGGCAACTGGAAAAAATTCTACGCGTCGGTCGCGACGCTCCCGACCGATTCGTCGAGCATGTACATCCGGTCCGTCTCGATCACGCGCCAGGTGATGCCACGAAAGGCGAGCTCGATTCTCGCGCAGACGACGTCGTCCATGGATGGACTGACGCGGGCGTTCGCCGCGAACCACATCGCGTCGTACTACGACATCATCGCGCTGCGGGATCGCTGAAGAGCTTCTTCAGCTCCTGCACGAAGTTGAGCACGATGGTGATGGGCGGCAGGTTGCGCACATCGCCCGTGGCCGATGCGCGCATCACGAACGAGGAGTCGCCGGGCATCACGCTGTAGCCGCCGCGCAGATTGATGCCCGTCAGGACTGGATGGATGTCGCTGACGACCAGATCGGCGCCCGTGCCGCTGACCTGTGCCGCGAAGAGCGTGTCGCTGTCGATCGCCTGCCCGGATACCGCGTAGAAGAGCGTTCGTCCATCATGCGACCATCGCGGCACGCCGCCCACATTGAGCGAAGCCTGCCGCCGGGTACTTCCGTCGACGGGACTCACGTACACCTGTGTGACACCGTTCGCGGTGCTCACGTACGCGAACAGTTTGCCGTTCGGGTTCACGGCGGGACCTTGCTCCGCGGAATCCGTTGCGATCACCCGGGTGAGCGCATTCGGTGCGGCAAGAGAGAGCAACATCACATCACCCGACGGACCCTGGGGAAAGCCTCCGCGGCCAGGCCCGCCCCTGCCTCCCCGT
>DASRAP010000041.1:0-4270 GCA_035638155.1 Gemmatimonadaceae bacterium | reverse complement strand
TACGGCGCCATTGACCGCGGCATCGTTCCGCTTGGCGGCGACATCGTGAGTGGCGTGCCGACGGCGCTCAACCAGGCCATGTCCCGCGGGGACCTCGATGTGAGCGTGATTTCGGCCGTCGAGTACGCGCGTGCGTCGGCGCGCTACATCCTCCTGCCGGATCTCGCGATCTCGTGCGACGGTCCCGTTCGCAGCGTGCTGCTCGTCTCGACGCGCCCCGCAGAAGAGCTGAGTGGTGAGCGCGTCGTAGTCTCGAGCAGTTCCATGACGAGCGTTGCGTTGCTCGAGCTCCTCTTTCAGCATGTGTGGCACGCCACGCCTGAGTTCGTGCCCGGCAACGCCGAGCCCCCGGATCTCGGCAGTCTCAACGCTGCCGCGCACCTCGTGATCGGCGACGCGGCGCTCATGCTTCACGCGGCCATGCATGCCGGCGAGGCCCGCTTTCGGCACGCGTACGATCTGGGCGAAACGTGGCGTGCGTGGACGGGATTGCCGTTCGTGTTCGCGGTGTGGGTCGCGCAGCGCTCGACGCCCGTCGCGGACGCGCTCGGCGTGCACGCCTCCCTCATCACGTCACGCGAATGGGGCCTCGCGCATCTGGACGAGCTCGCCGCGCAGGCCGCGCCGGCGACGGGCGTCGGACGCGAGGCATGCCTCGAATACCTTGCGGGGCTCGACTACGGACTCGGCCTGTCGCATCTCGAAGGTCTGACCGAGTTCTTCAGGCGTCTCGAGCACGCGGGCCGGGTGCCTGCGAGCACACTCGCCTTTCTTCCAGCGGCGTAGGACCAATCGTGGACATTCCAGCCGACCTCCTCGACCTGTACACCAACGCGCCGCTCCTCGAGCTCGGCGCGCAGGCGGACGCCATTCGCCGCGCGAAGCATCCGCACGGCATCGTGTCGTACATCGTCGACCGCAACATCAACTACACGAATGTGTGTGTGGCCGACTGCGGATTCTGCGCGTTCTACCGCCGCCCGAAGCACACTGAGGGCTACACGCTCTCATACGAGCAAATCGGCGCCAAGATCGACGAGACCAAGGCGCTCGGCGGCGTCCAGATTCTGATCCAGGGCGGGCACAATCCGTACATCCCGTTCGAGTGGTATCTGGAGCTGATGCGCTACATCAAGCGCAATCATCCGATTCACATTCACGGGTTTTCGCCGAGTGAAGTGGATTTCTTCGCGAAAACATTCCGGATGGAAGCGCGCGACGTGGTGCTGGAGCTCAAGAAGGCCGGTCTCGATTCGATTCCCGGCGGCGGCGGGGAAATTCTCGTGCAGCGCGTTCGCGACTATGCGGCACCGGGCAAGGCGGGTGCCGACCGCTGGCTCGAGATCATGGAGATCGCGCACCAGGAAGGGATGAAGACATCGGTCACGATGATGTACGGCCTGGGCGAAACGCTCGCCGAGCGACTCGAACATCTCTTGCGTGTGCGCGAAGTACAGGCGCGGACGGGCGGGTTCACAGCATTCATCACGTGGCCCCTCCAGCCCGAGAACACGCCCGAGTTCTCGAAGCAGCCCAAGACGGACGCGACCGAATATCTGCGGACCGTCGCGATCTCGCGCATTGTGCTCGACAATGTGCCGAATCTTCAGTCGAGCTGGGTGACGCTGGGTCTCAAGGTCGGACAAACGGCGCTGCATTTCGGGTGCAACGACTTCGGGTCGCTCATGCTCGAGGAGAACGTCGTGTCGGCCGCGAACACCACGTACCGCACGACCACGGACGAGATGGAGCGGCTCATTGTCGAAGCGGGCTTCACTCCGCACCGGCGGCGGCAGGATTACACACTCATCGCGGCAGCAGGCGCAGCGGCATGAGGCTCGTGTGAGTGTTCGGTTCACGCCGGAAGTTCGGCGTCACATCGTTGCGGCGACCGCACTCGCGGAATCGCGGGGCCAGACACGTCCGCGCATCCGCGATCTCGCCGACGCACTCGCGGGCTCGGGCGTTGCCGTGCCGAAGTTTCCGATTGCCGCGCTCAACGCCGAGCTCGAGGCGCTGCTCACCGCGGCGGCGCAGCTCGCGGGAGCGAACGACGTCGACCAATCCGTTGTCGTCCTGGCGCTCCGTGATTTCCAGGCCGACGGCGGCGGTACGCCGGAGTCACAGACCGCCCAACCCGAACGGGGCACGCCGCCGGCCGGCGGCACCCGCGCGGGGATCGGGTACGACTCGCACCGGTTCGCGCCTGGCGGGCCCATGGTCCTCGGCGGGATTCACATCGACGCGGACTTTCACTGCGAAGGGCATTCCGATGGCGACGCCGTGTGCCATGCCCTGACCGACGCCGTGCTTGGCGCTCTTGCCGCCGGGGACATCGGCGAAATGTTCCCCGATACGGATGCCGCAAACAAGAACAGAAACTCGGTCGACATGCTCCGGGCGGCGGTGCAGGTGATCCTTGATCGTGGTTTCGTGGTACTCAATGTTGACGTGACAGTCATCGCCGAACGTCCGAAGATCGGTCCGCACCGGGCCGCCATGCGCCGCGCACTCGCTGAAGCGCTCGGCGTGAACGAGACTGCCGTGTCGGTCAAGGGAAAGACCAACGAAGGCATGGATGCCATCGGACAGGGACAGGGACTCGCGGTCATGGCAATCGCGAGCCTGGCACCCGCGGCGGGCTGACAGGAGCATCGGTACGTGCCGTCGATCGAGCAGGCATACGACTGGTTGATCGCGCTCTCTCCGATCGCGCTGTACGCGGCGGCGTTCGGGCTGGCGTTCATCGAAAACGTGTTTCCGCCGTTTCCCTCGGACGCTTTCATTGCCGTGTGTGCATTCATCGCGGCACCGGGAGAGTCCTCGCTCGGTCTCACCTACGCGAGCGTCGTCGCGGGAAACCTGCTCGGCGCCGGGGCGATGTACTGGGTCGGGCGCAGGTATGGCGCAGCGGGATTCGATGCGCGCCTCAAGCGTCAGGACATCGAACGTCGTGAGCGGTTTCAGCGCATGTACGACCGTTACGGATCGCTCGCGCTGTTTCTCGGGCGGCTCGTTCCTGGCATACGCGGGCTCGTGCCGGTTGCCGCCGGAGCAATTCGGATCAACGCCGGCCGGGCGTTCCTGATCGTTGGTGCGGCGTCCGTGCTGTGGTACGGCGTGCTGACGACCGCCGCGTATCGCGTTGGCGGCCGCTGGGACGATTACACGGAAGCGCTCGCGGCCCTCAGCCGCTGGAGTCTCGGCGTTGGCGTCGGAATCGCGGCTGCGCTCGTGGCGGCATTCCTGATCTGGCGCGTGCGGAGCAGGGCGCGTGGTTGACGCTGGGGCTGACGCACAACCGCGCAGTTTTCATCTCGAACAATTCACGGAATCGCTCCTGTTGCAGGACGGAGCATCGAAGCGCACGATCGAGGCCTACCGGCACGATCTGGTGCGGTTCATCGACTTCGCGGTGCACCGTGCCGTGCGGTCGCCCGAGGACGTGACGTCGGCCCTGCTGCGCGACCATCTCTATGCGCTCAAGGATCTCGGCCTCGCACCGGCGAGCATGCGACGCGCCGTGTCGGCGCTGCACACCTATTTCGCGTTCCTGCTGACCGAGGGCGTGCTTCGCGCGGACCCGAGCGAGCGCTTGGAAGCGCCGCGCAAGCGGCGCGAGCTACCCGACGTCATGACGGTAACGGACGTCAGGAAACTCCTCGCCGCGCCCGCGTTCGACGATGCGCTCGCGCTCCGCGACAGGGCGATGCTGGAGCTGGCGTACGGCGCGGGACTCCGTGTTTCGGAGTGGATCGGAATCACGGTGCAGGACCTGCGGCTCGACGAGGGACTCGTGCGCGTCTTCGGCAAAGGCGCGAAGGAGCGGCTGGTGCCGATCGGCCGGTCCGCGCTCGGTACGGTCGCGCTCTATCTGAGTGAGCTCCGTCCGCAACTGGAGAAAGGCGCAGGGCAGGGGAAGCTGTTTCTCAACGCGCGCGGCCGGCCGCTCTCACGGATGGGCGCGTGGAAGATCCTGCAGCGGCACGTGAAGCGTGCGGGGATTTCGAAGCGCGTGACGCCGCATACGCTGCGCCATTCGTTCGCCACGCACCTCCTCGAAGGCGGCGCCGATCTCCGGGCCGTGCAGGAAATGCTCGGCCACGCCGATATTTCGACGACGCAGATCTACACGCACGTGGATCGGGAGTATCTGCGGTGCGTGCATAAGCAGTTTCATCCGCGCGGCTAAGTGAGGGCTGGAGGGCTAGAGGGCTAGAGGGCTAGTGGGACAGTGGGACAGTGGGACAGTGGGACAGTGGGACAGTGG
>DASRAP010000040.1:0-4880 GCA_035638155.1 Gemmatimonadaceae bacterium | reverse complement strand
GGAAGAGCACGCTCATCGCGATTGTGGTCGCGCTCCTCATCGGCGTGGCCACGGGCGCGCTCAACGGTACGCTCATCGCGTTCTTCAAAGTGCCGGCGTTCGTGACCACGCTCGCCATGCTCACAATTGCGCGCGGTCTCGCGTTCATCATCTCGAGCGGGCGCAGCATCGGCAACCTCCCCGATTCATTCGGTGCGCTTGGGCGTTCTTCGCTCGCGGGCATTCCGACGCCGGTGATCGTGATGGCGGTGGTGATGTTCGCGGGTGCGTTCGTGCTCAATCGCACGGTGTTCGGCCGTCACGTGTACGCCACGGGCGGAAATCCCGACGCCGCGTGGCTGGCGGGAATCGACACGCGCCGCGTGACGTGGCTCGTCTACGCGCTCAATGGGCTCCTCGTGGGACTCGCGGGCGTGACGCTCGCATCGCGACTGGGCGCCGGTGTTCCGAACTCGGGGCTGCAGTACGAGCTCGACGTAATTGCAGCGGTCGTTGTCGGCGGGACATCGCTTACCGGTGGTCGCGGCACCATCGGCGGCACGGCGTCCGGTGCAATTTTCATTGGCGTGCTGACCAATGGCCTCAATCTCGCGAACATTGATCCCTATGTTCAGAAGATTGCGCTCGGCGTGGTGATCGTCGGCGCCGTGGTCGCGGATCAGCTCAGCCGGCGACGCGGCTGATCACGGGGAGGCAGCTGCGGATGCGTCGATATGACAGCCAGAAACAACCGTTGAACGCACGTAACAGGATTTTTCAACTCTCACGCAGTTTCGGTCGCCAAGCCGTCGAGGTGCAAAATGTTTCGTCGCCTGCTCACCGCCCTCCTTCTTGTCCCCGCTCTCGCGTCGGCTCAGCAGGACGCGCGTCTCGATCGACTCAAGGCTGAAGCCATCACGAAGATCGATGCACGGGCGAAGCTCGTGCAGGAAATCATCGATCAGGTGTTTTCGTTCGGCGAGCTCGGCATGCAGGAATTCGAGACGTCGAAATACCTGACCGGCATTCTCGAGAAAAATGGATTTGCCGTGCAACGCGGCGTTGCCGACATGCCCACGGCGTGGGTCGCGCGGTGGGGGTCGGGCAAGCCGGTGATCGCGCTTGGCTCCGACATCGACGGCATTCCGCAGGCGGGGAGCAAACCCGGCGTCGCGTGGCATGATCCCCTCATCCCGGGCGCGCCGGGTCACGGCGAAGGACACAATTCCGGCCAGGCCGTGAACATCGCCGCGGCGCTCGTGGTGAAGGAAATCATGGAGCGCGAAAAGATTCCGGGTACCCTCGTGCTGTGGCCGGGCGTGGCCGAAGAACAAATGGCGGGCAAAGCGTTTCTCGTGCGTGCCGGCGTGTTCAACGACGTGGACGTTTGCCTCTTCACGCACGTCGGCGACGGACTCTCCGTGACGTGGGGGGAGAGCGGATCATCCGCCCTCATCTCCGCGGAGTTCCGTTTTCGCGGAAGCTCGGCGCACGCGGCCGGTGCGCCGTGGCGCGGCCAGAGCGCGCTCGACGCCGCAATGCTCATGGGGCAGGGATGGGAGTTCCGCCGCGAGCATTTGCCGCTCCAACAGCGTTCGCATTACGTGATTCGCGACGGCGGCGATCAACCGAACGTCGTGCCGTCGACCGCATCGATCTGGTTCTATTTCCGCCAGCGAGATTATCCCAGCACGATGGCGCTGTTCGAGATGGGCAAGCGCGTCGCCGAAGGCGCGGCAATGATGACCGATACCAAGCTCGAGGATGTGCGCATCCTCGGATCGGGGTGGGCGGGACACTTCAACAAGCCCGTCGCCGAGACGATGCAGAAGAACATCGAGCGCGTGGGCATGCCGGCGTGGAGTGAAGACGACTATGTGCTCGCGCGTGGATTGCTCGCCGAGCTCGGTGTCTCGCCCGACACGCTGAGAACAGAATCAGAGTCGCAGCGCGGCGCAGGCGGACGAGGTGGAAGCGACACGGCGGCAGCGACTGGCGCGGGCCGTGGCGGCGCAGGGGGCGGACGCGGTGCCTCCCGGGGACTCGCGACGCGAGTGACGCCCCTTCGCGGTGCGGAAGTTCAAGCCAACTGGAACGGTGGCGGATCCGACGACATTGGGGACGTGTCGTGGAACGTGCCGACGGTGACGCTCCGGTATCCGTCGAACATCCCCGGGCTCCCCGGGCATAACTGGGCGAACGCCATTTCGATGGCGACGCCAATTGCGCACAAAGGCGCGGTGGCGGGAGCGAAAGTGCAGGCGCTCACGATACTCGACCTGCTCTCGCAGCCCCAGACCGTTGCGGACGCATGGACGTATTTCCGCGACGTGCAGACGAAGACCGTAAAGTACAAGCCGTTCATCGGGCCGAATGACAAACCGCCGACGTTCCTCAACGCAGAAATCATGGCGCGGTATCGGCCGGAAATGCAGAAGTACTATTACAACCCGTCGAAGTTCTCGACGTATCTCGAGCAGCTGGGGATCAAGTATCCGACGGTGAAGCCGGCCGTGATCAGGCAATAACGGCTCGGCAGTCGTTGCCGCCGAGCGGTCAATGCTTCGCCAACCGCTCCCTCAGCTCCTCGAACCAATTGAGCGTGACGGTCATCGGTGCGAGCGCGACCATGTTCTCGCGCACGCGGCGCGCCATGATGAAGCGCTGCCCGTCGGGTGAGATGTCGAACGGCGTGTAATTCTCGGGATCCTGCAGGAACAGCTCGTCACGCATGTGGAAGAGCGTGCGCGGCTCCCCCGGACTCGGCGTCGGGCCGTCCGAAATGCTGACGGCGACCATGTCGCGCTTGGTATTGACGAAGAACAGCTCGCGCCCGCTCTTTGCCCAGAGCGGCGCGCGTCCGCCGCCGCTCGACACCTGCCACTTGCCACCGTCGACGTTCGGGAACGGACGAATGAACACGTCGATCTTCCCCGTCTCATTCGTTTCGTACGCGATCCACCTGCCGTCGGGCGAGATCGCGATGGCTTCCTCGTCGAACTGCGGGCTCGCGATGAGCGGCTTCGGCACCGAGTCGACGCCTGGATGAATGACGCTGATGTCGCGTCCGCCAATCTGGTTTTGCGTACCGCCCGCGCGGACCACGAGCGTCTTCCCGTCCGGAGACCACGCGCCTTCGTAGATGCCCGAGCCGGTGCGCACTTTGAGCACGAGCTCGTCGGTGCCGGTGCCGTCGGCGGAACGTTTGTGCAATTCCGCGACGAGCGCGCGACGCGACGTGTACGTGAGCGACTTGCCATCGCGAAGCCAGCGCGGCCGGTAGTTCTGCACACTGTCGAACGTGACGCGCATCGCGGGGCCACGGGGAAGCGGCTTCACCCACACCTGATCACCCGCGTCGGTGTTGATGCCGATGGCGAGGCGCGCACCGTCGGGCGAGAGCGCCCACCCTGCGTTGCCGCCCTGCACGGTCATGTGAAACGTGAACATGCTGTCGACCGGCGTCTCGCGTCCCGTGCGATCCACCCACACCAATTCGTATGAAGCGCCAGCCGGCAGCGACGGTCCCGTTCGCACGAACATCGTGCCTTCCTGTGACACGCCAAAGACCGGCACCTCGTTCAATCCCATCGATACGCTGTCGGCCACCGGGATGGGCGGGCCGCTCCCCGCGCCAGTGCGCGCGTTGAAGCGCTTTGCCAGCATGGCTCCGTCACGGCGGATGAGCAGGAGATGTCCCGTCGGAACGTATTGCGCGCGGATATAACCCGGTTCGACTTCGGTCAGTTTCTTCGACCGCGTGTCGACGGCGGCGACGTGGATTGTCGCCTGGCACGACGACTGATCGCAGTACGTGAACACCACGGCTCGGCTGCCGGGAAGCGCCGCGGGGTACCAGGCGAAGTTTCTCGGATCATTCCACAGCTCGACCGCCGGACCGCCGCCGTCGGGAACAACGCGCAGCTGGTGCCATGATGTCGAGATGTATGCGATGGTGTGGTTGTCGAGCCACGCGATGCCGCGGGACGGCGACGCGGAGTCTGCGAGGGTGATTGCGGCACCACCGGTCAGCGCCATCTTCTTGAGCTGCGAACCCTGCACGAACGCAATCGACCGGTTGTCGGGCGAGACCACGAACGAGATCGCGCCCGCGGTTCCCGTGAGCGGCGTCGCCCGCAGGTGGTCGCGCGGTTTCACCATCAGGGTCGTCGCGCCACTGTCGAGTCCCACATACACGAGCTGCGATCCATCGGGCGATACGGCGATCCCGCGATCCGGTACCGGAGCCTGGGACGACTGGAATGAAAGCTCGTATCGCGAAACGAGCTTCGTCGGTGCCGGGCGCAGCGCGCGCATCCCCAGCGCGCCAGCGAGGATACACCCGGCGGCGATCGCGGCGAACGCACCGCGCGCACGCCACGCGCTCGCCGGCGCGACGGCCGCCTGCGCGTGAGTGGTGACACCGGTGCGTGCGAATGACGGCTGTTCCAGAGCGGCGCCGAATTCGCCGGCGGTCGCAAATCGGTCCGCGGGCAGCTTCTCGAGCGCGGTGAACACCGCGGCTTCGATGTTCGGCGGCACGGTGTGTCGCTGCAGCGTGATCGAGCGTGGTGTTTCGGTCAGCGTACGCGCGACGATCGCCTGCGCGGTCGATCCCGTGAACGGCGGCTCGCCGGCGAGCATTTCGTACAACACGCAGCCCAGGCTGTACTGATCGCTCCGGGCATCTATGGCCTCTTCAGCGCTGGCCTGCTCGGGACTCATGTAGAGTGGAGTGCCGATCGCAATGCCGGCCCGGGTGAGCCGGGTGGAGGCCTCGGCTTTCTCGGGCGACACGCCGACCTGGATCGCCTTGGCCACACCGAAGTCGGCCACCACGGCGTGACCGCCGGTCAGGAGAATGTTCTCCGGCTTGACGTCCCGGTGCACCACGCCGTGAG
>DASRAP010000039.1:0-17454 GCA_035638155.1 Gemmatimonadaceae bacterium | reverse complement strand
GGTGATGAGCTCGCGACGCCGGGTTATGCCACGCTGGGCCCTGCCATCCGCACACGGCTCGCCACACTCGAAAAGGGGCAGCTGATGGTGCGTCATCCGCATTTTTCGCAGCCGGTATTCGTGCGCTTCCCCCGGCCGTCGATGTTGTCGGGCCGCGACGGCGCCGAGCGATTTCCGCCGGAGCCTCCGCCGAGCATCGAGAGCGCCGTGCTGCGTTCGTTGCGCACGCTCGACGCATCCATCACACTCGATTTCGTGAAGGAATTCGTCGCCCTCCACGATGAACCTGATGTGCTCCGGGCGCGCAATGCGACCCTCCGCGCGCGGCCGCGCGATGTGCGCGGATATTTCCGTGCGCAGTTCAAGGGCCGTCTCGCCGCGACGCCCGTCGCGCCGTCCACGGTGCGTCCACTCCGGCCGGCGCCGACCGATGATCCCTACGGCTTCTGAAATGATGCGCGCGTTCGCTTCTCTCGTGGTATTTGCAGCGGCAACCGCGGCGCCGCTGTCCGCGCAGCAACGTGTCATGCTCGAAGCGCGGCCCAAACCGGGCGACACGCTGCGTGTGACGCTCGATCATGTCTTCACGATCACGGGTGGCCCGAAGAACGCCCCCGATTCCGCCACGACAGTGTCGACCTCCTACCATATCGCGACGCGAGACGTCGCGGAGCGAGAAGACCGCGGCGGAACGATCATCCGTGCGCGAATCGACACGGTGCGCATGAAGACCAGCGGCTCCATGGGGGCGAGTCCGTTCCCGGGCGTGGACCGTGGCATGGAAGGCATGACGGTGAAACTGCGCGTGATGCCTGATGGCAGCTCGGAGCTTGTCGAAGGACAAAAACAACTCGACAAGGAACTGGTGGCCATGCTCGGCGCCATGCCGGCGGTTCTTCCGACCGCGCCCGTGGCCGTTGGCGAAAGCTGGGTCCGCGACCTGCCGCTGCCCGCGGATGGTGGCGACGCCGGAAATGCGAGCGGCACGCTCAAGGCGACGTTCAAGTTCGATTCGCTCACCAGCGGCGGCGACGTCGCGTGGGTGTCGATCCAGGGAAGAGTCGTCTCCGATGGCAAAGCTGCGAAGGATGGGCCCGGGATCGGCCAGCCCAGCGGCACCCTCGCGGGACTCCTGCGCCTAGACCGAAAGCGAGGCTGGCTCGCCGAATCCCGCGCGACCGTCACGCTTGAGTCGGTAGTCACCCTCGCCGGCGGCGGCCCGCCGCTCGTGGTGAAGGTGCACGTGAACCAGGTAATGCACACCGCCCCCGCGCGCCGTTAGCTCCCGTTCTCTCCGTCTCCCGTTCTCTCGCGCTGTCCCCCTGTCCCGCTGTCCCCCTGTCCCGCTGTCCCGCTGTCCCGCTGTCCCGTTCTCTAGTTTCCGCTCCAGAGTGCGCCTCGTCCACCTCGCCGACATCCACCTCGGCTACCGACAGTTTCAGCGGCTGACCCCTGCGGGTATCAATCAGCGGGAGGCGGACGTTGCGGCGTCGTTCACGCGCGCCATCGACAGGGTCATTGCGCTGGCGCCGGACATGGTGCTCTTCGCCGGCGACTTTTTTCACCAGGTGCGTCCCGCGAATCCCGCCATTCTGCACGCGTTCACGCAGATGGCGCGCCTCGTGCGCGCGATTCCCGATGCGTCGATCATCATGGTCGCGGGCAATCACGACACGCCCAGGTCGCGCGACACGGTGTGCATCCTGCGCCTGTTCAGTCAGCTGGGCATTCATGTCGTCGACACCGAGCCGAAGCAGCTTCGATTCGAGGACAAGGGCGTCACGGTGCTCTGCGTTCCCGACGCACCGCAGCTCGGCATTGATCTCACGCCCGATCCGGCGGCGCGCTACAACGTGTTGCTCGCGCACGCCGAAGTGCGGGGACTGTTCCCGGAAATCGAAGGACGCGAGCGTTCCACGCTCAAGATCGAGCGTGCGGACATCGCGAATCCCCAGTGGGATTACGTCGCGCTCGGTCACTACCACGTGTACCGCAAAATGGCCGAGCGCGCGTGGTACTGCGGTGCCATCGAGTACGCGAGTCCCGATCCGTGGGGTGAACGGCGCGAAGAGATCGAAGAGCGGATTCCGGGAAAGGGAAAGGGGCTGATCGAGTTCGATCTCGGTACGCACTCGCACGTGTTTCATCCGCTGCCGGTCTCGCGCGAGTACATCGATCTCGACGCGATCGAAGGCACCGGACTCGGCGCAACGGAGCTCGATCTGCGCATTGCCGCGGTCGTGGAGAAGTGCAAAGGCGGCATCGACTCGAAGGTCGTGCGACTGATGCTGCGCAACGTGCCGCGTCACGTGGCGCGCGACCTCGATCACCGCGCGCTGCGCGAGTTCCGCCGGCGCGCGCTGCATTTTCATCTCGACGTTCGGCCGCCCGAAATCACGCGCACGTCCGCCGGCGCGCCAGGCCGGGCGGTCACGCTCGCCGCGCTGCTCGGTGACCGGCTGCGCACCCGGCCGCTCGACACGGACCTCGATCGCGCGCATTTCGTCGAGCTTGGCATGGAGTATCTGGCGCGCGTCGACGGCGAGGCGCCCCTCGTCCTCGACGATGGAGCGAGCACGCCGTGAAGCTCCGCGCCATCAAGCTGACGAACTTCCGGCAGCACGCCGACACGTCCATCGAGTTCGGCCCGGGCATCACCGGCGTCATCGGACCGAACGGGACGGGCAAGACGACGATTCTCGAGGGGATTGCCTGGGCCCTGTACGGCAACGAAGCGGCGCGCGGCCGCCGCGACACGATTCGTTTTGCGCGTGCGGACGCAAAGGCTCCGGTTCGTGTCGATCTCGATTTCGAGCTCAGCGGGCACCGCTATCGCGTGTCGCGTGGCCTCACGTCCGCCGAGCTCTATCTCGACGGGGCCGAGCAGCCAATCGCCAACTCGCTCACGAGCGTGAGCGAGCAGTTGCAGCGCCGTATCGGCATGACGCGGTCGGAGTTCTTCAACACGTATTTCACCGGCCAGCGCGAGCTGGGTGTGATGACGTCGCTCGGACCAACGGAGCGTGCGCAATTCCTGTCGCGCGTGCTCGGGTACGAGCGGCTTCGTGCCGCGCAGGACCTCGCGCGCGATCGCCGGCGTGAATTGGTCGGCGAGCTGAACGGCCTCCGCGCCAGCATGCCCGACCCGTCCGTGATCGCGCAACGCGTGGCCGACGCCGTTGCGCGGCTCAGCGAGGCGACGGCGCGCGCTGACGCTGCGCGAAAAGCGTGCGATGAGAGTGAACGCGCGCTGGCGGTCCTTGCTCCGCAGTGGACCCAGGCGCAGGCCGAGCGGGACCGGCGGCAGCAGGTGGCGGGTGAGCTGCGGATTGCCGACGCCGATGCTGCGTCGCGCGATCGCGAGCGGGAGCGTGCCGCGGCCGTGGTGCTGGAGGTCGATGCCGCCGCTGCGGATCTTGCCGCGATCGCGCCGCAGCTCGCCCCGCTTCCGGACCTCAAGCGTGAATGCGCGGCGCTCGATGCGCTTGCACAACAGGACGGTCGCCGGCGCGCGTTGCTCGAGAGCATCAAGGCCGTCGATGCGGAGCTCGTGCGCCTCACCGCGCGACGCGGTGAGCTGGCCGGCGTCTCACGCGCGCACGATGACGCCGCCGCGGCGCTCGAGGGTGCGCGGGTCAAACTGACCGCCGCGGAGGCGACGCTCGAAGCCGCGCTCACCGCGTGGGTGCAGGACAAGCAGGCGACGATCACCAGGCGCGATCATTTGCGGCAGCAGTTTTCGGATGTGCGGGAGCAGCGCGAGAAGATCGTCGAGGCGGGGGAGGACGGCACCTGCCCGACGTGCCAGCGTCCCCTCGGCACGCACTTTCGAAGCATGCTCGATACGCTCGACGCGCAGATGGAGGCCATCACGGCCGACGGCAAATGGCTCAACCAGCGTCACGAGCAGCTCGAGAAGAAACCGGACACGGTGACGCAGCTCGAGGACGCGAGGCGCGGCCTGTCGAAGGACGTCGAGAAGATTCAGCAGCGAGTGGCGACGTCGCAGGCGGGCATCAAGGAACTGGCGGAGCTCGACAAGGTCATCGCGCGCCAGGAGATCCGGCTGCAGGATCTGAAGGGCGAAATTGCGCAGGCGGCGGAGCCGTACGACGCGACGCGCCATGCGGTGGTGCGCCACGAGATCGAGCGGCTCGCGCCCCTGGAAACGCGGGCCACCAGGCTCGCGGCGCTTGCCGATCGCGGCGCGGCGGTCCGTGATGCGCTCGTCGCAGCTAAAGATGCGTGGCGCGCAGCCGTCACGCGGGCGCAGGCCCTGCGCGATTCGCTGGCGACACTCGGTGGCGACGACGCCGCGTTCGACACCATGCGCGTGGCGTTCGAACGCGCGCGCGCCACTGTCGAGGCCGCACGTCTTGCGCTCGTGAAGGCGGAGACCGAGACGGCGGCGGCGGGCGACGGCATGCGGGCGGCGGAGCGCGACAAGCAGGCGTTCGAGCAGGCTCAGCAACGCCTCGATCACGTCACGCGCGAACGCAGGCTGCACGACGAGCTCGACCAGACGTTCACGGATCTTCGCACCGATCTCAACGCCGATCTTCGTCCGGAAGTCTCCCGCATTGCCAGTGGATTCCTCGAACAGCTCACGAGCGGGCGGTACAGCGAGCTCAGCCTCGACGACCAGTACAACATGGTGGTGGTCGAGGACGGCGCGCCGAAGCCGGTGATTTCCGGCGGCGAGGAAGACCTCGCCAACCTCGCGCTGCGTCTCGCGATTTCGGAAATGATTGCGGACCGGTCGGGGCGCTCCTTCTCGCTGCTCATCCTCGACGAAGTGTTCGGTTCTCTCGACGACATCAATCGTCAGAACGTGCTCGATCTCCTGCAGGCGCTGCGCGATCGCTTTGAGCAGGTCGTGCTCATCACGCACGTCGACGCGGTGGCGCAGGGATCGATCGATACGCGGCTCACGCTGGAGCGCGATCTCGAGACGGGCGCGTCGATCGTGCATGTCGAGCGCGCGGCGGGATTCGAACCCGCAATCGAAGCGGCGGTCGCCTGATGTCGCACCTCAGCCTGCCCGACGTTCGCGGACCGTTTCCGATTACGGACGACGACATTGCGCCGCTCAACGTCGTGTTCAGCGACGCCTTCACCGATCGCTACCGCCGCGACGGGATGGTGGGCGTGCGCGTGCCGACGCTCAATCACGCCATCTGGAAGTTCTCGCTTGCCGATGCCGGCCTGGGCGCGATGCTGTGGCGGGACGCCGACGGCGGTGTGGCCGCGTTCAACGTCGCGCACCTGTCGGGCACGGAAGGATGGATGGGGCCGATCGCCGTGCGTCCGGACCTGCAGGGACGTGGAGTCGGCAAGACCGTCGTCCGCGCGGGGATCGACTGGCTCCGCGGCCGCGGCGCCGCCGTGATCGGCCTCGAGACGATGCCGCGCACGGTCGACAACATCGGGTTCTACTCGACGCTCGGATTCGTCGCCGGGCCGCTCACCATCACGTTCACGCTCACGTCCGCAAACGGCGAGTCGGTGGACCGGCTCGGCAAGTACGGCCCGCGCGAGCAGGACGCGCTCACCGCGGAAATGCAGCTGCTGACGGCGCGGTCGAGCTACGTCCATGATTTCACGCGCGAAATCCGGCTGACGGCGGAGCTCGCCATCGGCGATACCGTGCTGCTGCGCGCCAGGGACGAGCTTGTGGGATTTGCGCTGTGCCACACGGCGCCGCTGGTGGAAGGGCGCGTGCGCGAAGAGCTGCGCGTGCTCAAGGTGGTGCTCGCCGATCCCATGTATGTGAGCGCGATGGCACGAGCGATCGCGGCATTCGCGCGGGAATCTTCTACGCAGCGTGCGGCGCTACGCGTGCAAGCGGGTAACGATCGCGTATATCGCGCCATCGTCGGTGCGGGCGGGCGCGTGCGGTGGACCGATCTCCGGATGACCCTCGACGGCTACCCCGAGCATCCGACGAGATGCGGAATCGTGTTGTCGAACTGGGAGATTTAGGGGCAACGGGCAACGGGCGAACGGGCGAACGGGCGACGGGCGAACGGGAATCACCCGTTGCCCTTTGCCCGTTGCCCGTGGCCCTTGCTGATGATTCTGTGTAGAAGCAAAAACACTCCCGCCGTGAACAGCGCGTGCACCCAGCCGCCCCAGGAGAGCGCGGTGCCGACGACCCACACTGCGAGCATGACGATGGCCAGCACGATTCCCGGATCGATCAATTGACGCTCCTCTTTCGCAGCACTAGCTTGGTTCCACGGAACGGAGAGAACTACTTTTTGAGCCAACAGTCCTTTCACGTGGGTACCGACAACTGTAACGACGTCATGCCCTGAAGCGGGGAAGGCGGAAGTATGGTGAGGGCCTCATCCATTTGACAGGGCTTCAAAAAACCCTCTTCGTTTCGGATCTGGCGTTGGCCCCGTCCTCGTGGCGGGGCCTTCGCGTCTCTGCGGTGGCGCCGCGGGGCGCACATCGTCAACCGCCATTTGTGCCTCATGCCAACTCTGACGGTCACACGCCGACTGCACTTCAATGCCGCGCACCGCGTGCACAACGCGACGCTTTCGGATGCGGAGAATCGCGAGCTCTTCGGCAAGTGCAATAATCCGAATTGGCACGGGCACAATTACCTGCTCGAAGTGTCGGTGACCGGACCGATCGATCCGAAGACGGGGTACGTCCTCGATCTCGCGAAGCTTCGCGATCTGGTGGAGCGCGAGCTGGTGTCGCATCTCGATCACAAGAACCTCAACCTCGACGTGCCGTTCATGAGCGGCACGAATCCGACCACGGAAAACCTCGTGGTCGCCTGCTGGAAGGTGCTGGAACCGCACATTGAGCCGGCGCGTCTCAGGCGGCTGCGCCTCTGGGAGACCGATAACAACTATGTCGACTACGAAGGTGAGTGACGGACGGCGGCGCGCGTCGGAGAGCGACGCGTTCACCACGCTCATTCCGGATCGCGCCAACTGCCAGGTGGAGTTCGAAGGATTGGTGCGCCGCGAGCTCGAGATGATCGGCGAGGATCCGCAGCGTGATGGACTGCGAAACACGCCCAGCCGCGTCGCGCGGTCGCTGATGTGGCTCACGCGCGGCTATCACATGAGTCTCGAGGATGCCGTCGGCGACGCCGTCTTTGCCGAAGCGCACCGCTCCATGGTCATGGTGCGCGACATCGAGGTCTATTCGCTGTGCGAGCATCACATGCTGCCGTTCTTCGGCAAAGCGCACATTGCGTATATCCCGAACGGGAAGATTGTCGGGCTCTCGAAGCTCCCGCGCATCATGGAGATTTTCGCGCGGCGTTTGCAGGTGCAGGAGCGGCTCACCGAAGAAGTGGCCGGGGCCATCGAACAGGTGCTCAAGCCCCTCGGCGTCGGCGTCGTGATCGAGGCGCAGCACATGTGCATGATGATGCGCGGCGTGGAAAAGCAGAATTCGCGCACCATCACGTCGGCGCTGCGCGGTTCGTTCCGCGACGACGCGAAGACACGGGACGAATTCCTGCGGCTCGCGCACGGGCCCGCCTGAACGCTTCCCGATGACGGGGCGGCTCGAGGGACGGCGCGCGGTCATCACCGGTGCGTCGCGCGGAATCGGCGCGGCCATCGCTCGCGCACTCGATGGCGCAGGCGCGTCCACCCTGCTCGTCGCGCGCAACATGCCGGCGCTCGACGCGGTCTGTTCGAGTCTCCAGCGTGCGACGCCGCTTGCGCTCGACCTCGCTGACCCGGCGGCCGCGTCGAACCTCGCCGCCGCCGCGCCGGGACTGTTGGGCGGCGACGCCGACATTCTCGTCAACAACGCCGGAATCTTTCCGGTGGCGTCCATCGAGCAGACCACCGACGACGTCATCGACCGGTCGCTCGCGCTCAACCTCGGTGCGCCCCTGCGGTTGCTGCGCGCGTTCCTGCCCGGCATGCGTGCGCGCCGGTCGGGGCACATCGTCACGATCGGTTCGATCGCCGATCGCGTTGCCTACGCGAAGAACGCCGCCTACGCGGCGACGAAGTTTGGCGAGCGCGCGCTGCACGAAGTGGCACGCGCGGAGCTCGGCGGATCGGGCGTGCGCGCGACGCTCATTTCCCCCGGACCCACGGATACACCGCTCTGGGACGCGCTCGATCCCGACAACGATCCGTCGTTCACGCCGCGCGCGAAGATGCTGGGCGCCGGGGCCGTGGCCGACGCCGTGCTGTGGGCCGTAACGCGTCCCGACGACGTCAACGTCGACGAGCTCAGGCTCTCGCGCTCGTAGCACCTCGCGTCAATGGATCTGGCGTTCGCGGAGCGGCTCGTGTGTCCCGAAGGGCACGCCGAAACGCCGCTCGTGGTTCGCGCGGACGAGGTCGCGAACGGCCAGCTCCTCCGCGGCGTGCTCGGCTGTCCGGTGTGCACGAACGAATGGCCGGTCGATCAGGGCATCGCGCGTTTCGGGCCGCCGACGTCGCTGGCCGCTGCCGCCTCGCCCGACGCCACGACCGCCGCGGCGTTACTCGGATTGACCGAGCCGTCCGTGGTCGTCTGCGACGGAGCGAGCGAAGAGCTGCTGCACGCGCTTAGCGCCGATTACCACGCGCTCATCATGGCGATGGACGTCAGCGAGGCCGGAACGGCGGTGAGTGTCGTCGGGGCGAAGCGCGTACCGCTCGCGCATGGCGTCGCTCGCGCGGCCCTCCTGCTGCGCCCGGCCCGCGACCCCGGCTTCGTCGCCTCCGCAATGGCCGCAGTCACCACCGGCGGACGCGTCGTCGGCGCTGCTGCGATGGCGGTGCCGGAGATGGTCGACGTGCTGGCGCGAGACGCAAACGTATGGGTGGCGGAGACGAGGAGCGCGCCCGTGGCCTTACTGAGAAAACCGAAATGAATACTGAGAAAAATGAAATGAAAATTGAAGTGGAATAACGAAATACAGATTTCAAGTCTCAAGACCGACCCGCCGTGTCTTCGAGTTTCAACTTGTATTTCGTTCCTGCATTTCAATTTTCATTTTGTTTTTGCAAATCCCGGTACATCTCATCAATCACGTCCCGGTAATTCTGGTCCACCGCCTTGCGCCGCACCTTGAGTGAGGGCGTGAGCTCGCCGCGCTCGATCGAGAATTCGTGTTCGAGCAGCGTGATCTTCTTTGGCGTTTCGAACTTGGCCAGGCCGTCGAACGCCTCGCCGACTTCCTGCTCCATCTTCGCCTGCACGGTCGGCATGGCGAGGAGCTGGGAGCGGCTCGTCCACAAAATGTTCTTGAGGGCGGCCCATTTTTCGAGATGATCGAAGTTCGGCACGATCAGCATGGACGGGAATCGCCGCCCCTCGCCGATCAGAACCGCTTCGCTCACGTACTTGTTGAGCTTGACGCGATTCTCGATCGGCTGTGGGGCGATGTACTTGCCGCCTGACGTCTTGATGAGGTCTTTCTTTCGGTCGGTGATCCGGAGAAAGCCGTCCTCGATCGCGCCGATGTCGCCGGTCTTGAACCAACCGTCGGCGGTGAACGCCTCCGCGGTCGCGTCGGGTTTGTTGAAATAGCCCTTCATGACATTCGGGCCGCGCGTCAGGATCTCGCCGTCGGGCGCGATCATGAGCTCCGTGCCTTCCACGGGTTTCCCCACCGTGCCGATCCGAAAGTTCTCGGGCGTGTTGACGCACATGACCGGTGACGTTTCCGTAAGGCCGTAGCCTTCGAGGATCATGAGTCCCGCGCCATAAAAGAACTTGTTGATCTCGGGGGCGAGCGGCGCGCTTCCGGATACGAAGTAGCGGAGCCGTCCTCCGAGCCGCGTGCGCAGCTTGGAGAACACGACACGTTGCACGATCGCGTTCTCGATCGCGAGCAGCGGTCCGACGCTCCGGCCTGACAGCCGGCGTTCCGTCCATTTCGCGGCGACGCCCCGGCCCCAAAAGAAGATGCGCCGTTTGACCGGGCCCTCGCGCAGCGCGTTCTCGAGCACACGCGCGTACATCTTCTCGTAGAGCCGCGGCACCGCGCACATCACGGTCGGGCGGACCTCGCTCATGTTGAGCGGGACGGCGTCGATGCTCTCCGCGTACGCGATCGTGGTGCCCGTGGCCCACGCGAGATAGTCGAACGTGCGCTGGAAGATGTGCGACAGCGGAAGAAAGCTCAGCTCGACGTCGGCGCCAAGAAAGGGAATCTTGGAACGCCCCGCGAGCACGTTCGAATGAATGTTGTCGTGCGTGAGCATCACGCCCTTTGGCGTGCCCGTTGTGCCGGAGGTGTAGAGCAGCGTGGCGACGTCGTCGGGCTTCGCGGCGTGCGCGTGCGCGAGCCACGCGTCGATCGCCGCAGGAGTTTCGCCCGCCGCACCGCGGGCGAGCAGATCGTCGAAGGTCATGTCCGCGCCGTCCGGCGCGGGTGACGCGAAGCTCACCACGTACCGGAGGGAAGGGACCTGCGACCGGATCTCTCTGACCTTTCCCGCCTGCAGCCCAGTGGACACGAACACGAGCACGATGCCCGCGTCGTTCATGATGTATGGGAGCTGCTCAGCGGGAAGCGTCGGGTAGATCGGGACGTCGGTGATCCGCGCGGTCAGGCAGCCGTAGTCCGCGATCGCCCACTCGGGACGATTCTCGGAGAGAATGCCGACGCGCTGCTCGCCGGTGATGCCGAGCTCGCCGAGTGCGAGCGCCACGCGGCGCGCGCGCTCTTCCACCTCGCCGTGCGACATGCTGTGCCACTGTCCCCCCGACTTGTAGCGCAGTGCGTCGGGCTTGTCGAATCGTGCAATCGATTCAAAAAAAAGATCGGTCAGGGTCCCGGGTTCGGGCCGTGGTCCGCCGCTCGCGTATGCGGCGGGTCCGGCGCCGGCGGCCGGTGCGGACGTGGCCGTCACGCCTCAGCTTCCCGCCGACCTGAGCTGGACCACGATCCGGACCGGCGAGCCCTTGAGCGCAGCGCCGAGCGCATAGGCCTGCGCAATGACCACCAGCGAGTCGTCGAACGCCTGGCTCTGGGTGAGCGACTTGGAATTGAAACGCACCTTCCGGGAAGCCCGTCCGTCCGTGCCCGTCGTGTCCTCGAATGACCGGCGATTGGCGTCGTCGACCATCCACGCGAGCGACGTGTTGTCCGTTGCGATCGGCGTGCCGGCGTGCTCGAGCGTAAACCGGACGATCCACCCGCGCACGGGGACGGGAGGCGACGCGGTGTTCGACAGGATCTTCACCGTGACCGGTCCGCTCGTGTTCGAAACGTCATCAATCACTTTGTAGCGGAGCGTGTCGACCGTGCCGTCGGCGACCATACTGTCCGGGCGCGGCGTCACCATGATCGTGAGCGGGCGCGATTGCAGCGTCCCGGCCTGCGCGAGCACGCGCACCGATTGCACGTTCGGCGCCGTCGACGTGAAGATGCCCTCGGACGACACGGTCGCCCCGGTGTCGAGCAACACGTAGGTGATGCCGGCGCTCGCGATCACCTGGCCGTCGGCATTGAGGGCCGCGGCGTGCAGCGGAATCACCGCACCGGTTTCGTCACGCAGCGTATCGCCGCCGACCACCGCCGGATAGGGCAGCGAATCGAACTCGAGCGCAACGACGGCGCTGGGGTCACTGCTCACTTGCGTGCAGGCGCCCACGACGGCCGCCGCCACCACCACCGCGGGCGCGACCACGCGCACCGCGACCTGCGAAAATCGAATCACTTCGGGAATCGCTCCGTGAGCAACGTCGCGAGATTCACGTACGCCTGGGCCGCTGCGTCCGACGGATCGCGCACGACGACAGGCTGACCGGCGGCGAATGCATCAGACACGGCCACCGTTCGCGGCACGACCAGGTTCAGCATCAGCGACGGCGGAATGTGCCGGCGGATGTACTCCGCGGTTCGCTCGTGCGCGGCGTTTCCACGCTCGAACATCGTCAGCAGGATTCCGTCGAGCGCGAGCTGCGGATTCGCCGCCACCATGGATTGAATACCCCGGAGAATCTGCGGTGTCGTCTGCAGGGCGAGCGGCTCGCACTGGAGCGGAATGAGCACGCGTTCGCTGTGCTTGAGCACCATGGCCGTGATCGGTCCGAGGCCCGGCGGCGTGTCGACGACCACGACGTCGCAGCGGGTCCGCGCGGTGTTCATCATCTCCGCGACCATTTCGCCGCTCGCCACGCGCTGCATGAAATCTTCGTGGCTCACGTTCTCGGTCACCGATCCCACGAGCATGACCCGCATCCACGGCAGCGCCGTGGGCATCACGACTTCCTTCAGCGTGTGCGTGCCGGCGAGGTAGTCGGCAAAGCCGTGCAGCGCGTGCCCCTTCTTGAGCGCGCTCCCGTACCGCACCGCGCCTTGCGGGTCCGCGTCGATCACCAGCGTCTTGAGTCCGCGCCGGGCGAAGGCCGCGGCGAGATTGACGACGGTCGTCGTCTTGCCGACGCCCCCTTTCTGGCTGACCACTGTCAGGACGTGCCCCATCAGATGACTCCGGCTCCGTCCTGCGCCTCAGCGCCGTCCTGTGGCGGGTTTCGCAACCGGTCGAGCGTTCTGCGCGCGTGCTCGATCCACTGTGCGCCGTCGTTTCCCTTTGGAGGGTCCGCCAGAAACGCCGACAGGTGTTGTTCGGCGCCCTCGAGGTCGCCCCTCTTGATGAGCAGGAACGCGAGGCCGTAATGCGCGCCCGCAAGCTCGGGTTTGAGCTCGAGCGCGCGGCGGTACGACCGGATCGCGTCATCCAGGCGGCCCGTCTTCGAATACGCGATGGCCATGTTCTGCAGCACGCGATGGTCGTCGGGCTTGTCGCGCAACGCCAGACGGTACGACGTGAGCGCGGCGTCGTAGTCGCCCTGGCGTTCCAGCGCGAGCGCCTCGTTGAGATAGTCGAGGCGCTGCGGCCGGATTTCTTGATCGGATTTGGTGCCGAACAGACGGCCCAACCAGGACATGCGTGCGGGGGTGAAGGCGACGTGGGAAAGTCTAGACCTTCACCCGAGGAGGAGCAACCGCGCGCAGCCGGTTTTCAGGAACTCCCTTCGGCCATTTCGGCCTCGCTTTCGGTCTCCCATTCCTCCTGATCCTGATCCTCGTCGCCCTCTGCTTCCTCCTCGTCACCGGCAATCCCGCCTTCGAGCTCGGCCTGTGGACTGATTTCGTTTTCTGCGAGCTCGGTGAGGCGTTCGTCGGCGGCCTTCTCCTCCTCCAGCGTCTCTTCGAGGATTTCGGCGACGTCGTTCATGTCGAGCATTTCCGCGTACGCAACGGCCGAGCCGTATGCGGCGATCTCGTAGTGCTCGACTTTTTGCGCGGCGGAGATGATTGCGGCGTCGAGAATGGCGTCACCGCCGTCTTCGTTGATGACCTCCTCACCCTCGTCGAGCAGTCCTTCCATGCCGCGGCATCGCTTGCCGGTCGGCCGCTCGCCGAGCAGCTCGAAGATTTCGCGCAGACGGTTTACGTGTTCTTCCGTCTCGTTCAGGTGATCCTCGATGGCCTCCGCGAGGTTTTCTGATTTGACGGCGCGGGCGATTCGCGGCAACGCCTTGGTGAGCTGATTCTCGGCGCTGTAGAGGTCACGCAGGTTTTCAACGAGCAGATCGCGCATGGTGTGCAGCATGGTCGCCTCCGCGAAATTCGCTGTAAAAAAAGGATGGGGCGCCTCCGTACCCGCACTGCATCACGCGGTTCCTCACCGCAAAACCCGCCGATCGGTACGCGTTGTTGATTGCGCGAACGCACTCCCGGAACCAATTCTCGCGCGGGCGTACTACGAGTTTGGCACGAGCAATTTCAAACTCAACAGCATTCACAAGCGAGGTGCGCATGGCAACGTCAACCCGAAACCGACAGGGTTCGCGCAGCGGAAGCTCTTCCCGGTCGCGGAGCCCGGGCGGAAATCGCTCCACTCGCAGCAGCGGCAATTCGCGCGGGTCGAGCAGCGGCAGTCGTTCATCCCAGTCATCCCAATCGTCGCGCGGTTCATCGCGCGGCTATTCGCAGTCCAATCGCCGTCCCCGAGACGAAGAAGGCCGCTACGAATCCCAAGGCGAACACCGCCGCCACGACGGGCACCAGGGCCAGAGCTCGATGGGGCGCTCCGGGCAATCCCGCCGCGAGTACGGGAACGACTACGGGAACGGGCGCTCGAACGAGTACGGAAACGAGTCGCGTGGCCGGGGGTCGCAGGGCGGGCGCGGCCAGAGCGGCAATTACCAATCGCGCGGACAAAGCGGCAATCGCGGACAGCACCGCGATGACGAAGGCCGCTTCGAGTCCGGTGGCGAACGGCGGCAGTCACAGCGCCGCTCGTCCGAGCGGTTCAACGAGCCCGGACGCGCCGACTGGAATTACGGCGGTGGCCGCAGCTCGGGTGGATATGGGAACGGGCGCTCACAGAGCGAAGAGCGAAATTCGTCGCGCGGTTCGGGACGGTCGTCGGAGCGGTCATCGGACCGCTCGTCCGGCCGCTCGTCGGACCGCTCATACGGCGGTTCGTTCGGCGGTTCGTCAAGCCGTTCAGGTGGGTCGCGCGGGTGGAGTCAGGGCGGCGATTGGAACCAGGGCGATGAGTGGAACGAGGGCGGTGGCGGCGCCGAGGGACGGTATGAATCGCGGACGTCGACGCGCAACATGAATCGCTACAACGACCACGCCAATCTGCGCTACGGCGATGAAAACATGGATGCGGACGAGGAACAGGGTTCGTCCCAGGGCCGCTCTTCGTACGACGAAGAGGATGAGGACTACGAGGAAGACGAGTCCTACCGCTAGCTTCTCACTCCGGTACGCACCGAACGCAGGAGGGCGACCAGCAGGTTGCCCTTCTGTGTTTCCGGCGCCGCGAGTACGTATCCCGTATCCCGTACCCCGAAACAATGCCCCGACGATACACGATTGATCCCGCCAAAGGCGTCATGCACGTCGAATGGCCGCTCTTCGGCGAGCTCTCTCGCGCGCTGGCCCTCAAGGTCGCACGCACGTGGAATCCGCAGATCGTCGTCGGCATTGCCACGGCCGGCGTTGTGCCCGGTGCCGTGGTCGCCGCGATTCTCGGCAAGGAATTTCACTCGGTCGTGATTTCGCGCCGTCTTGAAGCGACGGAAGAACGGGAGACGCCCGCGGTACTCGGCGCCGCGCCGCCCGCCGTGCGGAATCACCGCGTGCTGATCGTCGATGAGACCTGCGACTCCGGAGAGACGATGCGTCTCGCCGTGGCCTCGATCGTCAACGCCGGCGCGACGGAAGTCCGCACTGCAGTGAGTTTCAAAACGGGATCGTTCGCGCCCGACTTCTACGCACTCGCGACGGAAAGCACGATCGTGCTTCCGTGGGATCGCGAGGTTCTGGTGGGAGGAGAGCTTGTGCCGAACCCCAAGTACAAGCTCTGAGGCGGTCTTAAGGGCACGATACTTCACTCATTCAAGAGAGTTCGCCCACCGCGCTCTCGTACGAGCTCCCCGCGGCCATACGCTCATACACGTGCTGCATCACTTCCGCGGATCCGGCGACGAACCTGCATTTCGATCCGCCGCATGAACGGCATTCCACTTCCAGCACGGCGAGCGCGCTGTTCGCAACGCGGCCGAAGAAGTCGGCAAAAAGTCCCGTCGTGAAGTGACATCCCGGATGCTCGAGCTGCGCATCCGGATCCGACTCCGCCCATTCGGGACAATCGATCGTCGCGACGACCGATCCCATTGGGGACACGTCCACGCGCCCCCATCCAGTGTCGCCGAAGAATGCGCCGACCTGTGTGGCGAATGCATCCAGGGGAAGGGCCTCGGGCGCGTCGGCGCCGCGTGACGACAGCCATTCCCGGAACGCCGTGAACACCGTTTCGCCGCCAGCGTATCCCGCCTGCTGCAGGTACGTCGCGTATCCGGCGCCGGCGTCGCGCCTGAGCGCGCCGCGCAGGGCCGACAGAGACGCGCGGGGAAGGGCAATGAGCTGTTGTGCGGCGAGATCGGTTGGATACGGCATACGCTGAGTTAGCCTTCGCGCCCTGCCCGGCGCAAGAGTTCCGCTTCGTCGATTACTTCGACACCGAGCTCGCGAGCCTTGTCCAGCTTCGTCCCGGCGTCAGCGCCGGCAACCAGAAACGATGTCTTGCGGCTGACGGAGCTCGTCACCTTGCCCCCCGCCGACTCGACCAGCGCCGTTGCTTCCGTGCGGCCGAGCGTCGGCAGCGTGCCTGTGATGACGACTATCGTGTCGCGCAGGGCACCATCCGCCGCCGCGGACTCAGGCTCGCGCGTGTTGAGACCGGCCGCACTGAGCCGCGACACAAGTCTCGCCGCCGCATCCTGGTGGAACCACTCGTGCACCGAGGCGGCAATGCGCGGGCCGATCCCCCGTACTTCCTCGATGTCCGCGGCGCTCGCGTTCGCGAGATCGGCAAGTGTGTGAAACCGGCGCGCGATCGTCTTCGCGGCTTCTTCGCCGACGTGGCGAATGCCGATCGCGTTGAGGAGGCGCGAGAGTGGCTGCGCCTTCGACGCGTCAATCGCCCTGATCAGCTGGTCCGCGCTCTTTTCCGCGAAGCCTTCCAGCTCCAGCAGCTGTTCGGCGGTCAGCGCATAGAAATCCGCGGCATCGTGCACCAACCCCGCGTCGATCAGCTGGCCGATCCGCGCCTCCGAGAGGCCGCGGATGTCCATGGCCGAGCGCGACGCAAAGTGAATGAGCGACTCGCGGTTCCGTCCGGGGCACGCGGGGTTTGGACAGAACGCGTCGACCTCGCCTTCTTCGCGCACGAGCTCGGTGCCGCACGCGGGACAATGTGTCGGCGGCGTCCACCGCGGCAGTCTGTCGTGCGCCTCGCCGGGGACGTGGCTCACGATCTGCGGAATCACCTCGCCCGCGCGCTTGACGAGCACGCGATCACCGACGCGCAGATCCTTCGTCCGAATGAGGTCAGCGTTGTGGAGCGTGGCAAGTTTCACCGTCGCGCCGCCGATTTCGACCGGCGCAAGCTCGGCGTACGGCGCAAGTTTTCCCGTGCGGCCTATGTTGACCTTGATGTCGCGGAGCGTCGTCTCCGCGATGTCGGGCGCGAACTTGCGCGCAATGGCCCAGCGAGGTTCGCGCGCGCCTTCGACCACGCCGAGCTCCGTCTGCAGCACGAGCGAGTTCACTTTCACCACGCCGCCATCGATCGCGAACGGAAGACTCGCGCGCACGGTGTGCTCGATCTCGTGCGCCCACGCGCTCACGGTGGCGAGGTCGTGGCACTGGCGGCGATGCGGAGCGACGGGAACGCCCCACCGCGCGAGGGTCTCGAGCAATTCCCACTGCGTTCTGAAGGGGAGCGCCGCGTTGCCAGGCACGGCGAAGGCGTAGCCAAAGAAACTCAGCGGCTTCTTTGCCGTGTCCGCGGGATCCTTCTGGCGGAGCGCGCCGGCAGCCGAATTGCGCGGGTTCGCGAACACCGGCTCCCCGCGCGCCGCGCGCTCGACGTTCATCTGCTCGAAACCGTCGAAGCTCATGTAGACCTCGCCGCGAATCTCGATCAGCGGCGGCCA
>DASRAP010000038.1:0-10257 GCA_035638155.1 Gemmatimonadaceae bacterium | reverse complement strand
AGCTCAGCGGCGAAGAGCGCGCGCTCCTCGAGAAACTCGGAACGATTCAACCCGTCGCGCCGGTGAAGCGGGGCCGCGAAGAAGGATTCTGGGCGCGAATGAAAGAAGCGCTCGGCGCGTGACGTACGCGCGCCTCGCGGTGACGCCCTCCGATCCCGCGCGGCGCGAAGCGGTCACAGCGGCATTGTTCGCGGCGGGCGCAGAAGGCGTGCTCGAAGAGGGCGCCGCGCTCATTACCGTGTTCGAGGCGCGCGCCGCGGCCGATCTCGCGGCGACTGCCGCTCGCGCCGCAGACGAGCGCGCGACGGCAACGGTCGAGGCGTACGATCCCGGCGATTGGACCGACGCCTGGCGGCGCGGCGTTCGTCCGCAGACGGTTGGCCGCCTCATCATTACTCCGCCGTGGGCCGACGAAGCGCGCGCGCCGAACGCGATCATCATCGAACCGGCCATGGGATTCGGCACAGGCGAGCACGAGTCAACGCGGCTCGCGCTCCGGTTGCTGCAGGAGGTCGTGCGCGCCGGAGATTCGGTGATCGATGCCGGCTGCGGGAGTGGCGTGCTCGCGATCGCGGCCGCACGTCTCGGAGCAGCGCGCGCAGTGGGCATCGAAATCGACCCGCTCGCGATCTCGAACGCCGAGGAGAACGTTCAGCGCAACCACGCCGGCGACCGCGTCAGCATTCTCGAGGGCGACGCCGCGACGCTCATTCCTCTGCTTGCGCCGGTGCACGTGATTGCCGCGAACATCATCGCCACGGTGTTGCTCGAGTTGCTTCAGGTGTTCGGCGATTCGCTCACGGAGAATGGACGGCTTGTGGTTGGCGGGATCCTTCGCTCCGAGGCCGAGGCGTTCACTCGTGAGGCGCGCCTGCGCGGCTGGACCATCGAGACGGACGCGAGCGAAGGCGAATGGTGGAGCGCAGTCCTCAAGCCGGTGCGCACATGAGCGCGCCGCGTTTCTTCGTCAGCGAATCGCTCAGCGGAGGCGCGAGCGTCACGGTCGGCGAAGAGGCTGCGCATCACATGCGTGTGCTGCGGCTTGCGCCAGGCTCGGCGGTCACGCTGATCGACGGACAGGGAAGCGGCGCCACCGGCACGCTGCGGACACTGGCCAGGCGCAGCGCCACGGTGGACGTCCTGGACGTGCGTGAATCGCCGCCGCTCTCCCCGGTGCACCTGCTGCTTCCCGTCGGTGATCGCGACCGGATGCTCTGGCTCGCAGAGAAAGCTGCCGAATTCGGCATTGCGAGCTGGCGCCCGGTGCTCTGGAAGCGCTCGCGGTCTGTGTCGCCGCGCGGCGAGGGACCCACCTTCCAGGGACGCGTTCGCGCGCGGATGATTGCCGCGCTCGAGCAGTCAGGCAACGCCTGGCTTCCAATGATTTATCCCGACGCGACCATTGAACATGCTGTGGCTGCGCTTGCAGAGGGCGCGCGCGTGCTGTGTGACGCGGGCGGCCATGCAATCGCGACGCAGTTGGTGCCGGCTCCGGGTGCCGTGACGATTGCGGTGGGTCCTGAAGGCGGCCTGGAGGCCGGGGAGCGCGAAGCCCTGATCACCGCCGGATTCGTCGCCGCGTCGCTCGGACCGACAACGCTCAGATTCGAAACCGCCGCCATCGCTGCGATCGCGCACGCGCGAGCGGCTCTTACTCGCACGGAGACAACCGAATGACGGACACCATCTTTGGACGCATCGCGCGCCGGGAGGTCAGCGTGCCGATCGTCGCCGAGTCTGAGCGCTGCCTGGCGATCCGGGATATCGCGCCGCAGGCCCCCGTGCACATCCTCGTCATTCCGAAGGACTCGTACGCGTCGCTCAACGATGTGGATGACCCGGCCGTGCTCGGAGACCTTCTCTCCCTCGCGCGTGACGTTGCGCGCCAGCAGGGGCTCGCAGACGACGGCTACCGCATCGTGATCAACACGAATCGTGACGGTGGCCAGTCCGTGTTCCACCTGCATGCGCATGTCCTGGGTGGACGCCCGCTGGGGTGGCCGCCCGGCTGACCCACGCTGGGGCGCGTTGCAACAGGACACACGGCCGTCCGCTCGCTCGGACGAATCCCTCACCTGACGCCCGTAATCCCGTGGCGCGCTTCCTGCTCCTCACGTGAGCGTCGGCCGTGTTGGCCGCGACCACCCGGAGGACTTGATGCGTACTGTGCGAATGCTTGCCACCGCCGCTGTGTTGCTGGCCCCAGCGGCATGCGTGGGGATTTTTGATGTGTGGGGCCCGTCAGGAACGTACGATCTCTCGTCGGCCAATGGGCAGCGCGTCCCGGCCGTCGTGTTTTCGCAGTCCGGAACGAGCCCGCTCACCATCACGCTGCTCGGTGGACAGGTTCGCCTTCGCGATGACCACTCGTTTCGGATGGACGTCGACTATCTCGAATTCGACGGACACCAGGAAACCCGGTACACGCAGGGGATCAGCGGCCATTGGAGCGAGGATCGTGAGACCGTCTGGCTCGACTACTTCGATCCCGACACGGGCGACCGATCTTCCCTGGCCGCCAACGAATACCACGATCAACTCGAAATGACCATCGCCGGCGCGACCGACGGCACGACGATACGGATTGTGTTCGTGCGGTGATCGCGCGCGTGGCGTTAGCTTTCGCATCCACGCCACGCGACCCGGTGAATCCTCGCAGTAGCGTCGCGGCCCAGGCGCCGCACGACTCATGAACGCTCACGCGCTCGACGTTCTCGAATTCGCGCGCGTGAGCGCTTTCGTTGCCGGTAACGCGCTGTCCGAAAGCGCGGCCGAGCGCGTGCGCGCGCTCACGCCCGGGAACGACGCCGCGTGGATCGATCGCGAGCACTCGCGCATTGCCGCCGTTCGGGCACTGCGCGGGAGCGAAGGGGGGTGGGGCCCCGACGTCGTGCCCGTGCTCGGACAGGCCGTCGCGCGCCTTCGCGTTGCCGAGGCGTCGTGGACCGCCGCCGAAGCGCACGTCATTCATCAGTTGTTATCGAGCGCGGCGCGGACGCGAAACACGCTGCGGGACTCGCGCCGGCCGGCGGCCGCCGTCGCCGTGCTCGCGGCCATCATCGACCGCGTCTTCGTCGAGCCGTCGATCGAACGTGCGATTGATCGTGCGATCGCCGAGGACGCGACCGTCCGCGACGACGCGTCGCCCGCGCTGCGCCGGCTCCGCCGGGAGCTCCGCGAGGCCGAGCAGAACGTCGTGCGCATCCTCGAGCGAGTCATCGCGAAGCTCGAGTCGCACCATCAGGTGGGCGACGCGTCGGTGACCGTGCGGAATGGCCGCTACGTCATCCCGATTCGCCGCGACGCCCGAGCAACCGTGGGGGGAATCGTCCATGACACCTCGGCCACCGGCGCGACGCTGTTCGTCGAGCCGCCGGCCGGTGTCGAGGCCGCGAATCGCATTCGTGAGCTCGAGATCGACGTGCAGCGCGAGATCGACCGGATCCTGCTCGAGCTGACCGACGCGGCGCGCCCGCACGCCGACGCTCTTGCCGAGAGCCACGATGCGTTGACCGAGCTGGACGCATTGCACGCGCGCGCGCGGTATGCCGACGAGTACGTGTGCGCGCCGGTCGTGTTCGCCCGGCGACAGGACACACTGCGCGTGATCAACGGCCGGCATCCGCTGCTGCTAGCAAACGGCAACACGGTCGTCCCGTTCGATCTGGAGCTCGCGGGCGATGAGCGCACGATGCTCGTGAGCGGGCCGAACACGGGCGGCAAGACCGTGCTGCTCAAGGCCGTCGGCCTGTTTCACGCGATGGCGCAGGCGGGGTTCCCGATTCCCGTGGGGCCCGGCACGCAGCTGCCGCTCGTTGACGACATCTTCGCCGACGTCGGCGACGAACAGTCGATCGAAGCTTCGCTCTCAACGTTCTCCGCACATCTCAGAAACCTGCGCGAGATCCTCGTGTCGGCGACGCCAGAATCATTGGTGCTGATCGACGAGCTGGGCTCGGGCACGGATCCCGCTGAAGGCGCCGCGCTTGGCGCGGCGATTCTCGAGGATCTCACGGCGCGCGGCACCCGATGCGTTGCGACGACGCACCTCGGCGCGCTCAAGGATCTGCCGCTGACCGCTCCCGGAGTGGTCAACGCTTCACTGCAATTCGACGAAGCCGCGCTTCGGCCGACGTATCGTCTGCAGCAGGGAATTCCCGGCCGCTCATACGGTCTGAGCATCGCGCGACGGCTCGAGTTGCCGGAGGCGGTGCTTCGGCGTGCGGAAGAGCGCGTGCCGGAGCAGGAACGCGCGCTGAGTGCCCTCGTTGCGGCCCTGGAGCAGCGAGAGGCCGAGCTTGCCGTCCGCGCGGAAACGCTCGCGGCCGACGAGGCGCAGACACGGGAGCACGGGCGCCGTGTTGCCGAGCGCGAGCGTGCCGTGCGCACGCGGGAGCGCGAGCTCGAGCGGGAATCGCGAACCGAAGCGCGCCGCTATCTGCTGCAGGCGCGAGCCGATGTCGAACGCACGATCGCGGAGCTTCGGCGAGCCACCGACGCTGAGCGGAACGAACAGGAACGCGCGGCGCGACGTGCGCTCGAGCGAGAGGCCGATGCGCATGCGGACGCACTGGCGTCGCTTTCTGATGACGCACCCGCGGCGAGCGGACCGGCGAGCGAAACCGTTGCCATCGGAACCGTCGTCGAGGTTGCGACACTCGGCGGGCGCACGGGGCGCGTCGTCGATGTGCGCGGTGACGATGCCGTCGTCGCAGTTGGCGCAGTGAAGCTCACACTGCCGCTCGGGTCGCTGCGTGCATCCAGCCGGCCGCTCCCGGCGCCGACGGAAACGGTCGCGCTCGCCGGCGACATGCCCGAGCACGACGCGCGTCCCGAAGTCGACGTGCGCGGCGTACGCGCCGCAGAAGTCGATGAGCTCGTCATGGCCGCGATCGATTCGGCGGTGCGCGCCGATCTCCGCACACTCCGGATCATTCACGGCAAGGGAACAGGCGTACTTCGCGAACGCGTTGCCGATATGCTGGGCAAGGACGTGCGCGTGAAGAGTTTTCGCCTTGGCGCATGGAACGAGGGGGGGGCAGGGGTCACCGTGGTCGAGCTCGCATGATACCCGACGAAGAAATCGATCGCGTGCTCGATGCCGCCGATATCCTGACCGTCATCGGGGAGCGCGTACGTCTCAAGCGCGTCGGGAATTCGTGGCGCGGCCCGTGTCCCTTTCACCAGGGGAAGGGGGACAACTTCTCGGTGATGCCGGGACGCGGCTATCGCTGCTGGGTGTGTGGCGAGACGGGGTCCGTGTTCACGTTCGTGCAGAAGCAGCTTGGTCTCGATTTTGTTGAGGCGGTGAAATACGTCGGCCAGAAAGCAGGGATTGAAGTGCGCGAAGTCACCCGCCGCACGCAGGGGCCCGATCCTCGCGAGCCGCTGTGGGAGCTGGTTGCGGCGGCGGCGGAATATTTCCGTGCGACGCTCTGGGATGAAAGCGACGCTGCCGCGGCCCGCGAATACCTCGCGTCGCGCACGATTACGCGCGAGGTCGCGGATCGATTCCTGCTCGGGTACGCTCCGCGGAATTCGCAGGCGCTGCGCGGGCATCTCGAGAAACTCGGCTACACGACCGAACGCCAGATCCAGGCGGGCGTGCTCAAGGAGATCGAGGGACGCGACCCGGTGCCGCGATTTCGCGGCCGGCTGATGTTTCCGATCCACGACGTACGTGGGCGCGCGGTGGGGTTCGGCGGCAGGTCGATTGACGGCGGCGAGCCCAAGTACATCAATTCGGCCGAGTCGGCGATCTACTCCAAGGGGACTCTGCTCTATCATTTGCACGAAGCGCGCTTCGCCATTCGAAAGACGGAGCGCGTGCTGCTGGTCGAGGGCTATTTCGATGCATTGCGCACGGCCGCGGCCGGTATAGAGGAAGTCGTCGCGCCGCTGGGGACGGCGCTCACGCGCGAGCAGGCGCAGCTCATCAAGCGCTATTCCGGCAACGTCTTCCTCCTGTACGACAGCGATCAGGCCGGACTCAAGGCAACCTTCCGTGCTGGCGACCTGCTGCTGCAGGAAGGCGCGGCCGTTCGCGTCGTCACGCTGCCGGATGGCGAAGACCCGGACACGTTCGTTGCAAAGTTCGGCGCGGCCGGCCTGGAAAAAGAACTGCGCGCGGCAGTCGACGTCTTTGAACGGAAGATCCAGCTGCTCAACAGGCACGGTTGGTTCGCGGACCTCGCCAAGTCCAGGAAGGCGATTGATCGCTTGCTCCCGACAATTCGGGCCGCAGCCGACCCGGTGACCCGCGACCTGTACATTGCGCGTGCCGCGCAGGCGTCAGGTGTGGACCGCGAAACACTCGTGCGGGAGGCAGCCGCAGGCCCTGTCGACCCCCAGCAGGCCATGACAGCGGCGACGTCCGGGTCGGACGCGCGCCGGCGTCCGGGCGATGCGCGTGTGGGGCCCGGTTTTCAGGCCGAGCGCGCGCTGATCAGCGTCATGCTGGCGTCGCCCGACCGCATCGAGTCGATCACCGAGGCCATCGCGCAGGTCGACGACGAGGCACATACGGACAGCGACGCCGCCGAGCCCGCCATCCGGGACGGACGGCTTCGCGCGATTCACAGGGCGATTCTGGCGTCTCCGGACGACGTCAGCGTCCTTCGCCTGAGCGATTCTCTCAAGCCGGATGCCGTCGCGCTGCTCGAAGAGCTGGTCGCGTCGCAGCTCAGCATCGTGCATCCGGACGCCACGGTGGAGGACGCCGTGAACGTCCTCAAGGCGCGCTGGCGCAAGGAGCGTATCGCCATGCTCAGGAATTCCGAAATGGACCAGGACCGCATCCAGGCGGAAACGCTCCGGTATAAGAAAGAAATACAGGAGCTCGCGCGTCGCCCTTCATCGGGTGCATCCCATTAAACTTCCTGTTATGCCCTTCCTTCACGCGAGACTGTGACTCCGGAACTGACCGCGCTGTTGTCCCTGCAGGAGCAGGATGAGGCCATCGACGCCATCCAGGCGAAGCTCGACGCGCTGAACCCGCGGGTGGCCGAACTCGAGAAGCGCATGCGCCAGGCGACGGACGCCGTCGAACGCGCGCAATCGACGCTCACCACCGAAGAGCAGCGCCAGGCCTACCTCCGCGAGAAGGTCGCGGAGCACAAGTCGGTGCTCGAGCGAAACCAGGCCGCACTCGACCAGGTGAAGACCATGCGGGCCGCGACGGCCGCGGTCACGCAGCTCGAGCAGATTCGCCGGGTGCTCGCCGACGAGGAGAGCGATCTCGCGGGGGTCACACGCCGGCTCGCCGAGCTGCGTGTTGCCGTCGAGACATCGAACGCGGCCGTGCACGCGATCGACGCTGAGCAGGCCGACGCGCGGGCCTCGATCGAGACAGAGCGAGCCGAGATCGCGAAGGAGATGGCGGTGGCGCAGGAGGAACGCAATCGGCGCACCGCGGGGGTCTCGAAGGCCATTCTCGCCAAGTACGACCGCATTCGCCTCAAGAAGCGCCCGCGCGCCGTGTATCCCCTCAACGTGGGTGCCTGCAGCGCGTGCGATACGTCGATTCCCGTGCAGCGCCGGTACACCATGCAGAACACCGGTGCGATCGAGCTGTGCGAAGCATGCGGCGTGCTGCTCTACGCGTCCGTTTGATGACGCTTTTGGCGGGGTTGCGCACTATATAGCGGCTGTGCCCGCTTCGATCACGCTTCGCGGCCGCCCTCGGGCGCGCTGGTTACTTCCTCCGGCTGTTGATCCTGCGCGCGTCTCCGGCCTGCGCGACGCGCTCGCACTGCCTGCGGAACTGTGCGCGTGGTTGTCGACGAGAGGGATCGATGAACCGGAGGCGGTAAAGCGATACCTCCGTCCCGAGCTCGGACACCTGCATCCGCCGGGGTTGATGCGCGACATGGATCGCGCATCGGAGCGCATCGTGCGCGCGATCCAGAGCGGCGAAAAGATCCTCGTGCACGGCGACTACGACGTCGACGGGATCACGTCCACCACGCTGCTCACGCGCGTGTTGCGCGCGGTCGGCGGCAACGCGACACCGTTCGTTCCCAATCGCCTGTCCGACGGCTACGACCTGGGTGAAGCGGGCGTGCGCGCGGCGGTTGAATGCGGAGCGACCCTGGTCGTGACCTGCGACTGCGGCACGAGCGCCATCGACGCCGTCGCCGCGCTCAAGGGGAAGGGCATCGACGTCATCATCACCGACCACCATCTGCCGGGCGGTCCGCTGCCGGACGCGTTCGCGGTGCTCAATCCGCGGCGCCAGGACTGTGAGTATCCCGACAAGGATCTCGTGGCGGGCGGCGTCGTGTTCAAACTCGCGCAGTCGGTGGTCAAGCAGCTGGGCGCGGATCTCGCCATCGTGGCTGAAAAGCTCGACCTCGTTGCGCTGGCCACCATCGCCGATGTCGCTCCGCTTCGCGGCGAGAACCGGATCTTTGCGCGCCACGGCCTTCGGCGCATGCGCGACTCGACGATTCCCGGCGTGCGCGCGCTCATTCGCGCATCGGGACTCGAGGGAAAGGAGCTCACGGCCGGCCGCATCGGGTTCATCCTCGGCCCGCGGATCAACGCCACGGGGCGCGTGGCGCGTGCCATGCGTGGCGTCGAGCTGCTCATGACGGATGACGAGAGCGAAGCCATGGGCATCGCGCGTGAGCTCGAGGAGCAGAACCGCACGCGGCAGGAGCTCGACCGCGCCACGCTCGCCGAGGCGCTCGGTATGCTCGACGGCGTCGATTACGACAATGCCCACAGCCTCGTGCTCGCGCGTGAAGGCTGGCACCCGGGCGTGATCGGCATTGTCGCATCGCGCGTGGTGGAGCAGACTGGGCGGCCCACACTCATGATTGCGATCGAGAATGGCGTCGGCAAAGGATCGGGGCGATCGATTCCGTGTTTTGATCTGCACGGCGCGCTCACACGCTGCCGTCACCGGTTCGTGCGCTTTGGCGGGCACCGCGCGGCCGCCGGCATCACCATCAATGCGGCCGAGATCGACGCGTTCCGCGACGAATTCAATGCGATCGCCCTGTCGGAGATCACGGCGGACGATCTCGCGCCGGAGCTTCGGATCGACCTCGAGCTGCCTCTTGCCGCGGCGTCCGAGGATCTGCTGCGCATCATGCGTCACTGCGAGCCGCACGGGCCGGGCAATCCCGCGCCGGTGTTCGTCTCCCGCGGCGTGCGATCCGAGGGCGTGCCGCGGCGCGTCGGTGAGGCGGGTGTTCGCGCGCGGCTTGTGGGAGATGGTGGTGCGCTTGATGCCATCTCGTGGGACCTCGCGCCGCGTATGGACACCGTGGACTGGTCTGCTCCCATGGACGTCGCGTACCGGCTCGAACGTGACGACTGGAACGGGCGCGTGCGAGTGCAGGCGCGGATCGCCGACATACGGCAATAGGCACATGCGCATCGTCGCGGGCGAGTGGCGCGGCCGCCGTCTCAAGGTTCCCCCGGGTGCCGTGCGACCGACCGGTGACCGCGTCCGCGAGGCCTGGATGAGCATCGTGCATGCGTTGCTTCCCGGCGCACGGGTGCTCGACCTGTGCGCGGGTTCCGGCGCCCTGGGTATAGAGGCGCTGTCGCGCGGGGCCGCGCACGCGACGTTCGTCGAATCCGATCCTCGCGTCGTGCGCACGCTCACGGAAAACATCGCGGTCGTGGGCGCAGATGCCGTGAGCAGCGTGGTCCGTGATGAGGCCGCAGCGTTCCTCAGGAAAGTGACAGGGGTGGCCTTCGACGTGGCGTTCGCCGATCCGCCATACGCCGCGGATGACGCGCGCGTCATCGCGGCCCGCTGGCTGGAATCGCCGTTTGCGAGCGTGCTCGGCGTAGAACACTCGGCCCGTGACACGCTCCCGGAGGCCACCGACACGCGGCGCTACGGAGACACGGCCATTACCTTCTACCGCGTCCCGCCCGCGAACGAATGACCACGCCCGTGCCCCGTCCCGCGCTCCGCACCGCGATCTATGCCGGCAGTTTCGATCCGCTCACCAATGGGCACGTCGATCTCATTCGCCGCAGCCTGAGTTTCGTCGACCGGCTGATCGTGGGCGTGCTGCACAACGTGTCGAAGGCGCCGCTGTTCAGCATCGACGACCGCCAACGGCTCATCCGTGAAGCGGTCGCCGATGAGCGGGTCGACGTGCGGATTTTCGGCGGACTGCTGGTCGATTTCGCGCGCGAAGTGAACGCGACACTCGTCATTCGCGGGCTGCGCGTGGTCGCGGACTTCGATTACGAAATGCAGATGGCGCTCACCAACCGCCATCTCGCGCCGAC
>DASRAP010000037.1:0-3094 GCA_035638155.1 Gemmatimonadaceae bacterium | reverse complement strand
TTTGATATCTCGCCTTTTGCAACGCGCGACGGCTGGACGGCGCTGTCCGGCATCCGGCGCTGAATCGAGCGGGATCTTCGAATGTCAGGCAGCTGGCGAAAACTGGCCCAACTCATCCCCGGACTCGCGGGCGCCGCGAGCATGGCGGCCACGCCACCACCCGAGAGGTTGCTGTCCGCGGGCGTCGGCCAGGTCAGCGACCGCAAGCGCGCGTCGTCAGTGACGGGGAGTCGCTGAGTTGTTCACCGTATGTCCCAAATGCACGCTGACCCTGGTGGTCACGACCGTGGATCTGCGCGCCGGCCAGGGATACGTGCGCTGCGGGCGATGCGCCAACGTGTTCAACGCGCTGGTCGCATTGCGCGAAGGCGATCCGGCCACTGCAAGTTCCGACAGCGCGCGTCAGCGCCTGCTCGAGACCGCGCCGAAGCCATCCGTCGAGCCCGCCTTGGGCGCCGGCGTCGCAATCGAACCTGAGCCTGAGCCAGAACCCGCGCCTGAACCCGCGCCTGAACCTGAGCCGGCTCCAGAGCCTGAACCCGAACCCGTGGCCGAAGCCGCCGTTGAAGCGGAATCGTTCGAACTGAGCTTCGAACCCGAGGTCGCGAAGTCCGAAGAAGAGTCGCTGGAATTCGACGCGACCGCGACCGACGTGTCCGAGATTTTCATTTCCCCGGAGAACGCCGATCACGGCTCGGGCTCCGGAAACTACGAAGCCGTGGTGCTCGCGGAAGAACCGCAATCCGAACCGCCGCCCGCGGTGGAGTCGGAGCCCGAACCCGAGGTGGTGCAGGACGACGAGTCGCACACCGACACGATCGCGGCCGACGACTGGTCGCTGCTCGACGATGACCCGCCCGCCGATGCGGAGTCGATCATCGAGGAGTCGCCGCTCGCGCAGGAGCCGGAGGCGGAGCGTGAACTCGAGCCTGAACTCGAGCCGGAGCTGGAGCAGCAAGTCGAGAAGCAGGATCCCGCATGGGTCCGGGAAATGTTCGCCGAAGCCGAAGCGGAAGCCATGCATGCCCGCACCGCAGAGCATCACGTGCTCGAGACCGCGGGCGATGCCGACGGCGATGAATCTCCGCTGGTACAAGCGGCGCGCGACGTCAAGGGCGTGTCCGCCGCGAGCGGCGACACGGCGCTCGAGCCGCTGCTCAAGCCTGCGGCCCCGCGCAGGCCGGCGTGGCAGTACGTCACGGGCGTGTCGGTGCTCGCGGTGGTGCTGCTCCTGCAGGTGCTGCACGCGAACCGCCAGGACCTGGTCTTGAATCCTTCCATTGGCCCGCTGGTGAGCAAGGTGTACGGATGGTTCCACGTGGCACTCACGCCGCGCTGGGATCTCAACGCGTATTCGGTCAAGCAACTCGGCGCCGAGGCCGAGGGCAGCGAAGGCACGCGACTTCGCGTAAGGCTGTCGGTGCAGAACGACAGCGAGCGCGTGCAGCCGTTGCCGCTGTTGCGACTGACCTTGCAGGATCGTTATGGCAACGCCGTCGCGACGCGCGATCTCGAACCCGAGGAGTACCTGCCGCGACGGGCCGCGGGTCAGCGCCTGCTCGAGCCCGATCAGCGCATCGACGCCGAATTGCACGTAATCGATCCTGGCAAGGCCGCGATCGGCTTCGAGATCGACGCCTGCCTGCGCTCGGAGTCGGGCGCGATCGGCTGCGCCAACGATGTGCGGCGCCGCGCCGCCGGTTAGTCGGACTCGGAATCCATGAAGATCGGTTCTTACACGTTGGACTCCAACGTGGTGCTCGCGCCCATGGCCGGTGTCACCGATCGTCCCTTTCGGGTGTTGGCGAGGTCCTTCGGCGCGGGACTCGCGGCGTCAGAAATGATCACGAGTGACGTGCGCCTGTGGACGACGAAGAAAACCCAGGCGCGCATGAACCAAGAAGGCGAGCCCGAGCCACGCGTGGTGCAGCTCGCGGGCTCCGATGCCGAGGCGCTTGCAGAGGCCGCACGCCGCAATATCGATCTCGGCGCGCAGATCATCGACATCAACATGGGATGTCCTGCAAAAAAAGTCTGTAACCGCTTGTGCGGCTCGGCGTTACTCACCGACGAGCCGCTGGTTGCGAAGATCCTGAGCACGGTGGTTGCCGCATCCAGCGTTCCTGTGACACTGAAGACGCGCACCGGCTTCCGTCGCGATCTGCGTAATGGCGTGCGGATCGCGCAACTGGCTGAATCCTGTGGCATCGCAGCGCTCGCCGTGCACGGACGCACGCGCGAAGATTTTTATGACGGTGACGCCGAGTACGAAACCATTCGCGAAATCAGATCACGCATTCGCATCCCGTTATTCGCAAATGGCGACATCGACAGCGCACAAAAGGCGCGCACGGTGCTTGATTTCACCGGAGCAACAGGAGTAATGCTCGGCCGCGCCGCTCACGGCTCGCCGTGGATCTTCCGTGATGTCAATTATTTTTTATCTCACGGAAAAAATGCGCCCGCACTTCCACTTCGAAAAATTTGCGATACCATCCTCGCGCACCTCGAATCCCTCTACGAGTTTTACGGCGAAGAGACTGGCGTTCGGGTAGCGCGCAAACACCTCGGTTGGTATTTCGGAAAGTTGCAGGATGCACCCGATGTCCGTCGGGAGTTGATGGCGGCCTCTACGTCGGCGTCGCAGTTTGCGTTGACGAAAAAATGTCTCGATCGTCTGATCGACGACGAGGCCACCGCTGCAACCTGGGGAGGTATTGCAGCGTGTGCAGAACGATGAGTTGAGAGTGTTCAGGCTCGGGCACTGACGATGGGGCGACTGGCATGACGGCGAAAACTTCTCGGACCCGAAAAGATTCCGGTCGCAATGGCACGCTCGAAGTGCCGCTGCGCAACCACGCCGAGCGGGCCCTCTCCGATTACTTCTCCAATCTCAACGGCCACAAGCCGGCGCACATGTACGACCTGGTGTTGCGCGAGGTCGAGGAACCGCTGTTCCGCGCGGTGCTCGACTACTCCTCCGGCAACCAGTGCCGCGCCGCCGCCATTCTCGGGATCAACCGGGGCACGCTGCGCAAGAAATTGCGGCAGTTCGGCCTGTCCGGCTGACGCCCGTTCAGACATAACGACAGAA
>DASRAP010000036.1:0-12444 GCA_035638155.1 Gemmatimonadaceae bacterium | reverse complement strand
GCCGGGCATCGCGCCGGAAGAAGCGGACCGGCTGATGGCGTTCATCGACGAACTGACGACGGAAGAAGCGCCGGCGGAGGACGCAGCGGCGGGCGACAAACAGGCCGGAGGCGACGGCAGCGCCGGCGCGTCGGCCGCCTGACGGAGTGATGGACGACGTGACCCGGCGAAAGGTGCTCGGACTTCTCGGACTCGGCGCGCGCGCACGAACGGTGGTGAGCGGCGTCGATCTCGTGCGGTCCGCGGCAACACGCGGCCGGCTCGCGCTCGTCGTGATGGGATCGGATGTATCGCGGCACAGCAGAGCGAAAGTCGTTCCGCTGCTCACCGCGAAGAACATCGAATGCATTGAAGGACCGACGCGGGCCGAACTTGGGGCCGCAATCGGCAAGAGTGAAACCGCGGCGGTCGGGGTTGTCGACGCGGCACTGGCGAACGGTATTCGCGCGGCGATGGGCGGCGCGCGATAGGCAGTCCAGGAGGACGTTTGAGCAAGCTTCGTGTAAACGATCTGGCGGGCGAATTCGGCATCTCGAGCGACGAGATTCTCGCGCTCCTGCGGTCGATGGACGTCTCGGTGCGCAGCCACATGAGCGCACTGACGGACGACCAGATCGCGCGCGTGCGCGCGCGCTGGGAGCGCGAGAAGCGCGCGCGTGCCGAGAAGCCCGCGACCGAGGCCGGCGCGGCTCGCCGTCGCCGCGCGGCCGCAGATCCTGCAGCGGCTCCGGCCGCGCCGAAGCGCAAGGCAGTGAAGGAAGAACCGCCGCCGCCTCCTCCGGTCGAGGAACCGAAGCCTGGTATCCGCCGCCGCCGGCGCGTTGACGTCGAAGCCGAGCAGGCAGCGGCGGACGCGGCGGCAGCGGTGGTTGCCGAGCAGCAAGCCGCGGAAGCCGCGGCGGTCGAAGCACGCGTCGCGGCTGAAGCCGCGGAGCGCGCGCTCGCCGAGGCCAAGGCCGCCGCTGAAGCGGAAGCCGCTGCGGAAGCGCTCGCCGCCGCGCAGGCGCGCGAACAAGCCGAAGCCGCCGCTGTGGCGGACGCACCGGTGGTAGAAGCGCCGCCGGCGCCCGCGCCGACTCCGCGCGCGGTCGGACCCAGCGGCCTTTCGCTGCCGGACCGTCCGCGCCCCCGGCCTGTCGTGCCTGGTGCGCCGAGGCCGAAGCCCGTTGTACCGGGGATGCCTCGGCCGATCGCGTCGGCGACGCCGGGCGGTCCCGGCGCCGCAGGTGTGCGTGATGCGCGCAGCGGCAGTGGCGGCGGTGGTGGAGGCGGTGGCGGCGGTGGCATGGGCACGCGTTCACAGCCCGGTGGCCAAGCCCCGTCCGATCGCGGCGGCCGGCGCGGCCGAAAGGGCAAGCGCGGCGCGGATCAGGAAGCGGTGGCGGCAAATCTGTCGAAGACGATGCGTGAGCTGCGCGGCGCGCCTGCGCGACGCGGCCCGCGCCGGTCCGACGGGTCCGAGTCGCGCGAGCTGCTCGAGCAGGCTCGCCTCGACGCCGCGGAGCGCGAGCGCAAGACAGTTCGCGTCAACGAATTCATCACCGTCAGCGAGCTCGCGTCCACGCTCGGCGTGCCCGCGACGGAGATCGTGTCCTTCGCGTTCAAGACGCTCGGCATGATGGTGACCATCAACCAGCGCCTCGACTTCGATCAGATCGAGCTCATCGCACTGGAGTTCGGCTTCCAGGCCGTCCGCGAAGAGGAGTACGCGGCGTCGAACACGGAAACCGAAGCACCGGATGCGCCGGAGTCGCTCGCATCACGCCCGCCGGTCGTGACCATCATGGGTCACGTCGACCACGGCAAGACGTCGCTGCTCGACTTCATTCGGCGCACGAACGTCGTCGCAGGCGAATCGGGTGGTATCACGCAGCACATCGGCGCGTACCACGTCGACCTGCCGAACAACAAGGAAATCACGTTCCTCGACACGCCGGGCCACGAGGCGTTTACCGCGATGCGCGCGCGCGGCGCGCAGGTGACCGACATCGTCGTGCTCGTCGTCGCGGCCGATGACGCCGTGATGCCGCAGACAGTCGAAGCGATTTCGCACGCCAAGAATGCCGGTGTGCCGATGATCGTTGCGATCAACAAGGTCGATCTGCCGTCGGCGAATCCGCAGAAGGTGAAGCAGGGACTGCTCCAGCACGGAGTCGTGCTCGAGGAATTCGGCGGCCAGACGCTGTCCACCGAAATTTCGGCGAAGACGGGCAAGAACGTCGACTCGCTGCTCGACCAGCTGCTGCTGCAAGCGGAAATTCTCGACCTCAAGGCGAACCCGACCAGGAACGCGACGGGAACCGTGATCGAAGCGCAGCTCGATCCCGGCAAGGGCCCCGTGGCGACCGTGCTCGTGCAGAACGGCACGCTCAAGGTCGGCGACGCATTCATTTGTGGCATGCACTCCGGCCGCGTGCGCGCGTTGCTCGACGAACGTGGCAAGCCGGTGAAGAGCGCTGGACCGGCGATTCCGGTGCAGGTGCTCGGGCTCCAGGGCGTGCCGATGGCCGGCGACCAGATTCAGGTCGTCACCGACGCGAACGAAGCGCGCGAGATCGCGCAGCGCCGCGAACGGCTGGATCGCGAAGCGAAGAGCCGTCGCACGAGCAAGGCCGGCATGTCGCTCGAGTCGTTCATGGCGCAGGCCGCGGCGGGGGAACGCCGCTCGCTCAAGATTCTCATCAAGGCGGACCAGGGCGGCCCGGCGGAAGCGCTCGCCGACGCGCTCCAGGCGCTGACCAATCCCGAGGTCGACGTCGAAGTCGTGCAGCGCGCCGTCGGCGCGGTCACCGAGAGCGACATCCAGCTGGCGAAAGCCTCGGGCGCGATCATTCTCGGGTTCCACGTGCGCCCCGATTCAAAGGCGCGCGCGGCCGCGGAGCGCGAGGGCGTCGACATCCGCCTCTACAAGATCATTTACGAGGCGGTCAACGACGTCAAGGCAGCGATCGAAGGCATGCTGCGCCCCGACGAGAAAGAAGTCATCGTGGGCGAAGCGGAGGTGCGCGACACGTTCAAGGTGTCGAAGATCGGCACGATCGCGGGTTGCATGGTGCGTTCGGGCACGATTGTTCGCACGGGACGCGCGCGTGTCATCCGCGGCGGAGTCGAGGTCTATGCAGGGGCGCTCGCCTCGCTGCGCAGGTTCAAGGACGACGTGAAAGAAGTGAAGGAAGGTTTCGAGTGCGGTATCGCGATCGAGAACTTCAACGACATCAAGGTCGGCGACATGATCGAGTGCTATCGCACGGAAGCGGTGGCGCGCACGCTCGCCGACGCCGACGCGCCTGCGTCAGCGTAAGCGGGCGAAGGAGGGCCGCCATGCCGAGTCCGTCACGGCGCGCTGATCGCGTCGCCGAAGCGATTCGTGCGGAGGTCGCGACGTTTCTTCGCGAGAGCGCGAAGGATCCGCGTATCGTCGGGCTCGTGACGGTCACGGGCGTCGACACGACGCGCGATCTCCGGAATTCCGTCGTGTTCGTGAGCATCCTGGGCACCCCGGCCGAACGCGAGGCAACGCTCGAGGGACTCAGGTCGCTCGCGACGCACCTGCGCGGAGTGCTCGGCCGCGCGCTCCGGCTGCGCGTGGCCCCCGAGATCACCTTCAAGCTCGACGACAGCGTGCAGCGCGCGGCGCGTATCGATGCGCTGCTCAACCAGGTTCGCGACGGCGGGCCGGCGCGTGATGGCGGAAGCTCTGACGCCTGACGGCGTGGTCTGTGTCGACAAGCCGGCGGGAGTCTCGTCGCACGACATCGTGCTCGCGACGCGGCGCGCGCTCGGCGAAAAACGCATCGGCCACACGGGCACGCTCGACCCCTTCGCGACGGGGCTGCTCGTGATGATGGTCGGACGCGCCACGCGGCTGCTTCGCTATGTGCCGGGCGATCCGAAGGTGTACGAGGCGACCGCGGCGTTCGGCGCGGAAACGGAGACCGAAGATCTGCACGGCGCAGTGACGCGCGAAGCGCCGCTTCCATCGCGCGAGACCATCCTCGCGACGCTGCCCACGTTCACCGGGAGCGTGTCGCAAGTGCCGCCGGCGTATTCCGCCAAGCGGGTGGGCGGCCGCCGTTCGTACCAGCTCGCGCGCAAGGGCATCGACGTGCCGCTCGCGCCCGTGACGGTTCGCGTGGATTCCTGGGAGCCGCTCGAGTGGACCGAGGACGCCGGCGCCGTTCGCGCGCTGCGCGTACGCGTATCGTGCAGCGGTGGAACGTACGTGCGCGCGCTCGCGCGCGATCTGGCGCGGGCGGCGGGCAGCGCCGCGCACCTCTCCGCGCTGCGCCGCGTCCAGTGCGGGGCGTTCTCAGTCGATGGCGCCGTGACGCTCGCCGATCTCCGCGATGGCCGCGTCACCGTGCGTCCCGCGGTGGACGCTGTGCCGCAGTTTCCGCGTGTCGTGCTCACGAGCGAGCAGCTCGGCGCGATCGTGCGCGGCATCGACATTCCCGCCGAGGGCGACGCGTCCGTCGCGGCACTCGTGAATGGAGAATCCGGTGTGCTCGTTGCCGTTGCGGAACGCCGCGCGGACCGCTGGCAGCCCAAGGTCGTCATGCGCCCTGCGGCGGCGGCCGGCGCTCACGCATGACGCGCGCGTGAGGCACGTATGACGGCGCTCCCCCCGGAAATTCCCGGCACCGTCCTGACCGTGGGCACGTTCGACGGCGTGCACCTCGGGCATCGTGATGTGCTCGAACGTCTTGCAGCGTCCGCGCGGCGCGCGGGGCTCAAGTCCGTGCTGGTGACGTTTGATCCACATCCGCTCGAGGTAGTAAACCCATCTGCCGCTCCGCCGCTCCTAACCGTCGGTGACGAGAAACTCGAAGCGCTCGCGACGTGCCCCGTCGATTACGTGGTCGTGCTGCCATTCACGCCAACGCTGGCGACGTATTCCGCCGAGCAATTCGTGGATGACGTGCTGATCCGCCGCACGCGCATGCGCGAGTTGCTGATTGGCCACGACCACGGATTCGGCCGCAATCGCGGCGGAAACGTCGACGTGCTGCGCACGCTCGCTGCCTCGCGCGGATTCACGCTCAACGTCATCGATCCCGTGGGAACCGATGACCGGCACCCGTACTCGTCGACGGCCATCCGTCGCGCGATCGCAGGTGGCGATCTGCACCGGGCCGAGCAGGCGCTCGGGCGCCGCTATTCCGTGTCGGGAGTCGTGGAGGCCGGGGCGGGGCGAGGCCGCACGCTCGGGTTCCGCACCATCAACCTCGCGGCACAATCGCCGCGAAAGCTCCTGCCGCCGGGCGGTGTCTACGCCGTCCGGGTGCAGACGCCGCAGGGCGTCTACGGCGGGATGATGAATCTGGGCCCCCGGCCCACGTTCGACGATTCGACGCCGCGGCTCGAGGCGCACCTCTTCGACGCGAACCTCGATCTCTACGGAGCGCGCGTCCGCATCGATCTGGTCCAGCGACTTCGCGAAACCCGCAAGTTCTCCTCACCCGCCGAGCTCACCGAGCAGCTGTCCCGGGACGACGCGGCGGCCAGAAAAGCCCTCGCCGATACCCCCACAGGCATTGGCTCCTCCCCCCGGTAGCTGCTAACTTTCCCAGTCTGTCTTTGACCAGCTCCAGCCGATGGCAAAACTCAAATACCGCCTTCTGACGATCGGGCTCTGCGTCGTCGCGTCGCTTTTCTGGCTGTTTCCGCGACACGTCGTCGAGCGCGTCCGCAACGCCGAAGGCAATTTCACGTACGATACCGTCCGGGCCGTTCCGCTCAAGCGGGGGCTCGATCTTCAGGGCGGCATGTACATCCTGCTCGGCATCGACGAGTCCAAGGGGACCGTCGACAACAAGGCCGATGCGATTGACCGGGCCCTCAAGGTCGTGCGCAACCGCATGGACCAGTTCGGTGTGTCCGAGCCGATCATCCAGAAGGCGGGCACCGACCGCATCATCGTCGAGCTTCCCGGTCTGAACGATCCCGATCGTGCGCGCTCGCTCGTGCAGCAGCAGGCGCACCTTCAGTTCCAGATCACCGACGAAACCCAGGCGCTGGAGCGGGTGGCCGGGCGTCTCGACGCGGTGCTGAAGGAGCGCGGGATCACCGCGGCGAAGCCGGGAGACACGGCCTCGACGGCGGGCTCCAAGTCCCTCTTCACGAAGGCGGACACGGGTAAGAAAGATTCCACCGCCAAGAAGGATTCCGTCGGCAACGGCCCGTTCTCGACGAAGGTGCACGCGGTTGAAATGCCCGGGAAATACGCGATCGACGCGAAGGATTTTCCGCTCTTCGACCGTGCGTTCAACGACTCCGCGATCAAGGCGGTGATTCCGCCCGGCAAGGTCATTCGCTGGTCCGCGGACACGGCGGGATCGCCCATTCGCTACTTCTACGTGCTCGATGAGCGCGCCATCATCGACGGCCAGTACCTCGAGAAGGCGAGCCCGCAGCAGGATCCGCAGCGCGGCACCGTTGTGAACTTCCAGTTCAACAACGAAGGCGGCCGCCGGTTCCGCGATCAAACGTCAAAGCACGTGCACGATTTCATGGCGATCGTGCTCGACAACACGGTCGTCACGGCGCCGACGATCAATGAAGCGATCGGCGCGCGCGGCGAAATCCAGCTGGGCCGCGGCCGGTCGATCTCAGAAGCGCAGGATCTCGCGCTCGTGCTCCGTGCCGGCTCGCTGCCGGCGCCCCTCAAGATCGAGCAGCTCAAAACCATCGGTCCGTCGCTCGGCCAGGATTCGATCGACGCGGGCATGCACGCGGGCATCGCGGCCGTCGTGCTCGTGGTCCTGATCATGCTCGTGTACTACCGCTTCTCGGGGCTGCTGGCTGTTGCGGCGCTGATGTTCTACATCCTGTTCACGCTCGCGATTCTCGCGGGATTCGACGCAACGCTCACGATGCCCGGTCTCGCCGGCTTCGTGCTCTCCATCGGTATCGCGGTCGACGCGAACATTCTGATATTCGAGCGCATACGCGAGGAACTGGTCGGCGGAAAGACCGTGCGCCTTGCGATCGACGAAGGCTTCCGGCACGCCATGAGCGCGATCATCGATTCGAACGTGTCGACCGCCCTGACAGCCGCCGTGCTGTACAACTTCGGAACGGGGCCCGTGAAGGGATTCGCGGTCACGCTGCTCGCCGGTATCGCGGCGTCGCTCTTTACCGCGATCTTCGTCGTGCGGACGTTCTACATGATCTACCTCTCCCGTGCGGGAGAGACCCAGACACTGAGTATCTGAAATGTTTCGAATCCTTCACGACACCAAGATCGATTTCATCCGGTACTGGCGGATCGCCGTCGGGTTGACCGTCGCGTTCGTGCTCGCCGGAATGGTGCCGCTCGTCCTCAAGGGCATCAACTACAGCATCGAGTTCACCGGTGGCACGGTGGTGCAGGTGAAATTCGCGGAGCCGCCGGGATCGGTGAAGCTGCATGAGGCGCTGCGCCAGGGCGGGCTGCCGGATGCCGAAGCCGTACAGTTCGGCGGCGAATCGGAATACGTGATCAAGGCTCGCGAAGCCGAGACCACGCAGAGCGGCGGCGCGGAAGGTGTCGCGGCGAAGATTCAGGCCGCGCTGACCGCGGCGTTCGGCGACAAGTTCCACGTCGAGCAGACGGATGCCATCGGCGGGCGCGTGGGGAGTGAGCTCGCGCGCGGCGCGCTCATCGCCATCCTCGTCTCATTCGGGATCACGCTCGCGTACCTCGCGTGGCGGTTCGAGTGGCGCTTTGGCGTCGCTGCTGTCGCCGCGACGGCTCACGACATTTTCGCGACGCTCGCCTTCATCAAGCTCCTCAACCTCGAAGTCTCGCTCACGGTCATCGCCGGCATCCTGACTGTGATCGGTTACTCGCTGAACGACACGATCATCATCTTCGACCGCGTACGCGAGAATCTGCACAAGACACGCCGCGAGTCGCTCTACGATCTGCTCAACCGCTCCGTGAACGAAACGCTGCCGCGGTCGGTGCTCACGCACACGACGGCGCTCGCGGCGACGCTCACGCTGCTCATCTGGGGCGGCGAAACGATCCGGCCGTTCGCGTGGGTGATGTCGTTCGGCATCTTCACGGGCACGTTCAGCTCCGTGTACATCGCCTCGCCGGTGCTGCTCTGGATCGAGCACAAGTTCCCGCGTGCCGAAGGCGCGGCGCGGGTGCGCGCGGCGTCGGCGCCGGCCGCTGCGGGATCACCAGCCAAGCCCGCTCCCCGGGGACGCCAGCAGAAGTCGCCCGCGAACTGAACGATTGCCCGTCATCGGGCACTCGCCATGTTCGACTCGCACGCCCACCTCGCCGATCCCGCGTTCGCCGCGGATCGGGACGAGGTGGTTGCACGGGCGCGCGCCGCGGGGTGCAGCGGCATCACGTGTATCGCGACGACGACCGCTGATGCACACGACGCGGCGGCCATTGCCGCGGCGCACCCGGGTTTCGTGTGGTTCACGTGCGGTGTGCATCCGCACGAAGCGGCGTCTTTCGACGATGCGCGAACTGCCGACGAGATCCGGGCCGCGGTCGCGGCCGGCGCGGTCGCGATCGGCGAGTGCGGGCTGGATTACCACTACGATCATTCCCCGCGCGACGTGCAGCGACGGACGCTCTCAAAGCAGATCGACCTCGCCCGCGAATGCGCGCGGCCGCTGGTGGTGCACACGCGCGAGGCCGACGCCGATATGCGCGGCGCCGTGCGCGACGCGGCCGCCGCGGGAGTGAAGGGAATCCTCCACTGCTTCACCGGGCCCGCGGTGCTCGCGGAAGAAGCGCTGGCCGCCGGCTGGTACGTGTCGTTCGCGGGTGTCATCACGTTCAAGAAATGGGCGGACGACGATCTCGTCCGCATGGTCCCCGATCATCGCATTCTCGTGGAGACCGACGCGCCGTATCTCGCGCCGGTGCCGTACCGCGGAAAGCGGAACGAGCCCGCGTACGCGGCGAAGACGCTCGAGCACGTGGCACGCGCGCGCTCTGCGAGCGTGGAGGCGATGAGTGCGCTGGTTGCCGCGAACGCGCGGGCGATCTTCGGACTGGATCGAGAGAAGGTGTCCGCCTAGCTTCGAGGTGAGCGGTTCTCAGTCTGAATCTTCAGTTTGAATTTGACGCTTCCATTTCAGTTTCCTCTTCTATTTGCCGTTCATGTCTGCCGACCTCACGACCGTAGCAACCAAGGACGCTCCCGCCGCCATCGGCCCGTATTCCCAGGCCATCGTCTCCGGCGGATTCTTGTTCACCGCCGGCCAGATTGCGCTCGATCCCGCAACGATGGAAATCGTGCCGGGGGACGTCACGAGCCAGACGCAGCGCGTGATGCAGAATCTGTCTGCCGTGCTGAAGGCCGCCGGCGCGGATTGGGGGCACGTGGTCAAGACGACGGTGTACCTGAGCGACATGGCGCACTTCAAGGCGATGAACGAGGTCTACGCCAGGCACCTCGGCGATTCGCGGCCCGCGCGCTCGACCGTGCAGGCAGCGGGGCTTCCGCGAAACGTGCTCGTCGAAATCGACCTCATCGCGCGCATTGCCTGACCGTGACCGTCGCGCTGCGGGAAGCGGCTCCGGGCGCCGTACGACTGACACAGTTCGCGCGCTGCGCAGGTTGCGCCGCGAAGATGGGTGCGACCGATCTCGCGAATGCGCTGAGCGCGCTCGCGCCGCGGCCGGATCCCCGGCTGCTCGTCGGACACGGCACATTCGACGACGCCGCGGTGTTTCTCGCCGCGCCGGGTGTCGCACTCGTGCAAACCGTCGATTTCTTCGCGCCGATCGTCGACGATCCGTTCGATTTCGGCCGCGTCGCCGCCGCGAACGCACTCTCGGACGTATATGCAATGGGCGGCGAACCGCTCACCGCACTTGCGATCAGCGCGTTCCCGTCGGACGTGCTTCCCACATCTGTGCTGTCCGACATTCTGCGCGGCGGCGAAGCCGTGGTGCACGAAGCGGGCGCACTCATCGTTGGCGGCCACACGATCACCGACGACGAGGTGAAGTTCGGGCTCGCCGTGACGGGACGCGTCGATCCTGCGCACATCATGACCAACGCCAACGCGCGCCCCGGCGATGTCCTCCTGCTCACCAAATCGCTCGGCACCGGCATTCTTGCCACGCAGGCAAAACGCGGGCGCCTTGATGATGCGCATCACCGCGCGTTCATCGCGTCAATGACGACGCTCAACGCCGCCGCGAGCCGCGCGGCGCGGGAGTGCGGGGTTCGCTGCGCCACGGATGTCACCGGTTTCGGTCTCCTCGGGCACGCGCTGCACATTGCGCGCGCCTCGAACGTAAGTATCGAGATCGACGCGGCCGCGCTGCCCGTGCTCCCGGGCGTGCTCGAGTCTCTCGCTGACGGCGTGCATACCGGCGGCGCCGATCGCAACGACCGCTTCGTGAGCGATTCTACTGATTGGGGAACAGCGGGCGCCGCTCAGCGCGACATTCTGCTCGATCCCCAAACCTCCGGCGGGTTGCTCGTCGCGCTCGCGCGGGATAACGTCCCGGCGTTTCGCGCACGCGTTCCGCAAGCCGCTGAAGTCGGACGCGTGCGATCGCGCGGTGACGCGCTCCTCATCGTCCGGTAGCGAAGAGAGCCGTGAACGACGCGTGCGATGGGAACGAATGAGGCCTGGTGGCTTTCTCAGTCTTCAAAACTGATGCGACCTGACTTGGTCGGGTTGGGTGGGTTCGATTCCCACGCGTTCCCGCCACGCGCGTTCTCCCCGCGTACGAGGCGCATGTTGCCGACGCTCCTCGCGCTGCTCGCGTTCGCGTGCGTGACGTCAGTCCTGCCCGCCCAGGTTCCCGCAAAACCACCCGCGGATACGGGCATTCGCGCCATCTCGAAGCCGCCGATCTCGCCGAAGCATGCGTTCATCGCGTCTGCGATCGTTCCCGGTATCGCGCAGTCGGCGCTGCATCGCGGAACCGGTGCGATTTTCATGTTCGCGGAATCGGTGGGCCTCGTGATGTACGCCAAGTCGCGGCACGATCTCCAGATCGCGCGCGCGTTCCACAACGACTCCACGCCGCTCACGTACGTCATCGAGCCGGCGACGGGCTTGCCGCAGATCGACGAGAAGACCGGCCTGCCCGCGGTGGCGACGTGGTCGTTCAATCATTACAACACCGATCGCGTGCGTGCGCGGAAAACGCACCTCGAAGACTGGAAGGCGCTGCTCATTTTCAACCACATGTTCGCGGCGATCGACGCACTCGTGGCGGCGCATCTCTGGGAGCTGCCGGCGCAGGTGCAGTTCAGACCGTTCGGGGCCGGCGCGATGATCTCTGCGCGGGTCCACTGGTGACGGACCGGTGAGCAGTCCGGCGCCGATCGGCGTTTTCGATTCCGGTATTGGCGGCCTGACGGTGGTCGGTGCGCTCACGCGGCGGCTGCCGGAAGAAAGCGTCGTCTATTTCGGCGACACAGCGCGCGTGCCCTACGGACCAAAGAGTCCCGATACGGTGCGGCGGTATTCGCGCGAGATCACGGATTGGCTGCGTGCGCAGGGCGTAAAGGTCGTGGTCATCGCGTGCAATACCGCCACCGCACACGCACTCACGGATCTCCGGGAGCACTTCGAGCTTCCCATCATTGGTGTCATCGAGCCCGGCGCGAAGGCCGCGCTCGCGGTAACCCGCAGCGGACCAATCGGGATCATTGGAACGTCCGGCACGATCGCGTCGGGGGCATATGCACGGGAGATCTGGACGCACGCGCCTGACGCCACCGTCGTGTCGCAGGCGTGTCCGCTGTTCGTTCCCATCGTGGAAGAGGGATGGGTCGATCATCCGGCAACAAAGCTCATCGCGCGCGAGTATTTGGCGCCGCTCATGGCCGCACATGTGAAGGCGGTCGTGCTGGGATGCACGCACTACCCGCTCATGCGGGGATTGCTCGGGGAAATACTCGGCGCCGACGTTGCGCTCATCGACAGCGCCGAGGCGACCGCGGACGCCGTCGCGCGCGTGCTCGACATGAAGCACCTGCGCGCGCCCGACGGTGATCACCCGGCGCACCGGTTCGTCGCATCCGACGCGCCGGCGCAATTCCTACGCGTTGGTCAGCGCTTTCTTGGCGCCGCGATCGAGCGCGTCGAGACGGTGACCCTCGGCTGAACCGTTCCACTCGCGCAGCTCGATCGTCGCGTCGTCGATGGCGAGAAACGCGGGAAGGTCCAGCCAGCATCCGGGGTTCGCGAACACGCCGCCGGTGGGGACGCGCTCGAGCGTGCGGACGTGCGAGTGTCCCAGCACGACGAGATCGAGGTCGCGCCGTTCGGCAAGCACGTTCTGCGCCACCGATCGGAGGCCCGCACCGCCGTCGCGCGGGCGCGTTGCCCGGCTCGTGTGCGAGCTTCTGAACGCGAGCCACATGCCGATGTCCGGATGGAGCAGGCGGTATGCCCACTTCGAGAGCGGATGGCGCAGTACCGTGCGGAGCCCGCGATATCGCCGGTCCTCGCGCTCTCGAA
>DASRAP010000035.1:0-4175 GCA_035638155.1 Gemmatimonadaceae bacterium | reverse complement strand
GGCCCGTCATCACGAGAATCGGCGTCTCGCCGATCTCGTCACGCGCGCGGATACGGGCGCACACGTCGAATCCGTCCATGCCCGGCAAGCCGAGGTCGAGCAAAATCAGATTCGGACGGCGCTCAACGGCAAGCTTGAGCGCCGTCGTGCCGTCGCCCGCTTCCAGCACGTCGAGCCCGGCAGCGCGGAGCAGAGCGACGACCATCGTCCGGGCGACGACATCGTCATCGACAACGAGCACCACGTTTCGCTTGGCCATCGGTTATGCCGCCGTGGATAAATCAGATCCGACGAGCTCGCGCAATGCGGTTTCCGCAGCATCGTACTCGGTCACGATTTCGCCGAGGATTCCTTCCAGCTTCGGGAGATCTGCCACATCCGCATCCGTTTCCAGCGTGCGCAGCAGCGTGGAGAGCCGTGTTGCTCCCAGCATGCCCGTACTCGATTTCAGCGAATGCGCCTGTGCCCTGACACTCACGCGGTTCCCGTGCTCGACCGCGGTCTCGAGCTCGCGCAGCTTGTCCGGCATCGTGGCCGTCATGGCCTTCACCGTCTCGGCGAGAATGCGGTCACCGCCCGGGAACGATCGAATACTCTCGATCGCGGCTTCATCAATGACATCGGATGATTCGCGAACGGCAGCCGCCTTTCTCGACGGTGTCGCGCGCACCGGTCCACGCGGCATCCATTCCTTGAGTACGCTCAGCAGATCCGCGTGGCGGAACGGCTTCGCGAGAAATCCATCCATGCCGGCGGCCAGGCACCGCGCGCGCTCATCACCGAGCGTCGCCGCGGTGAGCGCAACGATCGGGCTGCGGGTCCTCAGGCCCCCTTCGATTCGCCGGATCTCGCGCGTGGCTGTGATCCCATCCATGACAGGCATCATCACGTCCATGAGGATGAGGTCGAACCTGAGCGTGGACGCGATCTCGACGGCGATCGCACCGTGCGCCGCAACGCGGACTTCGCAACCAAGGTTCTCCAGCATCGTTCCGATCACGCGCTGGTTGACTTCGTTGTCCTCGACGACCAGCACGTGACGCCCGACCCACGGGGCGAGATCCGTCACTTCACCCGAGCGCCGTGTGCGCGTCGGATGGGTTGAGGAGGTGAGGTGTGCGAGCCGGGTGCGAAGCTCACGCATGCGCGCCGGCTTCGAGAGCACGGCGTCCACAGGCGTCGTGTCGCTGCGAGCGTGCGAGACACCATTCGTGGAGCTCAGGAGCAGCAGGGGGGTGCGCTTGAGCAGCGGATCGGCCCGCACCGCGCGCGCGACTTCACCGCCATCCATCCCCGGCATCGCGTAATCGAGGATCACCGCGTCGAACGGCGCGTGCGCAACCGTCGAGCGCAGCTTCTCGAGGCCCGAGCTGCCGTCGGCAGCTTCGTCGCTCGCCATTCCCCACCCGGCCACCTGTTCGCGCAACACTTCCCGGTTGATCGGGTTGTCGTCGATGATCAGCACGCGGCGGCCGCGGAGCGCCTCCGCATCCGTGTCGGGCGACACCGGCGATTGCCTTCGACCGAGGGCGACGCTGAAACGAAACACAGACCCCGCGCCCGGCGTGCTCGTGCACCCGAGCGTCCCGCCCATCTGCTCGACGAGTTGCCGGCAGATGGCCAGGCCAAGTCCAGTGCCGCCAAAGCGCCGTGTCGTCGAAGCGTCCGCCTGCACGAAGGGCTCGAAGAGCTTCTTGATGACGTCGGCGGTCATCCCGATTCCCGTGTCCATCACCGTGACATCGTACTTGACGCGATCAGCGTCCGCGCCGTCGAGCGCCACGCGAATGGTGACCGATCCGCTTTCCGTGAACTTGATTGCGTTGCCGATGAGGTTGATCAGCACCTGGCGGATGCGCATGACGTCGCCGTGGGCGTTCGTCGGGATGTCACTCGGAATGTCCGCGATGACGTCGAGCCCCTTTTCGTGCGCGCGCGGCGCGAGCATTTCGCACACGTCTTCGACTTCCTGGCGCAGATCGAAGTCCGTCGGATGCAGCTCGAGCTTGCCCGCCTCGATCTTCGAGAAATCCAGGATGTCGTTGAGGATTTGCAGCAACGCCTCGGCCGACCGGTGCGCGGTATCAACGAAGCGTGCCGTGCGCTCGGGCAGCTGGGTCTGCTTCACGAGCTCGAGCATGCCGAGCACGCCGTTCATGGGCGTGCGGATCTCGTGGCTCATGTTCGCCAGGAACTGCGATTTGGTCCTGCTGTCCCGTTCGGCGTGTTCGCGCTGGCGCACCGCTTCCGTCGCCGTCGCATTCAAGTGGCTGACCCGCTCGGCGACGAGCTGGTCGACCTCGCGCTCCCACTGATCGGCGGCTGCCCGCGCATCGCGCAAGCGCTGCGCGAGTGTGTCGAGCGCGCGGCTCAGTCGCTCGACTTCGTCGCCGCTCGCGGGAACGCTCACCTTGTCGAGTCGTCCTGCCGCGACACCCTCGGCCGCCCACACCAGTCTGGGGAGAGGCGCGGTGATACGCCCGGCGAGCATCGTGGCGACGAGCATGAACAGCGTCATCAGCAACACCACCGCGATCGACACGGTGATGATTTCGCGCCTGGTCTGCGCGGACGTCGGACCCAGGTTCATACCAACCTGGACGCGGCCAAGCACGCGCGGCCCCTCAGGCTGTGTCTCGTCCCGCCGTTCCGACGGGTCGGGCGCGCGAACCACAGGCGCAACCACTTCGTACCATCGCGTATCGCTGCCCGCGAACGTGCGCGCTTCGACGGGTCGGCCGGCGGAGTCGAAGACCGCGGCATACGCGACGTCGGGGATGTGCTTGAGACGCCCAACCAGCACCCGCAGCAGCGAGGTGTCGTTCGAGGCCAGCGCAACGTTCGCGGCGCTCGCAATCATTGAACTGATGGCGGTGCCACGCGCTTCCAGATTTGAGCGCGCACTGCGCGCATCGCGGACGACCAGCAGCGCGCTCGTTCCACCAAGCGCGAGGCCGACGCACCAGAGCGTCACGGCGTTCATTCGCCGTGCGATGCCGCGATGTCTCATATGATTTTTGCCGGGCGTCATGCCGAGTTGATCGCAGTGAAGACGATCACTCAACCGTCATGTGACATCCGGATGACGCCCGTCAGGGAAATGCTTACACGCCGACGGGGCCTCTGCAGCGCGGACCGGGTGCGGTCCTACTCCTCGTCGAGCGCCTCGGCTGCTTCAGCCGCAGCGGCTGCCACGGCTTTGGGCGGGCGACCGCGCTGGGGCATGCGCTCCGGGGGAGGTGCCGCGCGGCGGACGAGAAGCTCGTCCCAATAGGCGACGATGCGCGCCTGGACGGACGCCTTTGTGTCACCGGCTTCCGCGCGGAACGGCGCGTAACGGTTCTGGGAGTCGGTGGAGACCCGGAACCACCACCACGCTTCGTCACTTGACGCGCGGAGGACTTCCCGGCTGCAGACAAACGAACGACCCGCGTCGTCGAACTCGAACGAGTCAGTAAAAGTGGCGCGTGGAGGCATCGCCCAATCTAATCAGTTGCACGCAATTTTGACCCCCTAGGGGCAGACGGTGCCGCCTCGCGCCTGCGCCGCCAGCACCGAATTGAGGATGCGGCTGATCGCCGCCCGTTCCGCGGGGAGAGGCGTATCCGCGAGCACCCGGTCGGCGATTGGCCCGAGGACACGCCCATACTTGGCGAGCGTCGTGGCGTCATTCACCTTGAACGCGGCGGCGACGTCGCGCTCCATGGCGGGGGTGATCACGTCCATGCGTCCGACAAATACCCGCGCCATGTTCGCCGGCTTCGGCCAGATGGTTACGGGGAGCACGGCATCGACCGTGGCCCGCGGGAACACGTAGAACACGCGCGTCCCTTCCTCGAACCACGTGTCGCGCCACGTCTCGACCATCGCGGTCGCTTCCTTCGCGAACAAACCCTCGCCGGCCAAAATCGACGCGAGCTCCTGGCGCAGCGTGGCGACGTCGCGATCGAGGAGCGGCGCCGGAATCGTCACGCTGCCGGACACGTTCCGCTCCACGCGGTAACCGATCTTGCCGCCACGATTGGTGAACGCAATGACAACCGGGATCGCATCCTTGCCGCGATTCGACACGCGAATCGATTCGTCGCCGAAGACCGTCGCGGTCAGCGGGACGTCGAAATTCGCGACGCCTCTATAGAAGAGAAACTTCTCGGCCTGCGTTCCGACTGCGAGGG
>DASRAP010000034.1:0-33600 GCA_035638155.1 Gemmatimonadaceae bacterium | reverse complement strand
CTCTAGCCCTCTAGCCCTCTAGCCCTGTCACTCCACCGCCCTTTTCCTCGTACAGACACTATCCTCTCGCAGAGCCGCCCCCAATGCCCCGCATTCCGCTCACCCAGATCTCCTTCGTCGCCTACGAGCACCCGGCCGATCGCGCTGCACTGAACACGCTGCGGTCCATTCCGGGCTTCGATGAAATCGTGCGCAGAATCGCGAGCTGGTTCGGCGAGCGGAGTGCGCGACATCTGTTCACGGCGAACTCGGTGCGCGTGGGTCCGACGCAGTATCCCGAGATCGACCAGCTGCTGACCGAAGCGCTCGAGACACTCGATTGGCAGGAACGGCCGCAGCTCTACGTCCGGCAGTCGCCCGAAGTGAATGCGTACGCGATCGGCTTCGACAAGCCGTTCATCGTCATCAACTCGGCCATGGTCGAGCTGCTCACGCCCGATGAGCTGCGTTTCATCATCGCGCACGAGATCGGCCACATCATGAGCGGCCACACCACATATCGCACGATCGCGTTGATCATTCTGATGGTCGGCCTCAACGGACTTCCCTTCCTTGCCGGCCTGGCCATGCTGCCGTTCCAGATTGCGCTGCTCGAGTGGTACCGGAAGGCGGAGCTGTCGTCGGATCGAGCCGGGCTGCTCGGCACCCAGGACATTCGCGTCGCGCAGATGTCGTTCCTCAAGATGGCGGGCGGCGGAACGATGGGCAGCCACAAGATCGATCTCGATACGTTCCTCGTGCAGGCGCGCGAGTACGAAATCGACGGCGGCGCGTGGGACAAGGTGCTCAAGGTCGTGAACACGGCGTTCCGCGATCACCCGTTTGCGACCGTGCGCGCGGCGGAGCTGCAACGCTACGTCGATAGCGGAGAGTACGCGAAGATTCTCTCCGGTGATTACGTGCGCCGCGGGCAGGAAAAGGATCGTCCACTGGAGAACGACCTTCGCGAGGCCGCGGACCACTACTCCGACAAGGCCCGCGCCGCGGTCAACACCGTGGCCGATGCGCTCGGCCGCGCGCGCGACGCGTTCAGCGACGCGTTCAAGGGCGGAGGCAAGCCGGACGCGTGACCCGGGTAATTCTGGTGGGCGGCGGCGGGCGCGAGCACGCCCTCGCCTGGCGCTTGAAACGCGACGATCCGTCGCTCGACATCATCGCCGCCCCCGGAAATCCCGGCATCGCTTCTCTCGCACGGTGTGTAGCTGTCAGCGCGACTGACATCGACAACCTCGTCGCACTCGCACAATCCGAACGCGCCGACGCGGTTTTTGTCGGCCCCGAGGCGCCGCTCGGCGCCGGGCTCGTCGATCGTCTCGACGCGGTACGCGTTCCCGCATTCGGGCCCAGCGCCGCGGGCGCCATGCTCGAGACGTCGAAGAGTTTTGCGAAGGACGTGATGCGCGAGGCGGGCGTGCCCACCGCACATGCCACGACCCACTCCGACGCCGCGAGCGCAAAGCGCGCCGCGCACGCGCTCGGCGCACCGGTCGTCATCAAGGCCACGGGACTCGCGGCCGGAAAGGGCGTGGTGGTGTGCGAAACACTCGCGGAGGCCGAGCGCACGATCGACGAGTTCATCGACAGGCGAACGCTCGGCGACGCAGGCGCCGAGGTGCTCGTGGAAGAGTTCATGAGCGGCGAAGAGCTCTCGGTCTTCATGCTCACCGACGGCACGGGTGGCATCATGCTCGTTCCGGCGCAGGACCATAAACGGCTGAACGAGGGCGACACAGGGCCCAACACCGGGGGCATGGGCGCATACGCCCCCGTGTCGCTCGCCACGAACCCGTTGACGCAGACGGTGATGCGCACGGTCATGCTCCCCACGCTCGCCGCGATGAACGCGCGTGGCACGCCCTTTCGCGGACTCCTGTACGCAGGACTGATGCTGACCGACGCCGGTCCGAAAGTGGTGGAGTTCAACTGCCGGTTCGGCGATCCCGAGACGCAAGCGGTCCTTCCGGTCACGCGCGGCTCGCTTCTCGAGTCCATGCTTGCGATCGCGAGGCGTGAGGGGCTCGGCGCGACGACGCTCACGTGGAGCGGGAAGTTCGCGGTCACCACGGTGGTGGCCGCCGCGGGATATCCTGGAAAAGTGCGAAGCGGCGATGCGATCGCCTTGCCGGACTCGTCGAGCGATGTGCTCGTCTTCCACGCCGGTACCGCGCTGAACGGAGGCGGCACGCTGGCGTCCGCGGGTGGGCGGGTCCTCGCAATCACGAGCGTCGCGGACACGTTCGAGCAGGCGCAGCAGGGAAGCCGCGATGCCGCGGCCGCGGTGCAGCTCGCCGGCAAGCAGTTCCGGCGCGACATCGGCTGGCGCGAGGCATCGCGCCGCCGGGATCCCGGCGGCGCGCGCGGTGCCTGAGCTTCCGGAGGTCGAGACCATTGCGCGCGACCTCGAAGCATTGCTGCGCGGCGCGACGGTCAAAGCGGTGGCGGTTCATGCGGCCGACGTGCTGCGCGAAGTGACGCCACGGCAGTTTGCGTCCCGCATCCGCGGCGCGACGTTCGTTCGGTTCTGGCGGCGCGCGAAATATGCCGTCGGTGATCTCGATACCGGCGACCGGATCGTGGTCTCGCCGAAGTTCACCGGGGCGTTGCTCGTCGAGGCGGGCCCGTTCAAGCGGTCACGCGCCGACTACACCGCGATTCAGTTTCCGCTGACGGACGGACGCGTGCTCCGGTACCGTGACGTTCGGCGCCTGGGCACAGTCGCTCTCATGTCCCCCGCGCGATTCGACGAATGGGTCCGGCGGATCGGTCCCGAGCCGTTCGATCCGCTCTTGACTGCCGAACGTTTTGCCGCAGTAGTTCGCGCATCACGCCGCTCGGTGAAAACCATCCTCATGGACCAGCACCGCATCGCGGGCATCGGCAACATCTACGCGAACGAAGCTCTGTGGCGCGCGCGCGTGCGCCCGTCGCGACGAGGCACGACCATCACGCGCGCCGAGGCCGCACTCCTCCTCGCGGAGGCGCGCGACGTGCTCCACACGGCGGTCGAGCAGCGCGGCACCAGCTTTCGCGACTACCAGGATCCCTCCGGCGGCCGCGGCGGCTTTCTCGGACTCGCGAAAGTGTATGGCCGCGCGGGCGAACCCTGTGTTCGCTGCGGCACGACGCTGCGTTCCACGCACGCGATCGAAGGGCGCATTACCGTGTGGTGCCCCTCGTGTCAGAGGTAGCGGCGTGAGCCGGAGGCGCCGGCGGCGGTACGCCTCGGAGGAGATCGAAGCGCGAGTCGTGCGGATGCGCGAGCACGTTTCGCTTGGCGTGCGGGAGCGGCCGGGCGTGTATCACATGGTTTCGCCGGAAGGCGAGATCATCTACGTCGGCAAGGCCAAGCGGCTGCGCACGCGACTTCTTGGCTACTTCCGCGCCATTTTCCCGGGCGACAAGGGGGCGCGCATCATCCGCGATGCCGGCGAGGTGCACTGGTCGTATCAGCCAAGCGAATTCGCGGCGCTTCTGGAGGAAATGCGTCTCATCAAGCTCTGGCGGCCGCGGCACAACGTCATGATGAAGAGCGACGCGCGCCATTACGCGTTCGTGCGCGTTCTTCCGGGCGCCGCGCCGCGCTTTCAGGTGGTCCGGGGCGCCGGAACCGACACGCAGGGCACCTACTACGGTCCCTTTCACGGTGCCATGCAGCTCGACGCCGCGCTCCGCGAGCTCAACGACGCGCTCGGACTCCGCGATTGCCGGATCGACATGCGCATGCACTTCGCCGACCAGACGGAGCTCGCGGTCGCGCCGCCGCGCGTTCCGGGATGCATTCGCCATGAAATCGGCAAGTGTCTCGGGCCGTGTATCGGGGCGACGACGCACGCGCAGTACCATGGCCGGCTCGCGCTCGCGCGGGATTTTCTCGAAGGCGCCGACGACGCGCCCATCGATGCGTTGCGAACCGCGATGGAGGCGTCGAGCGAGCGGCTGGAATTCGAGCGCGCAGCGGCGCTCCGCGACAAGATCCTCAGACTCGAATCGCTCCGCGAGCAATTCGGCCGTCTGCGCTTCGCTGTGGAACAGCTTTCGTTCGTGTATGCGGTACCCGGGTTCGACGGCGACGACCGCTCCTACGTGATCCGCCGCGGCCGCGTGCGCGACGTGCTACGGTCGCCGACGAACGCCGCGGAGCGGGCGGCGCTCGCGTCGAGAGCGGCCGAGATCTTTTCGCCGCGCGAGCGTGAAGGGGCGCCCGTTCCCGCGCACGAAGTCGATGAGCTCATGCTGCTCACCAGCTGGTTCCGCAAATTCCCGCACGAGCTGGACCGCACGGTCGGCGCGGCGGCGTATCCACGCGAGATGACGGCCTGATTTCATGTGCGGCATTGCGGGAATTCTGAGCACCACCCGCGGGCGTCCGCCGGCGCGCGGGGAGCTCGAGGAGATGATCGCGCAGCTCGGCCACCGAGGACCAGACGGCACGGGATTCTACTGCGCCGAATCGGCCGGACTCGCGCACGCGCGGCTCAGTATCATCGACGTTGCGACCGGCGACCAGCCCATCCACAACGAAGACAAGTCCGTCTGGACGGTGTTCAACGGCGAGATCTTCAATTACATCGAGCTGCGCGCCGAGCTCGAGGCGGCCGGACACCGGTTTTACACGCACTCCGACACGGAAGTCATCGTTCACCTGTACGAGGAGCTCGGCGAGCGCTTCGTCGACAGGCTGAACGGACAGTTCGCGATCGCCATCTGGGACACGCGCGCGCAGCGGTTGACGCTCGCGCGAGACCGCACCGGAATTCGCCCGCTGTTCTACACAAATGCCGCGCACCGATTCGCGTTTGCGTCGGAAGTGAAGGCGCTCTTCGCGCTGCCCGAGGTGGTGCGCCGCCTTGATCCGCTCGTGCTCGCGCAGGTGTTCACGTACTGGGCGCCGCTCGGAGCACACTGCGTGTTCGAGGGCGTGCGACAACTCGAGCCCGGACACACTCTCGTCATCGAGGGCGACGCGGCACCCCGCGTTTCGAAGTACTGGGACTGGCAGTTTCCGGATGCACCGGTTCGCGCGACACGATCCGACGGCGAATACGCGGACGAGTTGCGCGCGCTCCTGATCGATGCGGTGCGGATCCAGCTGCGGTCGGACGTGCCCGTGGGCGCGTACCTGAGCGGCGGACTCGACTCGTCGGTCGTGACGTCGCTCATTCATTCGTACGGCGGCGTCCCCCTGCGCACCTTCTCGGTCACGTTCGATGACGCGGAGTTCGACGAGAGCGCGCACCAGCGCGAGCTCGTGGACTACCTCGGCGCGCAACACTCGTCGATTCGCTGTTCGAGAGCGGACATCGGTGCGGCGTTTCCAAAAACCATCTGGCACACGGAAGCCCCGATCGTCCGCACGGCGCCCACGCCGCTCATGATTCTGTCGGGACTCGTGCGCCGCGAAGGCTACAAAGTCGTCCTGACCGGCGAAGGTTCGGACGAAGTCTTCGGCGGGTACGACATTTTCAAGGAGGCGCGCGTGCGCCGGCTGATGGCGCGGTTCCCCGATTCGCGCCGCGGCCCCGATCTCCTGCGCCACCTGTATCCGTATCTCGCGCATTCGCCGGCGAGCAGCACCGGATTCGCGAAGGCGTTTTTCGGCGACGGCCTGGGGTACATCGGGACGCCTTTGTTCGCGCACATCCCCCGGTGGAAGACCACGCGCCGCATCTCGCAATTCTTCTCGCCGGAGATGCGAGACGCGACGGCCGCGTGGGATCCGCTGGCCGCGATCGCCGCTACGCTGCCCACGGGCATGGACCGCTGGCCACCGCTTGCACGCGATCAGTACGTCGAGGCGCACACGCTCCTGTCCGGCTACCTGCTCAACTCGCAGGGCGACCGGATGGGCATGGCCAATTCGATCGAGGGACGCTTTCCGTTTCTCGACCATCGCGTGATCGAATTTGCCAACAGGCTTCCGCCGCGCCTCAAGCTGCGCGGCCTGACGGAGAAATTTCTGCTCAAGGAGTCCATGCGCGGGCTCCTGCCGGAGTCCGTGCGAACCCGGCACAAGCAGCCGTATCGCGCGCCCGACAGCGCGAGCTTCTTCGGCGCCGGGGGCGCCGCGCTGGACTATGTCGAAGACCTGACGTCCGAGCAACGCATCGCGTCAGCGGGATACTTTGATCCGGGCGCGGTGCGCAAGCTCATGGCAAAGGGCCGCGCGGGCCGTATCATCGGGTTCGGCGACAACATGGCGTTCGTGGGCATTCTCTCCACCATGTTGCTCGACGACCTCTTCATTCGACGACGGGATGCTGCTCCACCAGCTCTTTGAACACACAGCACGACGCACTCCGCACAAGCTCGCGCTCGTTTTCGAGGGGCGTCGCTGCACGTACGGCGAGCTCGACCGGATGGCGTCACACCTCGCGCGCGCACTCCAGTCGCGCGGCGTGCGGCGTGGCGATCGCGTAACGCTCTTTCTCGACAATACCGTCGAGGCCGTCGCGGGTATTTTTGCCGCGCTCAAGTGCGGCGCGGTCATGATGCCCGTGAATCCGCTCACGCGGGCGGACAAGCTCGCGTATCTGCTCAACGACTCCGGCGCCAGCGCCCTGCTCACGCAAACGGAGCTCGGCGGCGCGTACCGCGATGCCCTCGCGCGCAATACAACCGTTCACACGTGTTTCGTTGCGAGCCACGGCGCAGCCACGGACAGGGATGCCCGCTCGCTGCCTTTTCCCGACCTCGACGGTTCCGGAATACCGGATGATCCGCAGGCGATCGACCAGGATCTCGCCGCCATCATCTACACGTCGGGCTCGACGGGCGAACCGAAGGGCGTGATGCTGACGCACCTCAACATGGTCTCCGCGGCCACGTCGGTCAGCACGTACCTCGGGATTCGCAGCGACGACGTGATTCTATGCGCGCTCCCGCTCGCGTTCGACTACGGTCTCTATCAGATCCTCATGGGGTTCCAGCACGGCGCCACAGTCGTGCTCGAGCGTTCGTTCGCGTTTCCCGTTCGCGTGGTCGAGACCATGTCGCGCGAGGGCGTCACGGTATTTCCGGGCGTGCCGACGATGTTCTCGCTGCTCATGAACATGACGTCGCTTCGCGAGAGGAACCTGAGTGCGCTGCGCGCGATCACGAACACGGCGGCGGCACTTCCCGAGGCGCACATCCGCGATCTGCGCGCGCTGTTTCCGCAGGCCAAACTGTTCTCCATGTACGGCCTCACGGAGTGCAAGCGCGTCACGTACCTCCCGCCGGAGCAACTCGACATCCGGCCCACCAGCGTTGGACGCGGGATGCCGAACGAGGAGGTGTGGCTCGTCGACGACGCTGGGCGGCGGCTTCCGAACGGAGGTCAGGGCGAGCTGGTGATCCGGGGGTCGAACGTGATGCGCGGCTACTGGCGCAAGTCTGACGAGACCCTGAACAAGCTTCGGCCGGGACCCATCCCGGGTGAGATGATCCTCTACTCGGGTGACATTTTTCGCACCGACGCCGAGGGCTATCTCTACTTCGTCGCGCGGAAGGATGACATCATCAAGAGCCGCGGCGAGAAGGTCAGTCCGCGGGAAGTCGAGAACGCGCTGTACGGGATGCCGGAGGTCCTCGACGCCGCAGTGATCGGCGTTCCGGATCCGGTGCTTGGTGAGGCGGTCAAGGCATTCGTGAAACTCAAGCCCGGCGCCTCACTCTCGGAGCGCGAGGTCATTAAGTACTGTATGTCAAAGCTCGAAAGCTTCATGGCTCCCAAGCACGTCGTATTCGTCGACGACCTTCCGAAGACCGACACGGGAAAGATCCGGAAGACCGGCCTGTCGTAGCCTTTATCATCCGAGGATCATGCAGGACATCAAGACGACCGTACGCTCCTTTGTAGTCGACAACTTCATCATGGGTAACAGCGCCGCGGCCCTGGCGGACGGCGATTCGTTCATGGCGGGACACGTGATCGATTCCACCGGCTTTCTGGAGCTCGTCGGCTTCCTCGAGGATACGTTCGGCATCACCGTCGCCGATGACGAAATGGTTCCGGAGAATCTCGACAGCCTCGACAACATCGCGGCGTACGTGAAGCGCAAACTTCCCGCCTGATCACGCGGTGGGCACCGACGCACCGCGCCCGCTCGACAGCTCGGCACTCGATCTCGATTGTGCCGCCGAGACGGCCCGCATTCAGCAGTGGATGACCGAAACGCTCCCGCGCATGCACAAACGCGGCGTGGTGCTCGGCTTGTCGGGAGGCGTCGACAGCTCGGTCTGCGCGGCGCTCGCGGTGCGCGCCCTCGGGCCGAACAAGGTGTTCGGGCTCATGATGCCGGAAACCGATTCCTCGCCGACGAGCGCGGCGCGCGGGGGTCGCGTGGCCGAACAGCTGCGCATCCGGCACGAGACGGTCAACATCGGCCCGGCACTGGAAGCGCTTGGCTGCTACCGCGAGCGGGACGACGCCATTCGTGTGCTGTTCCCGGCGTACGGAGCGGGATGGGCAAGCAAGATCGCGATTGCCGGCGGCGCCATGGGCGGCGTGAATTTTTTCAAGCTCGTCGTGCAGTCGCCCGCGGGAAACGTCGATGAACGGCGCCTTCCGATCCGCGAGTACCTTCGCATCGTGGCGGCCACGAACTACAAGCAGCGCCTCCGGAAAACCGTGGAGTACTGCTATGCGGACAAGCTGAACTACGCGGTGATCGGGACGCCAAACCGCCTCGAATATGACCAGGGGTTCTTTGTGAAGAACGGCGACGGCGCAGCCGATCTCAAACCCATCGCGCATCTGTACAAGACGCAGGTCTATGCGCTCGCCCGGTTTCTCGAGCTGCCGGCCGACGTGGTCGGTTCCACCCCGACGACCGATACGTACAGCATGCAGCAGGGGCAGGACGAGTTCTACTTCACGCTGCCGTACGCGCAAATGGATCTCGCGCTTTGGGCGCACAATCACGGCGTGCCCGCGGCGGAGCTCGCCGCCGCGCTCGGCCTGAGCGTCGATCGCGCGGAATACGTGTACTCGGACATCGCGGCAAAGCGGCGAGCCACGGCCTACCTGCACGCATCGCCGTCGCTCGTCACGCCCGTCTCCGAAGTCGGAGGGTGAGCGCTCGCGTGGAGGATTCGGACCTCTACCGGCGGCTGCACGCCGAGCTCGAACGCCGCCTCGAGACCCTCCCCGACAAGCCGGACGAAAACGCGGATCGCGCGCTGCGAACGCTGTGGCACATGGCGGCGGGGAATCCGCTCTCGCTCGAACAGGCCACGCACCGGCCGCTCCCGCCGCTGAGCGCGGATGGTGAACGAACACTCGCGGCGCTCGTTGAACAGCGGCTCTCCGGAACGCCGCTCGCGCACATCACGGGCCGCCAGCGATTCCTGGACGTGGAGCTCCTCGCGAGCCCGTCGGCGCTCATTCCGCGCCGCGAAACAGAGCTCGTGGGGCGCGCGGCGCTGGGCGCGCTTCAGGGTATCCCCGGGGGCGGGCCGCTCCGGGTCATCGACGTGTGCACGGGCTCAGGCAACCTCGCCGTCGCGCTCGCCGTGCACGAGCCGCGCGCCCGCGTGTTCGCCGCCGACCTCTCGGCGGACGCTGTCGTGCTCGCGCGCGAGAATGCACGGTTCGCGGGCGTCGCGGATCGCGTCGACGTCCGCGAGGGAGATCTTCTCGCACCATTCTCAGGCGCGGAGTTTCAGGGAACCACACACCTCGTCGTCTGCAATCCCCCCTACATCTCGTCCGCGAAAGTGGAAACGATGCCGGCGGAAATCAGCGCGCACGAGCCGCGCCTCGCCTTCGACGGCGGAGCACTCGGCGTGCGGATTCTTCAGCGTCTCATTCGCGAAGCGCCGCCGTTTCTCCGTGCGGACGGCTGGCTCGCGTTCGAGGTTGGATTGGGTCAGGGACCCGCCGTGCTCAAGCGCCTCGAGTCGCAGGGGACGTTCACGGATGCCCGCGCGCTGACGAACGAGACGGGCGACATCCGCGCAATCATCGCGCGCAACCGCGCGCCCTGACGGTCTGCTCGCACCAGCGCGCCCGCGTCTTGTGTCCGCTCGGGCCGCGCCTGAGATTTGCTTGACCACGCCGTCGGTGCCCCCGCAGGAGTGCGGCCACATGTTGCTTCGACCCTGATGCTGGACCGCTTGCTGCACTGGATCACGATGGTTTTTTGGCGGACGCGCCAGCGCACCAGGCGTTCCGCCCTGGCCGGGCTGTCGGCGCGCGGGCTCAAGATCGGGCGCGACGTGGTCATCATGCCCGACGTAACGATCGACACGGGATACCCGTGGCTGATCGAAATCGAAGACGGATGCCGGATTTCGTCGCAGGTCCGGATCATGGCCCACGACGCGACGTCGTTCCGCGAGCTGGGCGTGACGCGCATTGGCCGCGTGCGCATTCTGCGCGAGAGTTTCATCGGCGAGCGGTCGATCATTCTGCCCGGCGTCACGATCGGGCCACGCGCGATGATCGCCGCAGGGTCACTGGTCACGCACGACATCGGCCCCGGCCAGATGGCCGCGGGCAATCCGGCGCGCGTGTACGGAAAGTTCGAGGACTACCTGCAACGCGTGCGGACGACCGTGGCCGACAGCGCGCTGTTTTCCCTCGACTCGATGGATTCGCCCGCGTCGCGAGAGGCCGCGCGCGCCGCGCTCGATGAGGGAAAGACGGTGTACGTGCACGGCAGCAGCCCCGGCGCCCCCGACCACTACAACATCACGGAAGCCGAAATCGCGGAGCAGGCGCGGGCAGCGTTCGAAAAGAACTTCGGGAAGCAGACGTAGGCGGTGCGCCAGCTGTAGTTAGCGGGGCATTGCTTCTGCCGCTGCCGCCACCGCGTCCTGAAGCTGCGACACATCCGGCACGCCGCCTTGCGCCGCCGCCGGCTGGCCTCCGCCGCGGCCTCCGAATCTGGCGAGGACGTCGCGTACCAGTTTTCCGCAGTCGACGTCCGACGCGTGTGGCCGCACCACGAGCAGCTGCGGCTTCCCGGCCGCGAGCCCGATGATCGCGATCGCGCCGGCCGCGGTGATTTCGCGGGCGAGCGTGCGCCCTTCGTCGAGGCTCAGGTCGTCACGCACGACCTGCACGACCGGCGTGCCGCCGACGCGCGCGGCATCGGCGACCAGCCGGCGGGCATCATGCGAGAGGAGCTCACCGACCGCGCGCCCAAGGCGCGCCCGCGCCTCCTCCTCGCGCGCGCGCAGCCGCGTGACCGCGTTCTCGAGCTCGTCCACGCCGACGGTGAACGACGCCGCGAGTCTGCCGAGCAACGCGCCCTGCTCGCGCACGGCGTGGAGCACGCGTCCCCCACAGAGAAACTCCACGCGCGTATCGGCGCCGCGCTTCTCGCGCCTGCGCACGTGCAGAATGCCCACGCCGCCCGTCGTTCGCGGGTGCGTGCCGCCGCACGCGGAATGATCGAACCCATCGACGGACACGACGCGAATCGGTCCTTCGACTTCCGGCAGCTTGCGAAACGGAATCGCCGGCAGCTCTTCCGCGCCGACGAATCGCGCGCGCACGGGATGATCCTCCCAGATGACTTCGTTCGTGCGCTCTTCGGCCGCCCTCGCCTGGTGCGCCGTCACATCGCCGGCAAGATCGATCGACGCGTACTCCGCGCCGAGATGGAACGAGATGGTCTTCGCGCCGAAGAGCTCCTCGAACGCTGCGGACAGCAGGTGCTGGCCGTGGTGCTGCTGCATGTGGTCGAACCGGCGCTTCCAGTTCACGACACCCTGCGCGGCATCACCCGCCAGCTCCGATTCGATCGTGTGCCAGACCACGCCGTCGTCATCCACCTGCACGTCGGTGACGGGCACACCGTTCAGCGTCCCGTGATCCGGTGGCTGGCCGCCGCCTTCGGGATAGAATGCCGACTTGTCGAGCGCGACGACGGCGCGTCCATCGCGTTCCTCGCGCGCCACGACGCGCGCGTCGAAGGCCGTCAGGTATGCGTCGGCGAAATACAGCCGGTCCGTCGCCACGCTACTCCTTGTACGGCGAATCCGCGTAGGGCGACTCGTCGTCGGGGTCCGGGCCGAAGAACACGCGGCGTGGCCCCTTGGGAACGGACACCCCCGCCACGTGGCTCGCCATCTCGATGATGCCGTCGCTCAAATGCTCGCCGTACTTGAGGAGATTCAGCGCGCGCGATTTCTGCGCGAGCAGATACGCGAGGAACGGTTTGTCCGCCTTCGCGCTGTTGCAGCGCTTGCAGGCGAGCACGAGGTTGTCGCGGCGGTCGTATGCCGTCTGGCCACGCCGCGGCGTGACGTGATCGAGGGTGAGCGTGAGGGCGGGTTTCTTCAGCCCGCAATAGGCGCACACCGGGCCATGGCGCGCGAGCAGCCACCGCCTGGTTTCGGCGTACGCTGCGCGTCCCGTGGGGACCGAGGTGTGATGGGTGACGTGGTGTGACGGCCGCTTCGTGGCCGCGCCCCGCCTGCGCTTCGACTTCCGTTGCATGACTCAATGAAAGCTACACACCGTGCAAGGCCCCCGGTGCTGTCCGGATGCATATTGTCGCCATGACACGGTTCTCCCCCGACCGTTTCCCGCCCGGATTCTTCGACCTGCCGCAGGGCGCCGGGGAGACGCTGCCCCTCGAGATCATCGCGCGGTGGCGCCGGAGCGACCAGACCCGCCAGGCGGCGCTCGAGATCCTCGGTCCCCACACGCTGCGCGGCACGCTCGTGGCGTCGGATTCGGCCGGCCTCACGCGCCTCACGCGCGAACGACCGCTGATCGAGATCCTGGCCATGCTCAGCCACCCCAAGGAGATCATTCACGCCTTCGGGCGGGCGATCGGCGGACGCGGCGTGGGCGTCTGGGCCGCCGACAACACGGAGATGTTCTACGACGCGACCATTTCCGCGGAGCGCGTGCTCGGTATGCTGCGCGCGGCGATGGCGCGCATGGCGCGCGAGTGCGAAGCGGGCATCGGCATGGCCGTGCACACCGGAGAGTTCTACGAGCTCGGCGCCGGCGTGTACGGACGCGACGCGGACCGCATCGAGCTCGTCGCCGAAGAACACACCACAGCGGGCGAGCTCGTGATCACCGGCGAAGTGGCGCGCGCGCTCGGCGCCGCACATCCATTCTCCCTGTCTGCACGCGCGGATCTCGCTGGAGAATTCGGCGAGATCCTGCGCGTGACGGACGGCCCGGAGCTCACCGGGCTCGAGGCAACCGACACGCAGTATCCGGCGCCCTTTCCACAGGATTTCTCGACCGGTCTCGGCAAGTACGCGCGGACGCGCCGGGATTCGGTGATGCCGCGACAGGCGTATGAGGATCTCGCCGTGGTGCTGATCGTGCGCGAGGCCGAAGATCGTGACGTGCCCGAAGTCGCCGTGCTCAACGACCTCGCGCTCACCGCGGCAATGAAGCGCATCGGCACCGAGCTTCTGCGCGATGTGCACGGCGCGGAGATCAAGAACTCCGGACTCCTCGGCATCTACACCTTTCCCGAATGCCGCGACGCGCTCGCGTTCGCGCGCGCGTTTCGCACCGCGCTCGACGCACAGGGCATTCGCTGCCGGATCGGTATCGACTACGGGCCTGTGCTCCGCTTCGAGCTCGCGCCGGGCAGCCACGACATCGCGGGCTCCGCGGTGAACATCGCGTCGAAACTCGCCGAAGACGTCGGGGATTTCGGCAAGATCCAGATCAGCGACGTCGTGGCGCAGCGCGCGGGCGCACGCCGCGAACGGCCCACGCTCACGTTCAAGGTTTCCGGGGTCGAGCTGCGCGCGTACGACCTTTGAGTCCCACTCGCGCTCCGTGATTTCGCGGAGCCGTCGGGACGAAAAGCGCGACACATGAACGCCACCTGTCACCGTGAGAGGACGTTTCGCGCGCGGGGCAGCGTGCGTCATGCTATGCTCCAACGCTCGCAGTTTTTTTCCGAATCGTTGCAGAGGCCTCATGATTGCGCAAAAACCGTCGATCAAGACGGAGATTCCTGGTCCGAAGAGCCGCGCGATGGTCGCGGACGAAGCGCCGTTTCTCGCGCCGGGTATTCAGTCGATTTCCACGCTGTCGGGTCTCGCCGTGGCACGCGGCGAAGGCTCGGTGATCGAAGACGTCGATGGCAACCAGTTTCTGGATATCGCCGCGGGTGTCTGCGTCAACGCGCTGGGCCACGCGCATCCGCGCTACACGCAGATCCTGAAGGAGCAGATCGACGAAGTCACCGTCGGATCGCTCACGACGCCGCGGCGCGCGGAGGCACTGAAGAAGGTTGCCTCGCACACGCCGGAAGGACTCGACAAGATCCAGCTCTATTCCGGCGGCACCGAGGCCGTCGAAGCGGCGATGCGCCTCGCCAAGTCGCACACGAAGAAATTCGAATTCCTTTCCTTCTGGGGCGGCTTCCACGGCAAGACGGCCGGCTCGATGTCCCTCATCGGCGACGGCACGAAGAATCAGCTCGGGCCTTCGATGCCCGGCACGTACATCGCGCCGTACGCGTCCTGCTACCGCTGCCCGCTCAAGCTCGAGTATCCATCGTGCGGCATCGCGTGCGCGGATTTCACGAAGAAAGTCATCAAGAACAACACCACCGGTGCGCTCGCCGCGGTGTTCATGGAGCCCATTCAGGGCACGGCCGGCAACGTCGTGCCGCCGCCGGAATTCATGCCGGCCATCCAGCAGATCGCGAAGGAAAACGACGCGCTGCTCGTGAGCGACGAGATGATTACCGGCTTTGGCCGCACCGGGACATGGTTCGGCTGCGAGCACTTCGGCGTCACGCCGGACATCGTCACCATGGGTAAGGGACTCGGCTCCGGCTTTCCGGTGTCGGGGCTCGCGTCGACCGTGGAGATCACGCAGGCGAAGCCATGGGGATCGCCGTCGGGCTCGAGCTCGAGCTACGGCGGAAATCCGATGGCGGGCGCCGCGATTCTCGCCTCGGTCACGGTGATCGAGGAGGAAAAACTCGTCGAGAACGCCGAGCGTGTCGGCGCGCTCATGCTCAAGCGGCTGCGCGAGATGCAGGAGAAGCACGCGTTCATCGGCGACGTACGCGGCAAGGGCCTGCTCATCGGCGTCGAGCTCGTGAAGGACCGCAAGACAAAGGAACCCCTCGCGAAGGACGTGTGCGTGCGCCTGTTCAGGGACGCACTGAATCGCGGCCTCATGTCGATGGTGTACTCGCCGTCGTTCCGCATCAATCCGCCGCTCTCGATCAGCGAGGCGACCGCCGATACGGCCATGTCGCTGCTCGACGAGACGTTCACGAAGCTGACGCGCGAGGGCGGCTGGCAGTGAAGCTGCGCGGCGCGATCCTCGGCGCAGGCAACATTGCGCTCAAGGGCCACCTCCCGCAGTGGACCGGCGACGCCGCGCTCGCGTCGCAGGCCGAGATCATCGCGATCGCCGACCTCGCGCCCGCGAACCTCGAAGCGGCGTCGAAGCTCATTCCCAACGCGCGCCTCTACGAACACGCCGACGAGCTGCTCGCGCGCGAAACGGTGGATTTCTGCGACGTGTGCACGCCGCCGTTCACGCACAAGCCGCTCGTAACGGCGGCGGCCGCGCGCGGCTATCACGTGCTGTGCGAAAAACCGATTGCACCGTCGCTGAGCGACGCCGAGGCCATCGCGGACTCGGTGCGCGCGGCGCGCGTCGTGTTCCTGCCCTGCCACCAGTATCACTACTCGCCGCAGTGGCAGGCCGTGGTGCGACTGCTCAAGCGCATCGGCCGCATTCATCTCGCGGACTACTCCGTGCACCGCACCGAGGCGAATCCGGGCAATCCGAACTGGTCGCCGTCCTGGCGCACGGATCGCTCGCTCGCGGGCGGCGGGATTCTGTTCGATCACGGCGCGCACATTTTCTACCAGCTGCGCAGCGTCATGGGCGAACCCGCGTCCGTGCAGGCGACGGTGCGCACGCTGCGCCACGCGGGCTACGGCGTAGAAGATTCCGCGCTCGTGGTGCTCGACTACGGTGATCGCATCGCCGAAGTTCGCCTCACGTGGGCGGCGCGCGAACGCGCGATCCGGTTTCATTTCGTGGGCGAGGCCGGCGAGCTCGTCGGTGACGACAAGCGTGTCACCGTGCGCGCCGCGAAGACGGAAGAAATCAATTTCGACGAGGGTATGAGCGGCAACTCGTCGCACTCCGGCTGGTACGCGCCGCTCATGCGCGATCTGGTCGCGCGCATTCGCGCCAACGACGTGCGGTCGGACGGCCTCGACGAGGCGCTGTACGTGGCGCGCGTGATCGACCGCGCGTACGAATCGTCGGAGCAGCGGCGGGCGCTGCCGCTCACGGACGGCGCGCGCGCCGGGCCGGACGTGGGCCGGGCCATCGGCGCCGTCGCCGCGGCCGTGTCGCGCGTGGTCGAGCCTCCGGCGGAGCCCGCGGAGCCCCCTCGCCCGGCCATGGCGTCTGCCCTCCGTACGCCGTGGCTCGTTCGTGCCGCCGGCCTTGCGATGCTCGCTCTGGCCGCCGGGTGGATCGGGCACGATATCGACTGGACGGACCTTCGCGCCGCGATTTCGTCCATTTCGGCGCTGTGGGTCGCGCTTGCCGTCCTGATCAACCTGGGTGCCGTGTATGCCATGGCCGGCCGCTGGCGCGCGCTCCTTCAGCCGCTCACGCCGTTCATGACGCAGATGGAAGCGTACAAGGCCATGCTGATGGGCTTTGCCGTCTCGACCATCGTGCCCGCGCGCGCGGGAGAGTTCGCGCGCGCCGAATGGCTCGCCCGCCGCACCGGACTTCCGCGGGCTGCAATCTTCGGCTCGATTGTCCTCGACGCTCTCGTCAACGCGGTCGGGCTTTTCATTTTGATCGCGATCCTCCCGCTCATCGTCCATTTCCCGGCGTGGGCGCGGTCCGGTATCTGGCTCGCCGTGGTTGTCTTCGGCATTGCCGCCGCAGGTGTCTTCCTGCTCCGGCCGAAAGCCGGGCAGCCCGTGCCGGCGAGCTCGGAGCGCACGGACAGCAAGTTCGGTGCAGTCACGGCCGGATTCCTGTCGCGCGCCAGACTGGGCCTCGCCGCTGTGGAAGACCAGTGGGCGCTTGCCAAATCGTTCGCCATGTCGGGCGTGGCATGGGCGCTCGAGATCTGCGTCGTACTCTGCACCCTCCGCGCATTCCATCTGCACGTCCCGATCGGGACGAGCCTGCTCATTCTCATGGCGGTGAACGTCGCCCTCGTCGTGCCGTTCGCGCCGCCCGCGAACCTGGGCTCCCTCGAGGTGGGCGCGACGCTCGCCCTCATGGAAAGCGGCGTTCCGAAGGAAACGGCGCTCGCCTTCGCGCTGGTCTATCACCTCCTTCAGGTGATCCCGATCGGCTTCGCCGGGCTCGGCTTGGCGAGCCAATCGCTGCTGCCCAAAGGCGCGACTCGCGCGGCGGCGGCACCGCAGGCAACTTCCCCGGAAACCATAGCTCCCTGAGCAGCGGGTCAGCACATGCCGTTTTCATTTGTGGTCTTCCTTGCCATCGTCGGCGGGATGCTGCTGTCGATGGTCGTGTACGCCGCACGCGGCGCCAAGCCTGATCCGGACGCCGAGCGGAAGAAGGCGCAATTCGCGGGCGGGGCGGCGGATTTCATCCTGCACTGGTTCATCTGGTTCGTCGCGCCGGCCGCCACATGGTCCGTGCGCGTGGGCCTGACGCCGGAGTTCTACAATTTTCTCGGCCTGGGCTTCGGGATCGCGTCGGGCGCGGCGCTCGCGGTCGGCCAGATGGAGATCGCCGGATGGGCGCTGGTGCTTTCCGGCGTGTGCGACATCATGGACGGCCGCATCGCGCGCGCGACGAAAACGACGTCGAAGTACGGCGCGTTCATCGACGCGGTGCTCGACCGGTTCACCGAAGTCGCGTTCTTCATCGGGTTCGCGATCTTTCTCCGGCACTCGCCGCACGGTGCCATCGCCGCAACGCTGGCGCTCGGCAGCTCGCTGCTGGTCAGCTACGCGCGCGCGGTGGGCGAGACGCTCGGCGTGGACTGCACCGGCGGCCTCATGCAACGCGGCGAACGGCTGGCGCTGCTTTCGATCGCGTGTCTCGTCGATCGGGTGGCCTCGCCGGCCCTCGGTCATCCCATTGGCACCGTCCTGCTCGGCGTCATGTATTTCATCGGGGGACTCTCGATGATCACGGCCGTGCACCGCAGCGTCTGGATCGCGCAGCAACTTCGCAGTGTCTGAACCGGTCGCGACACCCGTTCAGTCCTACCCCGAGGACCGCAACGACCTCGGATTCGGAGCGGTTGTCTCGGCGCAGAGCAAGCGCCGGCTCCTCAACAAGAACGGCACGTTCAACGTCCGGCGCGTGGGGCTGGGGCTCTGGCGTTCCCAGAGCATGTACCACCAGGCGCTGTCCATGTCGTGGCCGAAGTTTCTCGGCTGCGTGGTGGCCGGATACCTCGCCGTCAATGTCGTGTTCTCGCTGCTCTTTCTCGCATGCGGGCCGGCCGCGCTGATCGGCGCGGACGCACAGCAGATGGGCGGGTCGGTGTGGCGCGCGTTCTTCTTCAGTGTCGAAACATTCGCGACGATCGGCTACGGCGAGATCAGCCCCGTGGGGATGCCCGCGCACTTCGTGATGGTGATCGAGGCACTCGTGGCCGTGATGAGCCAGGCGCTGATCACAGGCCTCCTCTTCGCCCGGTTCGCGCGCCCCACGGCCGCGATCCTGTTCAGCAGCAAGATGGTCGTCGCGCCCTACCGCGGCGGGCGCGGGCTCATGTTCCGCATCACCAACCTGCGTGAGAACCAGCTCGTCGACGTGCGGGCGCGCGTGATGTGTGCGGCGTTCGATCCCGACGGCGGCACCACCCGGCGTTTCCGCCAGCTCGAGCTCGAGCGCAGCGAGGTAACGTTCTTCCCGCTCGCGTGGACGATCGTGCATCCCATCACGCCGCACAGTCCGCTCTGGGGTGCGACGGAAGAGGAGCTGCGTGCGGGGGATTTCGAAGTGCTCGCGCTGATTTCCGCGACCGACGAAACGTTCGCGCAGGTCGTGCACGCGCGTTCATCGTACAAGCACGACGAAGTCATCTGGGGTGCCAAGTTCGAGAACATCTTCAATCCGCCGGATGCGGAAGGCCGTCTCTCCGTCGACGTGGATCGGATCGACGACGTGCAGCGTGTGCCGCTGCCGGTGTAGGCCATGAACGTTCTCCTCTTTGGCGCGACCGGCATGATCGGCGGCGGCACGCTTCGTGAATGCCTCGACGATCCGCGCGTGACGACCGTGACGGCGGTGGGGCGCAGACCGCCGGGACTCACGCATCCCAAGCTGCGCGACGTCGTGCACACGGACTTCGGCAATCTCGCCCCGCTCGGACCCGTGTTCGCGCAGACCGACGCGTGTTTCTTCTGTCTCGGCATTTCGGCGGCAGGAAAAAGCGAAGCCGAGTACTCGAAGATCACGTACGACATTCCCCTCGCGGTGGCGCGCGCGCTCGTCACCGCGCGGCCCGATGCGACTTTCAGCTACATCTCGGGCCGCGGCGCCGACAGCACGGAGAAGGGCGCCATCATGTGGGCGCGCGTGAAGGGGCGCATTGAAAACGCGCTCTTCGGCCTCCCGTTCCGCGGGGTGTACATTCTGCGCCCGGGGATCATCCAGCCCACGCGCGGCGTGCGATCATCGACGGGCTGGTATCAGGCCTTCTACACGGTCACCGCACCGATCCTGCCGCTGCTGCGAGAGGCGATGCCCGGGTTCGTCACATCGACCGACCGGATCGGCCGCGCGCTCATCGAGCTCGCTGCGACGCGGCCGCCGTCGCGCATCGTGGACTCGGTGGACGTGAACCGGATCGCTACTGCTTCGTCAGGGTGAACGCGGCCGCGGGAATGTTCGCGGTATAGGTCACCTTTGTCGTGCTCTGCCCCGTGTTCAGCATGTCGCACGAATAGCTGCCGAGATTCATCGCCGTGTGCGTGCCGGTGATGGTCGTGGTGTTCGTAAAGGTGCCCGTGATGCTCGCCGTCGGCGGACTCGTCAGGTTGAACGCGAACTGGCCGTTGGTGATTGCCGCGTTCGGTGCGCCGCTGGCGACGACCTGGTCCTGGCACGTGGCCGCGTACGGCGCCACGAACAGGTAATAGGTCATCGTGAAGCTCCGCACCTGTCCGAACACGACGACGATGTCGACCGGGCGCGACCCGTTGCTGTTGACGCCCTTCCAGTCGCCGTCGTACTGGCTGATGATCCCCACTTCGAAATCCAGGAACGCGGTTTGTCCCGCTGACGTCGCGGTGATGCGCACCGTGCCCGCGGCAACGCCGGTCACGAGCCCGGTGTTCGAAACCGTGGCAACGGCCTGATTGCTCGTCGTCCACGACACGGTCGCCGAACCGATCGGGTGACCCGAGATGTCCTGCGGAGTCGCCGTGATCTGCACGTTGTTCCCCACGCCGAGGATGTTCGACACGGGCGCGAAATTGATCTTTTCGGGAATGACGGTGAAGGTCACGCTGCCCGTCGCGTCTCCTGCCTTCACGCTGATCGTGACGGGCCCGCCAAGCGCGAGGGCGGTGACGCGGCCGTTCTTGTCGACGCTCGCGATGGCCGGCAATGACGACGTCCACTTCGCGCCCGACGGTGCGGAAATGTTCGCGCCGCTTGCGTCGTGAAATTGGGCAGCGACGGTCTGCGCGTCGCCAAGCGATAGCGTTGCGTGGTTGAACGTCAGCGTCACCGACGCGGCGCTCGACGCAGACGTTCCAGTGTCGCCGCCGCCGCACGCCGCCACGAGCGGGAACAGCAGGGCAAGCGTACCGGCGAGCCGATAAAAGGGGCGCATGGCGGGTAACGTACCACGCGCGATACGTTATGCGCCATGCCCGAGACCACGCGCTACCGGCAGCTCGATGCCGGGCGGATAACAGCAACGCTCTCGCGGCTGCGCGACCGGATCACGGAGCGCTTTCCTGAATCCAGTCTGTCACGTGTCGCGGGTGAGCTGCTGGACATCGCGCACGAATCGGTGGCGTGCGTGGACTATCTGCGCCAGCCGAACTGGCCGCTCCGGATTGGCATCGGCGCGGTGATCACCGCGATGGCCACAATAATCGTGATCGTGGCGGTCACCGTGCACGTTCCCGCGACGACCACGGTGCTGAGTGATTTCGTCCAGGCCGTCGAGGCCGGCGTCAACGACATCATTTTTCTCGGTATCGCCGTGTATTTCCTCGTGCGGCTGGAATCGCGCATGAAGCGGCGGCGCGCGCTCGGGGCGCTCCACGAGCTCCGCAGCGTGGTACACATCGTGGACATGCACCAGCTTACGAAGGATCCGGAGCGTCTCATGGCCGGACACGCGGACACGCCGTCGTCACCGGCGCGTTCGATGTCCGCACCGGAGATCGGGCGGTACCTGGATTACTGCAGCGAGCTGCTGTCGCTCACGAGCAAGATCTCGGCGCTGTACGTGCAGCATTTCAACGATCCCGTGGTGCTCGCGGCGGTGAGCGAGATCGAAGGACTCGCGGCGGGGCTGTCGAACAAGATCTGGCAGAAGATCACGCTGCTCGAACCGGCGAACCAGCACTGAACTACGGGATCACTGAACTACGGGATCACTGGACTACGGGATCACTGAACTACGGGATCACTGAACTACGGCACCACTGAACTACGGGACCACTGAACTACGGGGCACTAATGGCAATGAACGGATACAACTTCACCGAGCGTGTCCGCAAAGTGCTCAGCATGGCGCGGGAGACCGCCGCGGAATTGCGTTGCGAATACGTCGCACCCGCTCACATCGCCATCGCGCTGCTGGAAGAGGGACAGAGCGTCGCCGCGGTGGCGCTCCGGAACCTTGGCGTGGACATTGCGCAACTGGCTGTGCGCATCCGGAGTACCGTCGAACCCGGCAAACATGCAACCGGCCCCGACTTGCCGTACACCAGCAGAGCGAAGAAATGCCTGGAGCTCTCGATGGCCACCGCGCGCGAGCTCAATCACACGTACGTCGGATGCGAACACCTTCTGCTCGGCATTCTTCGCCTCGGAAACTCCGCGGGGGCGGTCAAGGAGTTCGCGGACGCCGGCGTCACTTATGACAACGCGCTCGAGCAGATCCTGATGCTCCTCGGTACAGAGCGTCCCCCCGAGCCCATCGCGCCGCGGCCGCGCCGCGTGCCGGTCGGAGTTCAGAGCGTGACACTCGTGATCGATTACGGCCTGCCCGGCGTCAGCGCATTCAAGTTCCCGAATCCGCAGGAGGCAGCTCGGTTCCTGCAGTCTCTCGACTAAACAGGCTCTTTCAACAGGCTTACGGTGTGTTCCGTGTAAAGCAGTTGAGCTGGTCCTTGGAGCAGTTACGGCGCGAGCTCAATGATCTGAACTTGCCGCGTGCGCGTGTCGAAACGCGCGACGCTCGGCTTGATGTCGAACCGCCGCGGTCCGGCGGCGCCCGGGTTGACGACGAGCCGCTTTCCCTCGTGGTGCACGAGCGGTTTGTGCGTGTGACCGTACACAATCACGTCCGCGTCGTACGCGGCCAGCAGAAGCTCGGTGCGCGGCGCGCCGAGCTCGTGGCCGTGGCTGACGTGGATGCGCACGCCATCGAACGTGTCATCGATCGCGTCGGCGAGACCGCGTGACTCGCGAGGATCCGTGTTTCCAAAGACCGCATGCACGGGGGCGATCAGATTGAGCTCGAACAGGGTTTCCTCACCGCCCACATCGCCCGCGTGCAGAATGAGCTCGACGCCGTCGAGCGCCGTGTGGACGTCGGGGCGAACGAGGCCGTGCGTGTCGGAGATGAGGCCGATGAGCACGCTACTTCTTCGAGCCCCACCGCTTCACCAGATCGTGCGGCACGTCGAGATGGTCGAGAATCCGCGCGACCATGAAATCCACCAGCTGGTCGATGCGCGTCGGCCGGTGGTAGAACCCCGGCGCGGCAGGCATGACGATTGCGCCTGCGTGCGTGACCTTCAGCATGTTCTCGAGGTGTACGGCGCTGAGCGGCGTCTCGCGCGGGACGAGAATGAGCTTCCGCCGCTCCTTGAGCGCGACGTCGGCCGCACGCTCGACGAGCGAACGCGATGTGCCGTGCGCAATTGCCGACAGCGTGCCCATCGAACACGGGCACACGACCATCGCGCGCGACTGCGACGAGCCCGATGCGGGCGCCGCGCCGCGGTCGGCATCGTCGAACACCGTCACGTACTTGTCGAACGCGGCTGCGCCGACCTGGGTCCTGAGTCCCCCCAAATCGCGAATGCGCGTTTCCGTCTGCAGCAACCGGAGTCCGTGCGACGACATGATGAGTGACACCGGCACCTTGCGCGTTGCGAGCTGCTCCAGCAACCGCACACCGTACGGCGCGCCACTCGCGCCCGTGAACGCGAAGACCACCGGCCGCGCACTCATGTCACGAACCGTTCGACCAGCACGATGGTGCAGAAGAGAATCGAGATCACGCCGTTCATCATGAAGAACGCCGCGTCGAGACGCGAGAGGTCGTTGGGATGCACGAGCCGGTGTTCCCACACGAGGAGCGCACCGACCGCGCCAACCCCCACCATCCAGCCCGCGGTCGGCGACAGGGCAACGCCCGCGAGCAACAAGAACCCCACGCAGAGCACGTGCAGCGCGCGCGCCACCTGCACCGCGCGGTCAGCACCGAGCGCAGCAGGAATGGAATGCAGTCCCGTCCGGCGGTCGAAGTCGAGATCCTGGAGCGCGTAGAGCACGTCGAATCCAGCCACCCACGACATCACCGCGAACGCGAGTGCCACCGGTCCCCACCACGGCGACGGCCAGTGCCCGGCCACCGCGAGATATCCGCCCACGGGTGCAATGCCGAGTCCGAGTCCGAGTACGAGATGCGACCATGCCGTGAAGCGCTTGGTGTAGCTGTAGAACAGCACCCACCCGAGCGCGACGGGCGAGAGCGCCAGGCAAAGAACATTGAGCCGCGACGCGGCGAGGATGAACACGCCCGCGCTCACGGCCACCGCCGTCGCCGCCTCGCCCGGACTGATCACGCCGCGCGGAATCTCGCGCATGCGCGTCCGCGGATTCTCGGCGTCGACCTTTCGGTCCACGAGCCGGTTGAACGTCATCGCCGCGAAGCGCGCGGCCGTGAACGCGATCACGACCCACAACACCATCGTCCACGACACGAGCGCCCGGTACGACGCCGCCACGACGCCGACGATCGCAAACGGCAGCGCAAACACCGTGTGCGGCAGCTTGACGAAGTTCGCCCATTTGATGAATGGCGATTCGCCAAGGAACGTCTGGCCTTCTCGAATGGCAGTTCCCTCCGGCCCTTCGGCCCTTCGGCCCTTCGGCCCTCTCACAGCCCCAGCCCCTTCCACATCCCGTTCACCCGCTCTCTCGTTTTCTGGTCCATCTCGATCAGCTCCGGCCAGTTCCGTGTGAACCCCTCTTCCGGGAACTTCCGGGTCGCGTCGAGTCCCATCTTCGACCCGTACGTGAACGCGCGGCTCGAGTGATCGAGCACATCAATCGGTCCCATCGTGAACCGCGCGTCGCGCTGCGGATCGATGTTGTTGAGCGCGACCCACCACGCTTCCTGCGGATTCTGCACGTTCACGTCCTTGTCGACGATCACGAGCACTTTCGCGAGTGACATGAGCCCCTGCCCCCAGAGCGCGTTCATCACCTTGTACGCCTGTCCCGGATACTGCTTGTCGATCGAGACGAAGACGAGGTTGTGAAAGATCCCTTCGGCGGGCATGTGGTAATCCACGATCTCGGGGATCGTGAGCTTGAGCAGCGGGAGGAAAATCCGCTCGGTGGCATGGCCGAGGTAGTAATCCTCCATCGGCGGCTTGCCGACGATCGTCGTGGGATAGATCGGCTCACGACGCATGGTGAGGGCCGTGACATGCACCTGCGGATAGAGATCCGCTTCCGAGTAGAAGCCGGTGTGATCGCCGAATGGTCCTTCGGTCACGAGCGGCTCTCGCGGGTCGATGTACCCTTCGATCACGAAGTCGGCTTCCGCTGGAACTTCGAGATCGCACGTCACCGCTTTCGCGAGACGCACGGGCTCGCGGCGCAGAAAACCGGCGAACAGAAACTCGTCGATGTTCGGCGGAAGCGGCGCGCTCGCGGAATAGATCGACGCCGGATCGCCGCCAAGTGCGATGCACACCGGCATGACCTCGCCGCGCTCGGACATTTCGCGCCAGTGCGCGGCGCCCACCTTGTGCCGCTGCCAGTGCATCGCGAGCGACCGCGGACCGAGATACTGCACGCGGTACATGCCGACGTTGCGAATTCCGCGCTTGGGATCCTTCGAGATCACCATCGGCAGCGTAATGTACGGCCCGCCGTCTTTCGGCCAGCACGTGATGATCGGAAGCGTGCGAAGATCGATCTCGTCTCCGCGCTGCACAATTTCCTGGCACGGCGCGAGTCCGCTCGAGACGCGGGGCGGAAACTTTGCAACCTCGAAGAGCTTGGGAAGGAGCGAGAGCTTTCCGAGAATCCCCTCTGGCACCTGCACATTCAGGAGCTCGGTGATGCGCGCCGCGTGCTCATCCAGCGCGTGCACCCCGAGCGAGAGCGCCATGCGGCGCATCGAGCCGAAGAGATTGATCGCGACGGGATACTGGCTGCGCGATCCGTCCGGGAGAACCGGGTTTTCGAACAACAGCGCCGGTCCGCCGTCCGCCATTTTCATGACGCGATCGGCGATCTCACAGAGCTCGAGATCCACGCGCACGGGCGCGGCGATGCGCCGGAGCTCGCCCATGCGATCGATCGCCGCGATGAATTCAGCGAGCGAATTCATCGTCAAGAATGGCCTCGGCCTCGCCCCTCGGGCGTTTGCCCTTCCTGTTCTTGATCTTCGTCCCTTTTCACTTTTCCCTTGTTCCTGTGTGTAGTGCGACCACGCCGAGCATCATCGTCTCCCACGACACGCCGCCGAAGCCGGCCGCCGACATTCGCTCACCGAGCGCGCGCTCTTCCGGAAAGTGGTCGATGCTCACCGGAAGATAGGTATATGCGCTGCCATGGCCGCTCACGAGCGCGCCCACCCTCGGCAGCACGAAATGCGAATACGCGCGAAAGCCGGCACGCACGATCGCGTTGTGCGGTGTCGTGAATTCCAGAATCGCGAAGCGCGCGCCGGGCTCGAGCACGCGACGCACCTCGCGGAGCGCGGCGTCGAGATCGATGACGTTGCGGATGCCGAACGCCACGATCGCACCCGCGCACGATCGGTCCGCGAGCGGCAGCGCCAGCGCATCGGCGGTCACCGGCGCCACACGGAGTCCCTGCGCCTTGGGTTTCCCCAGCCTGAGCATCGGCTCGGCGAAGTCGGCGCCGATCACCTCGCCGCGGAACCCATCCAGCCGCGCGATCGCCGACGCCACGTCGAGCGTGCCTGCGCAGAGGTCGAGGTACACGCCGTCGGGGCGGCGGGAGATGTCGAGCGCCCCGATGGCCTTCTGACGCCACGCGCGGTCGCGTGTGAGTGAAAAGACACGGTTCAGGAGGTCGTATCGCGGCGCGATGGCCTCGAACATCCCGCGAACGTAGGCGCGCTTTTCAGCGCTCCCCATCGCGGCGGCGCGCGCTTCCTCGAGCTCGACGGTGGACACCCGCGAAATCTCGCGCGGTGCCCGAAGTGCGGCAAACGACTAGCTTCAGCACGCGCGGGCGCGCTCCTAATGTCCCAGTTTCTTGAACTCGCGAATCTGCCGGACGCAGATGTGGTCTCGCTCGCGCAACAGGGGCGGGAGTCTGCGTACCGGGAGCTTCTCCGCCGCTACGAGCGCCCGGTGTTTTCGCTCGTGTTCCGCATGGTGCGCGACCGCACCGTGGCGGAGGATCTGGCGCAGGACACGTTTGTCAAAGTCCTCAACCACATCGACCGGTATCGGCCGGAATTCAAGTTTTCGAGCTGGCTGTTCAAGATCGCGAACAACGTCGCGATCGATCACCTGCGCAAGCGACAGCTAAACACGGTCTCGATCGACGGGTCACCCCACGCGGGCACCGCCGCCGAGGTCGAGGCGACGACAATCGAGCTTGCCGACTCGGGCGAGAGCGCGCTCGAGGAAATGGTCTCCCGCGAGCTCGGCGGGCAGATCGAACACGCCATCGCGCAGCTCCGGCCGGAATACCGCTCGTGCATCCTGCTCCGGCACGTGGAGGGGCGCTCGTACGAGGAAATCGCCGCCACACTCGACCTCCCCCTCGGGACAGTCAAGACGTTTATCCATCGCGCTCGGCACCAGCTGAGAGAATTGCTCGGAGAGTCACGTGACGAGGGCTAGAGGGCTGGAGGGCTGGAGGGCTAGAGGGAACCGCCAAGCGCTTTCACCGCTGTTCCCACCGGCCCTCCGGCCCTCTAGCCCTCCAGCCCTTTTGAAACCCAGCCGCATGCCACACCGTACCGCAACCTGAGGCCTTTATGACGCAGCAAGATCACATCCAGCCCGAGGAAATCGAGCTCCTTCTCGACGGTGACGAGGGGTTCGTTGTGTTTCCCCTCCGGAAACACCTCGAGGCCTGCCCGGACTGCCGGGCCAAGCTGCAGAACGCCCGGGCGATCAACGACCTCATCGAGCACCTCCCGCACGCGGCCCCAGCCTCGGGGTTCGCGGATCGCGTCATGGCCCGGGTCCAGGTTTTCGAGCCCTGGCATGTGACCCTCGTCAACCAGATCCGGTCGATGGTGCCTCAGACCGGGCCGCTGAGGGCCCTCAGCATCGCCTCGATGGGCGGGGTCGCGCTCTCGGTCACCGCTATCGCCGTCGGCCTGGCGCTGCGCCTGGACCTCCTCGCGTACGCCGTACAGCTCGGGCTCGCGCGACTTCAGACGGGCGCCGCCACGACCGCCGGAGCGGCCGTCTCGAGCATGTTCGGTGAATCTGCCCTGACCTCGTTGCAAGTGGCCGGCATGCCGGCCGTGGTCGTGGGCTTGTCGGCGGTTCTCGTCAGCATCGGGGTTGCCACCCTCGGCCTTCGCAGCCTGACCCGCGCCCGACGGCGAGGGAACTGACCGTGCGGGCCCTGGTGTGGTTGATTGCCGCGACCGTCGCACCGCTCGCGGCGCAGGAGCGTCCTCAGTCGTCCCCTCCCCCGCCGGTCGCCGAGGCGCTCAGGAATGCCGGCGGCACGCTCAAGGGTCTCGACGTCCCGGCGGCCGACGCGTTCTCCCGGGGCGATCGCGAGATCGCTGCAAAGAGCGCGGCCAAGGGACCGGTGGCGGTCGCCGGAACGCTTCGCGTTGCCGGCACGATCGATGGTGACGCATTCGCGTACGGCGGCGACATCATCGTGCTGAACGGCGGGCACATCACCGGTTCCGCCGTCGCGTTGAACGGCACGGTGCAGGTGCAGGAAGGTGGCGCAGTCGACGGCGACAGACGCGGGGTTGGCGGATCGCTCTCGGCGATCCCCGTCCGCGGACCGGCGCACACCGCCCGCGAGACCGTCGGACTCACGCTCGGCTGGGCGGGCCTGCTCCTCATTGTGGGTATCGGCCTGCTCGTCGCCGCCAAGCGCACGCTCGACGTCGTGGGCGAAACGATCGACCTGCAGTTCGGGAAGTCGTTCCTGGTTGGCGTCGCCGCGACGATCGGCCTCGTGCCCGCGCTCCTGCTGCTCGTTGTGGCGCTCACGCTCACGATCCTTGGCGTTCTCCTCGTGCCGTTCGCCATCGTGGCGTACATCCTCGCGGTGATCGGCCTCGTCGCGCTTGGCCTCATCGCGACCATTCGTGTGACGGGTCACGCGATTGGCGGCGGCGGACGCGACCTCACCGCGCGCGGCGCGGCACTGCGTGCGCTCGTCGTTGGCGTCGCCTTCTACCTCGGGCTCTGGCTCGTTGCGGGCCTCGCGACGCCGTGGCCGGTGTTCGCGTCGGTGATGCGTGTGATCGCGTTCGGCGTCACGTGGGCGGCCGCGACACTCGGGCTCGGCGCCACGATCATTTCGCGCGCCGGCAACCGGCCGCTCCGCGCTCCCGCGCCTGCCGCGATTCCCACGGCCGAGCTCGCGTACGAGCACACGGCTGTCGGCGGCGCTGCGATGACGCCGGAGTGGCTCACGCCGACTCCTGTGAGCGGCGTCGTGGCGGCGAAGCGCCGGCCGTCGGCACAGGCGAAGGAGGTTTCATGAGCACGGGCAAAGGGCGACGGGTAAAGGGGTGGGCGGCGTTTGCGTTGGTCGCGATAACCGTGCTCGCCTCCCAGCTCCGCGCGCAAACATGGCGCACGTTCGACGTCGCGCGCTCGGCGCGCGACACGCAGCCCGTTTCTGTGCACGTGGCGTACGGCGCAGGCCGGATTCGCATTCAGCCGACGGCGTCGCGCACGCTCTACGACGCGCATTTCCGCTATGACGCGGAGCGAAGCGAGCCGACGTATTCGTTCGACGCCGCGTCGCGGCGGCTCGACGTGGGCGTGCGGCAGACGTCAGTCGCACGCAGTATGAAGGGCGGCGAAGGGAGCGAGCTCAAGCTGCTCCTCGGTGCCGGTTCACCCATGCGGCTCGAGCTCGACGTGGGCGCGGCCGAAGGCGACATCGACCTCAGCGGACTTCGAGTGGAAGAGCTCTTGCTGCAGACCGGTGCCACCGACACGCGTGTGCGGTTCGATTCCCCGAACCCGATGCACATGCGCATGCTCCGCATGCAGGTCGGCGCGGCCAGTGTCGACGTCCTCGGACTTGGCAACGCCAACACCGATCACGTGGAGCTCAACCTCGGCGTCGGCAAAGCCGTGCTCGATTTCAGCGGCGAGTGGCACGGCGACGCCGACGTCTCGGTGGCGTCCGCGCTCGGCCAGGTGACGCTGCGCGTACCCGGCGACGTCGGCATCCGCGTCGAATCATCGCGGTTTCTGCATTCCGTGAATGCAACCGGAATGGTAAAGCGCGACGGCTACTCGGTCTCGGACAACTGGGAGACCGCGCGCTTCAAGCTACGGCTCAAGTCGAGTGGAGCGCTGGGAAGCCTCGATATTGAGAGAATAGCGCGGTAGTAACGGGCAAAAAGGGCAACGGGCTACGGGCGAAAGGGCAACGGGGGAATTCCCGTTCTCCCGTTCCCCCGTTCTCCGTTCCCCGTGGCCCTTTGCCCGTTGCCCTATTTCGTCCGCTCCGCAATCCTCGCCGCGACGGCGGTCAACTGCCTCGCGGCGTTTGACCTCTCGTCCGCCTCGACGATCGGTCTGCCGTCGTCGCCGCCTTCGCGCACGGGGGTGTAGAGCGGGATTTCGCCGAGCAGTGGCACGTGCAGCTCGTCCGCGAGCCGTTTCCCGCCGCCGCTGCCGAAGATCGCGAGGGGCTTTCCCGTTGCCGGCGATTCGAAGTACGACATGTTCTCGACAATGCCGAGCACTGGGACATTGACGCGCTCGAACATCTTCGCGCCGCGGAGCGCGTCACCGACTGCGACTTCCTGCGGCGTCGTGACGATCACCGCACCGGTGACGTGCGTCGCCTGTACGAGTGAGAGTTGCGCATCGCCGGTGCCCGGAGGCATGTCGACGAAGAGATAATCGAGCACGCCCCAGTTCACGTCGCGCAGGAACTGCGTGACGATCTTCATCACGATCGGTCCGCGCCAGATGGCCGGTTGGTCGCGCTCGATGAGAAAGCCGATCGACATGATTTTCACGCCGTGCGCTTCGAGCGGCATGATCTTCTCATTCTCGACGGGCGGCGGCGCGTTCACGCCGAGCATCCTCGGGATGTTCGGCCCGTAGACGTCGGCGTCGAGAATCCCCACGCGCGCGCCGGCCTTTGCGAGCGCGACGGCGAGGTTCACGCACACGGTGGTTTTCCCCACTCCGCCCTTGCCCGACGACACGGCGATGATGCGACCGAGGTGCGGATACGCGACAGGCGTCGGCGCGTGCGGGCGGGGCGCGGCCGCGGGCGCGGCGTCCATCACGGGAAGCGTTCGCGAGGCAGCGCTTTTCGGCGCAGGTTTTTCGTTCGGGTCTTTCACGTCGACGCGCACGTTCGCGACGCCGGCCGCTTCGACAGCCTGGCGCGCGTCCCGCACGAGCCTCGCGTCATCGGCCGGAGACAGGAGCAACGTGAACCGCACCGCGCCCTCACGCGTGGTGGCGACGTCGCGCACCATCTCGCTCTCGATGAGATTCTTGCCGGTGCGAGGATTGATGACGGTCGCGAGCGCGGCGTCTATCGTTGCAGTGAGGCTTTCAGGCATGTTGGAAATTAACGTAGATCGCTAAACGTTCTCGCGCGCCGCGGCGAGGACCGCTGCTCTTACGTCCTCGAGCTTGCCTGGGATGAGCGCGCCGCTTGCGCGGGGGTGCCCCCCGCCACCGAATTGGCGCGCGAGCACATTGACGTCGGTGTCACCGACGCTCCGGAACGACACCTTGATCTTGCCGTGCCCGAGATCGCGAAACACCATCGCGACTCTCGTGCCCGCAATCGAACGCGGATACTCGGACACGCCGTCCAGATCGTCGCTCGTCACGCCGTAGCGCTCGAGCGCGCCGGCCGCGACGTCGATCCACGCGAGCCCGTGCTCGCGGTCGAGACCGAGCGTGGCCAGTGATTCGGCGAGGAGCTGCACGCGCCCCACGCCGAATGACGCGTAAATCCGCCGGTACATCTCTTCGGGATCGACGCCGAGTCTCAGGAGCTCGCCGGCGACGACGTGCGTGCGCGGCGTGGTGTTCGCATAGCGGAAACTCCCCGTATCGGTGAGAATCGCCGCGTAGAGCGCCGTCGCAATGTCGGGCGTGATGGTCGCACCAACGCTGACGGCGAAGTCATAGATCAGCTCGCCGGCCGCGCACGCGCTGGTGTCCGACAGCATGATCTCGCCCAACGGCTCATCGCCCGGCGGGTGATGATCGATCGTGAGCGCACGCGCGCGGTGCTTTCGCACCGAATCGGCAAGCACGCCGAGGCGCTTGAGGTCGCTGATATCGACGACGATCACGCAGTCCGCGGCGGTGATGGCGGCCGCGCCCTCGCTCGTCCGGTCGCGCACGTCGTCGCCGAGCAGAAACGAGAAGAGCGCCGGCCACGGCGTGGGATTCACCACATACGCGTCAATACCCTTCTGCATCAGCACCCGCGCGAGCGCCGCCTCCGCCCCGCAGCCGTCGCCATCGGCGCCGACGTGCGTCGAGAGCGCGACGGTGCGCGCGCCGTCCAGCGCCTTCCAGAGCGCACTCGCCTGCGTCTGGCGATGCGCCGGCACCGTCAGGAGATCAGTCATGGGCTCGTCGCACTACACCGAGTAATTCGGTGCTTCGCGCGTGATCGTGACGTCGTGCGGATGCGATTCGCGGAGACCGGCCGATGTGATGCGGTAGAACTCGGTCTCGGTGCGCAGCTCGTCGATCGTCGAGCAGCCGGTGTAGCCCATGCCGGCGCGGAGTCCGCCGACAATCTGGAACAGCACGTCGCCCACGGGGCCGCGGTACGGCACGCGTCCTTCGATGCCTTCGGGCACGAGTTTCTTGGGCGACATCTCGCCTTCCTGGAAGTACCGGTCGGCGCTCCCGTCCTGCATCGCGGAGATGCTGCCCATGCCGCGAATCATCTTGAAGCGGCGCCCCTCGAGCAGGAGCGATTCGCCGGGACTCTCTTCGGTGCCCGCGAGCATCGAGCCCATCATCACACTCGACGCGCCCGCGGCGAGTGCCTTGACGACATCGCCCGAGTACTTGATGCCACCGTCCGCGATGACCGGCACGTCGCCCGCGCCTTCGACGGCTTCCATGATCGCGGTGAGCTGCGGAACGCCGACACCGGTGACGACGCGCGTCGTGCAAATCGAGCCCGGCCCCACGCCGACCTTGATCGCGTCCACGCCCCGCTCGGCGAGCGCCGATGCGCCTGCGCGCGTGGCGACGTTGCCGGCGATGAGCTGAACTTCGGGAAAGGCGCCGCGCACCGCGGCGGTCGCGCGGAGGACGTTCTCAGAGTGTCCGTGCGCGGTATCGATGACGAGCACGTCGCAGCCTGCATCGATCAGCGCGCGTGCGCGCTTGAGATAATCGCCGCCGGCGCCGATCGCCGCCGCAACGCGCAACCGGCCGAGGTCATCCTTGTTCGCGTCGGGATGCTGGCGCCGCTTGTGAATGTCCTTGACGGTGATGAGGCCGATCAGGCGTCCATCGTCGTCGACCACGGGGAGTTTTTCGATGCGATGTTCGCCGAGGATCTGCTCGGCTTCTTCGAGCGTGGTGCCCGCGGGCGCGGTGATGAGCTGCTTGCTCATGGCGTCGCGCACGGGGCGGTCCAGGGACTGCTCGAACTGGAGGTCGCGATTCGTGATGATGCCGACGAGCTTGCCGGTGTTCTCGACGATCGGAACGCCCGAGATATGAAAGCGCGCCATGAGGCCGACGGCTTCGCGCAGCATGGCATCGGGTGAGAGCGAGATCGGGTCGCGGATCATGCCGCTCTCGGAGCGCTTCACGCGATCGACTTCAGCGGACTGCTTGTCGATCGACATGTTCTTGTGGATCACGCCGATGGCGCCTGCGCGGGCCATCGCGATGGCCATCTCGGCTTCGGTGACCGTGTCCATCGCGGCGGCCACGAGCGGCACGTTGAGCGTGATGCCGCGGGTCAGGTACGACCTGATGTCGACGTCTTTCGGATGAACGAGCGAATGGCGGGGCGCGAGGAGGACGTCGTCGAAGGTCAGCGCGGGT
>DASRAP010000033.1:0-3037 GCA_035638155.1 Gemmatimonadaceae bacterium | reverse complement strand
GGATCGATGATGGAGATGTCGCACTGGACGGCGCGGCCGATGACCTGCATGGCGCCGTCGTGCAATTCGTACGAAGTCACTCCGTCAGCCGCGACGAGCTTCAAGGGCATAGATCAAAAAGCTAACGGAAAACAGACAAGGGGAAAGAGAAAAGGGGAAAGGGAAAAGGACGAAAGGGTTGAGGGAAAAGGAGAAGGGATGAGGAGAAGGAGAACAGCGAAGCGCGAAGTGGGCCGCAATCAACGGATGACGTTCGCGCTGAAATGGTGACGCTCCTTCCAGGCGCCGAGCGTATTGTGCCGCTCCCCAATCCCGCGGTCAAATGCCGTCTCGCTCAGATGCCCTGCACAAACGACTGAAGGCCTTCGGAATCGCCGCCAACGATGTGGTTCGTCGGGTCCCTCGTGACGCGGGCGGCCAGAACGCGGCTCGCCAACTGGCGAAGTGCTCGACATCGCCGGCAGCGCACTACTCAGAGGCCCGCGCGGCAGAGTCCACGCGCGACTACATCCACAAGATGCGTACGTGCCTCAAGGAATTGCGCGAAGCGGATTATTGGCTCGAGTTCGTTCAAGCGACCTCGCGAAACGGTCTCAAGACCGATGCGCTGCGAATGGAATGCGGCGAGCTGATCGCAATCGTGTGGACTTGCATCAAGAAAGCGGGTGGAGACCCGATGGCGGATTTGTGAAGGGAGGTCCTCTCTCCTTCTCCCTTATCGCCCTCTCGCCTCCCTCCTCATCCTCCTCCTTGTTCCTGTTCTTTCCTTTCCCCTTTTCCCTTTTCCCTCTTCACTCGCTCTTTGCAGTCCTGGCTCTTCCAATCGCCGTCAGCATCGCCCGCGCCTTGCTCTCGGTCTCGTCCCACTCCTTCTCCGGCACACTGTCATGCACGATTCCCGCGCCCGCCTGCACCGACGCCTCGCCGCCGGACATGACACATGTGCGGATCGTGATCGCGAGGTCCGTGTGCGCATCGTCCGCGGAGATGTAGCCGAGCGCGCCGGCGTAGGGTCCGCGCCGCTCGGGCTCGAGCTCGTCGATGATCTCCATCGCCCGCACTTTCGGTGCGCCGGTCATCGTGCCCGCGGGAAAGACCGCGCGAAACACCTCCAGCGCGGAGCCGCCGGGGGGGAGCGTGCCTTCCACCTGGCTCGTGATGTGAAAGACGTGCGAGTACCGCTCCACGCGCATGAGATCCGTCACGCGCACCGTGCCGAATTTCGCGATGCGGCCAATGTCGTTTCGGCCGAGATCCACGAGCATCACGTGCTCGGCGCGCTCCTTCGCGTCGGCCAGCAGCTCCTCCACGAGGCGCTCGTCCTCGGCGGCCGTTGCGCCGCGCGGGCGCGTGCCGGCGATCGGGCGCACCGTCACCGTATCGTTCTGCACTCGCACCAGCAGCTCGGGCGACGAGCCCACGATCTCGACGCCGTCGAGCTCGAGGTGGTACATGTACGGCGACGGATTGATCGAGCGCAGGATGCGGTACAGTGCCGTCGCGTCGAAATCGTGCGGCACGCGAATGCGCCGCGCGAGGAGCGCCTGAAAACAGTCGCCCGCGACGATGTAGTCCTTGATGCGATCCACATCGGCCATGAACTTGGCGCGCTCGTACGTGGACACGCCGGTGACGGGGGGCGCGCCGGCATCGTACGACAGCGAACGCAGCCGCGAGGGGGCACGCAGTCGCTCCACGACCGCCTGCACACGCGCCGTCGCGCCGTCGAACAATGTGCGCAGCGCGGCGTCGTCGGCGGTGTCGACAGGCACGGCGGCCACGACCTTCGCCGTGCCGCGCAGATTGTCGATCACCACCACGATGTCCGTGAAGACCCAGAGCGCGTCCGGCGCAGCGACCCCGCGCGGCGGTGCCGACGGCAGGCGCTCGATGTAGCGCGCCATGTCGTACGAGAAGTACCCGACCGCGCCCGTCCAGAATGGGCCGTGCTCGGGCGCGGCGACCGGCGTGAAGGCCGTCAGCCTGGCGCGCAGGTCGGCGAACGGATCATCGGACGTGCGCCTGCCGTGCCAGCCTCGTTCAGGCGACCAGTCTTCCGCCACGCCGTCCGTAAATCGCCACGCGCCGCGTGGCTCCGTGCCGAGAAACGTGTAGCGGGCCCACGTCTCTCCGCCCGCGGGAGCGGACTCGAGAAGGAATGCGAAGGGAGGTTTTCGGAGCGCCGCGAACGCCGCGACTGGTGTCGTCGCGTCGAGCAGAATCTCGGCGGCGACGGGCACCAGATGTCCGGGGCGCGCGCGCGCGCGAAAGTCGTCGAACGTCATGGGAGGGCGCGTGCGGCAACCTAGCAGCGCGGCGCCCGCCCTCGCCACGCCCGGACCCCGTGACTACGCGTGGTTCCGCGACGCCCTGGCGCCGGTCGTTTCACAGGTGCAGCTCGCCGAGCTCAAGTCGGTGAAGGACGAGCACCCGTGGACGACGGTGGTGAATCGTGGCTGGACCACCGATGACGCCGTGCTGAAACTCCTGTCCGCAAAGTTCAGGATGAGGATCGCGGACCTCTCGCGCGCTGAACCCGGCGCCGTACGCGCTGTCCGCGAATCGCTCGCCCGGCGGTACCGCATCCTGCCGCTGGCGATCACCGACACCACGATCGAGATCGCGACGTCGCACCCCCACGACCTCGACTGTGAGCGCGGCCTCGCGTTCACGCTCGGGCGCGCGGTGCGAACCGCCCTCGCGCCCCCGCACGAAATCGCGGCGCGAACCGATGAGCTCTACGCGCCGGCGACGGCCGCGGGAAACCGGGCCGACGGATCCATCATTCGTCTTGTCGACCGCATCATCGCCAAGGGCATCGAGCTGCGTGCGAGCGACGTGCATCTCGAACCGGAGGAGCGCGGGATGGTGGTGCGCTTTCGTGTCGACGGCGTGATCACGCAGGACTCGGTGCTCCCGCGCGCAGTCAGCGCGCCCCTCGTGGCGCGGGTAAAGATCATGGCGCGCCTCGATATCGCCGACCGCCTGCGGCCGCAGGACGGACGCGCCCGGGTCGCGATCGGCGGCGTGCGCGTCG
>DASRAP010000032.1:0-2156 GCA_035638155.1 Gemmatimonadaceae bacterium | reverse complement strand
CACGAACGCGCGCCAATCGCTGCGCTGTTTTGCGAGGGTGACACGTCCGGCGCGACTCAACCGGTAATAGCGGCGCCGGCGTTGTCCGGGCTTTTCCACCCAGCGACCCTCGATCCAGCCGAGCTTCTCGAGGCGGTACAGGAGCGGATACAGCGAGGCGATGTGAAATGTCACGACGCCTTGTGACCGTTGCTCGATCAGGCGGCCAATCTCATAGCCGTGGCGCGGCTCGTGTTCGAGCAGCGAAAGAATGAGCAGGTCCGCGCTCCCTTTTTTCCATTCGGGTTCTGCCATTGCCATATATTGGAGTCACACATATATGGACGCAAGGTGTCGGGGGACGGAGCGGCCACTCACGGGCGAACGATGCGCGCCCGCTCCAGTGTCGGCTTACCGCCAGTCGCGTTCAGCATGTAGACCACACCGTGCGCACCGAGGGCGAGCAGACGACGCTGCGGCGGGAGTTGCACGCGCTCGACCAGCACACCTTTTGCATTCACGAGGTCGTACGTGAGCCCGCCGGCTGCGTTCACCGACGTCGTCGGGAGAATCCACACATTGCCTTCCGGATCGGACGTCACAGACCCGGGGCGAATTGACGGATAGTAGTCAGCCATTTCCGATGCATCGACAACGCGTGCCGGTTCCGGCACCGGCGCCGGACGCATGATCGCCGGCAATTCCCCGCCGCCGGTCCCCCCGCCGCTCGCGCTCACACCCGCGCCGCGCCCCCCGCTTCCTGGTTCGCGTCGGCTCGAGGCGCGCGCACGAGCGGCCGAATCGCGCGTTGCACTTTGGCGTTGCAGCACGATCAGCAGCGAATCCCGAATGCGCTGCTTGTCGTCATCCGTCACACGGCGCCAGTCGAACGGAAGCCGAGGTGACGATATCATCGTCCCGTCGGGATGCAGGAACTCTACGTGATAGTCACCGCCCCGGACGAACGCGAACGTGCCATCGGGTAACAGCGTCCAGTCATCGGTCACCGGGAGTGGATTCACGGGCGTGCCGACCGGGTTTCCCACGTGATACGGGTACAGATGCCGCGTGACGGTGTCGAGGGTTCGGCGCCCCAGGTTGACGCGCACGATCGCCGCCGAGTCGTGCGTGGACGACGGCGGCACGCCCGTGTCGGATTGCATGCGTGTCCGTCGCCGGTCAACGCAATACACAATGTTTCCCTGCGGATCCGTCACCGGCCGTGTGTACGTCTCCTCGGTGTTCGTCAGCTTGAACAAATCCTTCGGGATCGGGAACGAAATCGTGCGCGCGACTTTGGCCTCGGGATCGAAGAGCACGAGCGCCTGCGCGTCCATATCGACAAAGAGGGTCGAGTCCCCCAGATAGCGCACGAGGCCGCCGAACGTCGACGGGTATCGAACGCCGGTGCTGCCGGACGAATCCACCAGAATCTTTGGATGCGCGAGCACAGTGTCGAGCAACAGCACGCGTCTGTGGAACGGATCCAGAATGACCGCGCGGCCGTCGGAAAGCGGACGCACGGACGGCGTCGAGACGATGAGGGCGCTGTCCGCCACGACAGGTGCGGACAAATGCCGGAGCGGCACAGTGCTCTGCACGAACGCCGCGGCGTTCGCGCCAACCAGCATGAGCGGGACGATGCGAGTGGCAACTTTCATGTTCGGCCTCGTTCTTTGCGTGACCAGTCCCTTGCCCCTGTCTCCGGTACGCGAACGACCGGCTTCCTGTTGCGATCGAACGGCACAGACACAGGCGCACCCGGAGTCGGCCTGGTTGCTGTATACTGGAAGACCCCTTCCGGATCGTCCCATGCGCGTCATTGCAATGCTTTCGCTTGCGGTCGCGACATCGCACGTTGCTTCCGCACAGGCCCCGCGTACGTCACGCACGAGGAGCGGCGACACAACGGTCATTGTCACGACCGGGAACGGGGTGTGGGGGCCGCTGCACGACGCGGCCGAAGTGAAGCGCATCAACGCCGACACGAAAGAATCGACATTCGGGCAAGTGAGTATGCTTGCCGCGACATCGGATGGCGGTGTGGCCCTGTTCGACACGAAGTCGCTCGATGGTCCGATCATTCGCCGATTCGATGCCGAAGGCCGGTTCATGAACAACCTCGGCCGCCGCGGGAGCGGTCCCGGCGAGTATGAGCTTGGCCCGATGAACATGCA
>DASRAP010000031.1:0-8235 GCA_035638155.1 Gemmatimonadaceae bacterium | reverse complement strand
TGTATCGCCCGGTCCTCAAGCTCGCGGCGGACACGGTGCGCGAATCACTGCGCAATGCCCCGCGGCCGTTCGCCATGATCGCCGGACTCGTGCGCCCGCCGGACCAGGCGATCGCCGAGGCGGAGATCGCGCGATCGCTCGGCTACCACGCGGGACTCCTGAGCCTGGGTGCGCTGACACGCGTGTCGGACGAGCAACTCGTCGCGCATTGCCGCGAGGTCGCGCAGGTCATTCCGCTGATGGGATTCTATTTGCAGCCGGCGGTCGGCGGCCGTGTGCTCAGTTACGATTTCTGGCGCGCGTTCGCCGAGATCGAGAACGTGTGGGCGGTCAAGGTTGCGCCGTTCAATCGCTATTGGACGCAGGATGTGATTCGCGCGCTCGCGGACGCGGGGCGCGACGACATTGCGCTATACACCGGCAATGACGACAGCATCGTGAACGACCTGCTGACGCCATTTCCGGTGCGGGCTCACGGGACGATGCAGGTGCGGTGGTTCGACGGCGGCCTCCTGGGCCAGTGGGCGATGTGGACCGAGCGTGCGGTCGACCTGCTCGCGCGCTGCAAGGCGCAGCGAGCCGCGGGCACGGTGGACCTGGAGCTGCTCGAGGAGGGCGCGGCGCTCACGGACGCGAACGGCGCCATCTTCGACGCGGCACATTCGTTCAGCGGTTGCATTCCCGGGATTCAGGAAGTGCTCAGGCGACAGGGCCTGCTGGCCTCCGCCGCGTGCCTGGAGCAGAAGGAGCGTCTGTCGCAAGGACAGGGCGAAGAAATCGACCGAATCTATGATCAATACCCTGCGTTAAGAGACGATGAATTTGTCGAACGCAATCTGGACAGGTGGATAGGGTAGCCGTACGGTACAGTGTACTCCGCACCTGAACTGACGCCGGTGGGCAGGCTGGCCGTTCCCCAACATGGATATGCGCCGTCTCTTGTTCAGTCAGGTCGTGTTCACCGTGTTGGTGGCGGGCGCCGCCTTTGCGCAGGCGCCTGAAGGATCAAACAAGCTGACGCCCGCCGCGGTCGCTGATTCGCTCGCCGTGCTCAAACAGCTCGACAGCGCGCTCAGGGCGCATCCACGAGACGCGGCCACGTGGTACCGGCGCGGGATGGTTGCGTGGGCCTTATCTGAACGCGACCGCGCCCAACCTCCGATCCCGGGACTTGATTGGACGCTTCTTGGGCACATGGCCGATACGTCGCTGCGCATCGCAGCTGACATCGACGCGAACAACGGGCAGTACCGCATGATGGCCGGCAGATACCTGCTCGGCTCCGGTGTCTCGATCACGCGCGCCGCGTCGTACGGCCTGTTTGCAAACGCGCTCGAGCGCGCCCGGAAAAATCCCGATCCGCACGTGCACGCCGAAACCGCAGTTGAAGTCGGCCGCCTGCACTGGCGGCGGTACGAGGATTACGCCTATCGCTTCATCTTTGGCGACTGCCCATTTGCCGGCGCCGGAACCGCCGACCTTCGGGGATCCATCGCCAATCCCGATTCGCGGAACGTGCGCGATGCCGTCCGCAGAGACATTCAGATCTGCAAGCAGTGGATTCTGAACGACAACACGGAGTACATGGGCGAGGCCGACTACCTCGAAGCCGAAGCGTACTTCCGCGAGGCGTTCGAGGCGCAGCCAACGTTCGAGCGCGCGTACCGCCAGCTTGCCATGTTGCTCGTCGACCGATATCGGTGGCGCGAGCTCGAAATCGTCGCGCGGACCCGGATCAACGCCGTGCCGTGGGACGCGTGGGCGTGGCTGACACTCGGACTGTCGGTCCATCGCCAGCGTGGCGATGTACATCTGGTCACGGCGGCGTTCGACAGCGGATTTCGCCTCCTCAAGCCCGAGGACGCGCGACGCCTGGACCACCTCGAGCGTGTGCTTCGTCCGCGGGATACGCTTCGCACGCTGGCACTCGACTCCGTCACGCACCGGCTCGGCGAAGAGGGCTACTGGAAGGGCGCCGATCCGTTGTGGGCGCGCGAAGGAAATGAGCCCCGAACCGAGTTTCTCGCGCGGGTCACGTACGCTGAGCTCCGCTGGACCGCCGAAGAAATGAACGTGCACGGCGCGGACACCGACCGCGGAGACGTGCACATTCGCTACGGACCGCCGGATCTCATCGTCACGACGAAGCAACCGCTGGATCCGTTCTACGTCATTACCTGGGTCTACGAGGTCGGGCTCGTCTTTCGTTTTGACGCCATGCTCACCTTTGCAACCGCCTTCTTGCCCGCTGACGATCAGCTTTCGTACGGCGAAATTCAGGGGATCGGACCGGCGCGCTGGGACAACATACGCGAGTTCGACATTGATTCGATGCCCTCACAGTTTGCGCGCTTTCGCGCCGCTGCCGATTCGGTCGATCTCTTTATTGCCGCCCGTGCGCCGGTGGCGAAAATCAACGACGGAGCCGATCTCGCCGGCGGCGTGCGCGCGGATTTCTGGGTGCTCGCGAACGGCATCACGACCATCGTACACGACACGTCGAAACTCGTCGGCGAAGGAACGCGCACCTATCAGAAGCGGATCCCGGCGGGAGCGTATACGTACCGCGTCGAAGCGAGCGCGGAAGGGGGGCACGTTGCCGCCCGTGCCGCAGCTGTCGTTCGCGCCATGATCGACACCGTCACGGGGTTCGCGACGCGGGGATTCGGCATGAGCGACGTCGTCCTCGCGTCAACCGCGACATCGCGCGGGCCCGTGCGCCGGTGGAACGATCTCGACCTCCAACCCATCCTGGGCACCGCGATCCGCAAAGGCACGATCGCCCTCGTGTGGGAAAACTACGAGCTCGGCAACACCGGGGGTGCCGCGAAGTACCTCGTGGCCGTCACCGTCGAGAAGCAGCGCTCACTCGCAGGCAAGATTGCCGCGCAGGTTATCGGGCGCGTTGGCAGCGCCGTCGGCGTGGACCGCCAGGGGGACCGCGTGACGTCGCACTTTGAGCGGAACCTGGCATACGCACCCGTGCTGGTGGACAACGTTGACCTCGCGCTCGGTGACACACCCCCGGGGACGTACAAAGTGACCGTCGCCGTGTCCGACCACGTAACGGGCCGAACCACCTCCCGCACGATGATCCTCACCATCACCGATAAGTAGTCACCCGCTTTCGCTATCTTTTTCGGATGCATTTTCGGAAGTTCTTTCTCGCGTTGCTGCCTGCGCTGCTGCCCGTGGTTCTCCTCTTCCCGGCCGCGCTACGCGCGCAGGCCCCGGCCGGCTCCGCCAAGCTCACCGCCGGCGCCGTCGCGGATTCGCTCTCGGTCCTCGAAGACATTGACGACGCGCTCAAGCAGCACGCCAGCGACGCCACGCTGTGGTTTCGCCGCGGGATGATTGCATGGGCGCTCACCGAGCGCGACAAGTACGAACCCAAGCTCCGTTCACTCGACAAGACGCGCCTCGGACGGCTGGCCGATACCTCTCTCCGCATCGCGGCGGACATCGACAAGAACAACGCCTACTACCGGTTGATGTCGGCCAGGTACCTGCTCAGCACGGAGACGTCGCTGTCTCGCGCGGCGTCGTACGGCATTTTCGAGAAAGCCCTCGAGACGGCACGAAAGGGCACGGATGCCTACACGCACTCCGAGGCCGCCGTGGAGTCCGGACGCGTGTACTGGCGCCGCTACGACGGACTCGCCGATCGCTGGAATGAAACGAGACAGGATGATGCCTGCGAGCCGGTCACGGGCGCGATCGGTCCCGCGGAAATCTCCCGCATGCGTGCGCTGATCATGGATTGCGCGCGCCCCGCGGGTGACGCCAAGGAACCGTCCGGCGAGAGCGACTACCTCAAGGCGGAGGAGCTCTTCCGCGAAGCGTACGACGCCCAGCCCTCGAACCAGCGCGCGTACCGCCAGCTCGCGATGCTGCTCGTGGAGCGCAAACGGTGGACGGAGCTCGGCGCCCTCGCGCAGTCGCGCATCAACAGCGCTCCGTGGGACGCGTGGGCGTGGCTCACGCTCGGCCTGACGCTCCACGAGCGCCACGCCGACGCGCGCACCATCGTGTCCGCATACGACAGCGCGTTCGCGCAGCTCTCGTACGACGAAGTGCGCTGGTTCAGCACGTTCGAGCGTGTCCTTCGCCCCAACGACACGATCAAGTACGCGTCCGCCGATCCCACGACGCGATTCGCGATGCACCGGCTCTTCTGGACATCGGCGAATCCGCTCTGGTCGCGCGATGCCGCGCAGCCGCAACTCGATTTCCTCTCGCGCGTCGTCTATGCGGAGTTGCGCTGGACCGTCGAAGAGCTCGGCGTCCGTGGAGCGGACAGCGACCGGGGTGACGTCTACATCCGGTACGGCGCACCCGACCTCGTGGTGTCGCGCCGCCGCGGTGATGAGCCCAGTAATCCCATTTATACCACGTGGCTGTACGACCGTGGCCTCGTGTTTTCATTCCGCGGCCTCCCAACATTCGCGACCGCTCGCATTCCCCCCGAGGGACAGCAGGTCTTTGCCGACATCGTGAAAACCGCCCCAGCGCTGTGGACCGAGGCTCCCGGATTCAAACTCGACTCCATGCCCGTGCAAATGGCGCGCTTCCGCGCGCGCGGAGACTCGGTCGATGTCGTGGTCGCCGCACTACCACCGGTCGCGGACATCCAGAGCGGCGCGGAAATCGCGGGCGCTGTTCGTGAAGACTTCTGGCTTCTCGCGGGTGGCACGATTGTCGTCGCGCGCGACTCGGTCGTTCCGGCGCACGAAGGCGTGAGGAGATTCAACGCGCGGGTCGGCGCTCACGATTACATCTTCCGCGTCGAAGCCAGCTCCGAAGGCTCGCTGCACGGCGCGCGGGCGAGCGCCGCGTTCCGCGCCGCTAATGACTCGGTGACGGGATTCATGGCGCATGGCTTCAGTATCAGCGATCTGCTCATTGCCACGAAGGCGGCGGAAGGACGCAACCGGCCCATTCGGTGGAGTGATCTCGACATCACACCCACGGCGGGGTCCGTCGTGCGCGGCACGCCCCTTTCGATCGTGTGGGAAGACTACGAGCTCGCGCGCAACACGAATGGCTCCGCGGATTACACCGTGACCATCGCGCTCCAGCGCGACACCAAAGGACCCGGCCGTATCACCGCACAGGTCATGAACCGCCTCGGCAGTACGGTCGGCGTTGCAACCGGAGACGATCGCAGTACGATCTCGTTCGACCGCAACATTCCCTGGGCAACGACCATCGTCGAGAACGTCAACCTTGCGCTCGGCGACACTCCAGCGGGCACTTACCGCATGATCGTGACGGTGACTGACAAGACATCGGGCAAGACGACGTCACGAAGTACGATGCTCGAGCTGCGGGCCAGGTGAGTCGAGGGCCACGGGCAACGGGCCACGGGCAACGGGGGACGTGGGAAATCCTCCGCGCGTTGCTCTACCGTTGCGCGTTGCCCTTTGCCCTTTGCCCGTGGCCCGTGGCCCTTTCCGCCGCACAAGTCCACTCCGGCCCGGCCGGATACCAGCGACTGACCGCACACGATGTCGCCGAGTCGCTGAAGGTTCTCGCGAGACTCGATAGTATCATCGGCCGACGGCCCGACAGCGCGCCGATCTGGTATCGGCGCGGGATGATTGCCTGGGCGCTCGCTGCACGTGACAACGTGCTGCCCCCAATTCGCGGGCTCGATTGGACGCTGCTCGGACACATGGCGGACACGTCGCTGCGAAAGTCTGCGCAGCTCGACCCGGACAAGATCGATTATCGCATTGCCGCGGGCCGCTATCTCGCCTCGTCGTTCGGTCCGCTCAATCGCACGGCCGCGAGCGTACAGTACGGCCAGGCGCTCAAGCAGGCGGAAAAAATCGCCGACCCCGAGCTCAAGGGAAACGCCGCGCTTGCCGCGGGCCGTCTCTATTTCCGTTTCTATGACTCAAAAGAGTACAAGGCGTTCACCGCCAACGATCCCACGGTCGACCTCGGCTTCGCGCCGGGCGGAACCGGCGTACCGCCGCCGTCCGTCTCCGAAGTGCAGGGCTTGCTGAACGGGTCGCTCAAGTCAATCGATTTCCCGGGCGAGTACTTCTATCTCAAGGCCGGCGCGCTTTTCGAGCAGGCGGCGAAGACGATCCCCGCGTCCGGCGATTTGTTTCGCGCTCGTGCGACATTCTATGCCGCCCGCGAGAGATGGACCGAGCTCGACGCGGTCGGGCGGCAGCGCATTGCCGACGCGTCGTGGGATCCATGGGGCTGGATGGCGACGGCGCTCGCCTCATACCGCCAGCGCGCGTGGATCGCGTCAGCCGCGATGTTCGATACGGCGCTCGCGCATTTCGACACGGCGTCGCTCCATCGCGTCGATCACATCGAACGCATTCTGCGCCCGGCCGACAGCGTGTCATTCGCGAAGCTCACACCCGCTGATCGTTTTGCCAGCGAGCGTTTGTACTGGCTGATGGCGGACCCGATGTGGTCGGTCCTCGGCAACGAGCCGCGGCTCGAGTTTCTCGCGCGTGTGGCATACGCGGAGTTCCGGTGGTCGAGCGCGGAACTTGGCGAGCTCGGTGCCGACACCGACCGAGGCCGAACGTACATCCGATGGGGCCCGCCTGCGATGGCCCGCGCGCTTGACCTTCCGCCGGCCGGCCCGACGCAGATGACGTGGCTGTACACCGGCCTCGGGACCGTGGAGTTTCGCGGGTACGATTACATGAAATGGTGGGAGCTCGACCACATGAACGAGCTCGTTCGGCTCACGCCCGTGCTCTGGACCAACATCAAGCCGATCACGGTGGATTCGATGCCGGTGCAGGTCGCGCGGTTCCGCGCGAACGCAGATTCGATCGACGTATACATCGCCGAGCGCGCGCCGGCGGATTCGATCAGGCGCACAGCGGAAGTGACCGGGAACGCCATCGGTCATCTGTGGGTTCTTCGCGGCGGGACGGTGAGCGTCGCGCATGATTCAGTGGCGCTTCCCGATTCGGGATTCACGTCGTTCACGCACCGCTTGAAGAACGGGAATTACGTATACCGCGCCGAAGCAATGGCGGTCAGCGCGAAAACGGGCGCGCGTTCGACCGGCATCATCACCACCGAACCGGATTCCTTGTCGTCGTTCGCGCCGTCCGGCTTCGGCATGAGTGACGTTCTCGTCGCGGGCAAGGCGGACGCGCGCGCCGGGACGGCCGCGCGCTGGCGCGATCTTGCGGTCACGCCGGCCGCCGGCCCGGTGAAACAGAAGGGCGAAGTGTCGCTCGTGTGGGAGAACTACGATTTCGGTGCCGAGAACGGGGACGCGCGCTACACCGTGACGATCACGATCGAGCGCGACCGGTCGAAGGGAGGCGCGATCGCCGCGGGGATCGTGCGTGGCATTGCGGGTACGGTCGGGGTGAACCAGTTCCCGGACCGCATGGAGATCACATTCGACCGGACTGTGCCGCACGCGGGCGTCCTGCTCGAGAATGTCGCGCTCGGCCTGGGCGACACGACGCCCGGAAACTACAAGCTCATCGTCAGAGTGGTCGACGCCGTCAGTGGACGCGCGACGTCGTGGACGGGAAAGCTCGAGGTTGTCCAGTAGCCCAGCGGGAGCCAGTATAGAGCCGTACAGCGCAGTTCACCGATTCGAGGCCACTTCCATGCGCGCGTTTCTCGTTGCGTTCTGTGTGCTCGTCCCGGTAGTCGCTTCCGGCCAGGCGCCGGAGGGATCGGACCGCATGTCGCTGCTCGCAGTCGCCGATTCGGTGCACGTGCTCAAGCAGCTGGACGACACCGTGCGCCACAATCCGAAGAACGCCGGCGCGTGGTACCGCCGCGGAATGGTGGCGTGGTCGCTCTACGAGCGCAGCCTGCACGTGCCCCCGCCGCACGGGTTGTACTGGCAATCACTGACCGGCGTGGCGGATACGTCGCTGCGCAATGCGCTCGAGCTCGATCCGGCCAACGAAAAGTATTTCGCGGCCGTCGCACATTTTCTGCTGCAGAGCGGCGTGACGTTCCGGACGTATGGTGCATACGGCGTGTTCAACGACGAGCTGGCGCGCGTGCGCAAGAGCGGTGATGCTGCGGCGGTGTCGCGGGCGGCGCTCGAAGCCGCGCGGCTGTACTGGCTGCGCTACGACAGGCTGGTGTGCCGGGCGGTCATCTACGGCGAGGGACTCCCGGCGCCGGCACTGGAGGCACCCGGTCAGGCTTCAGTTCAGAACCTTCGAGGGGCGCACCGCGTTGACATCGCCTTCGACTATGCGGGCGAGATCGACTACC
>DASRAP010000030.1:0-18297 GCA_035638155.1 Gemmatimonadaceae bacterium | reverse complement strand
CCCCCGCCCCCACCGCCGAATCCGACCTGCACCGGCCCGTCGCCGCGTCCGCCGCCTCGGCCACCTCCACCTCCTCCCCCGCCGCCGCGCCCTCCACGTCCGCCCGCCGCTGACGCATCGGCGACCGCGGCCGCATTCGCCGAGTCGACCGGAGTCGCATAGCGAAGATCCCACACGACGCGATTCACGCCTTTTGCCGCGGGACCACTCAGGGTGCGAATGGTCTTGCCAGCAGCGTCGCTGATCACGATCGTGGCGTTCGCCAATCCCGCGTCGCGCAGGAAGTACGTGATCTCCGCGTTCCAGTCCGGATTCGGCATGAAGCGTTCACCCTCGCCGTACCACGCCTGCGGCGAGAACGTGCTCATGAGGCGCGCGCGACGAATCGGGAAGAGCGTCGCCGGCGCGCTCATCGCGGCCGTGGTCAAAGCTTCGAGCGGTCCGGCGTCGTCGAGCACCCAGATGCCGCGGCCGTGCGTGCCGATGACGAGTGCGTTGTCACGCTCCTGGAAGACCGCGTCATCGACGGCGACCGTGGGCAGATTCGTCGTGAGCGAGAGCGCCTGCCACGTTGCACCACCGTCGTTGGATACGTGCACGCCGCGCTCGTGTGCGACCACCAGCAGCTTCGCGTTCGTGGGATGCTCACGGATGCGGTTTACGCCCGTCTCCGGCAATCCATTCGCGATCGCGCGCCACGTCGCACCGAAATCTTCGCTCACGAAAACGTACGGCTTATAATCGTCGGTGTAGTGTCCGTCGAACGTCACGTACACTCGGCCTTTCGCAAACTTCGACGGCAGCACGGTGCTCACGTATGTCTGGTCGGGCACCGGAAGTTTTTTCGTGATGTTCGTCCAGGTCTTGCCGCCGTCACGCGTGAGCTGAACCTGCCCGTCATCGCTCCCCGTATAGATCACCATCGAGTCCAGCGGTGATTCTCCGATCATCGTCAGGGACCCGTAGCTGTCCTGCCCGTCATGACGCGACAGCGCCTCCGGACCGACGACGGCGCCCATCATCTTCAGCGTGTCGCGGTTGGCGTTGAGCGTGAGATCCGGACTGATCTTCGTCCAGCTCGACGCGCGGTCGGTGCTCTTGTACAGAAACTGTGAGCCCATGTACCACACGCGCGGGTTCACTTTCGACACGACGATCGGCGTGTCCCAATTCCACCGGTTCGCCTCGGATTGCGCTGAGTCTCCTTCAGTGCCCGCGCCGCCGCGGCCACCCCTGCCGCCCCTTCCCGCACCCGCCGTTCCCCGTTGCCCGTTGCCCGGTCTCGCCGTCCGCCGCTCGAGCGTGTTGATGTTCACCCACGCGGCATTGCCGTTCTGCGAGCTCTGCAGGACCATCGAGTTGTCGAGCGGATCGAACACGGCGTGGAATCCGTCGCCGCCGCCGATGTTCCACGCGTCGCGGTCAGCGATCCCGTTCCGGTTGCGCACCCCGCTCGGTGTGCACCACACCCCATTGTCCTGGAGTCCGCCGCACACGCGAAACGGCACGCTGTTGTCGACGTCGATTTCGTAGAACTGGCCGATCGGCATGTTGCGGCGGAAGTCCCACGTCTTGCCGCGATCCCACGACACCGAGACGCCGCCATCGCCGCCGATGATCATGTGATTCGGCTGGTCGGGATCCACCCAGAGCGCGTGATCCTCGCCGTGCACGTTGCTGAAGAGCTCCGTCCAGCGTGAACCGCTGTCGGTGCTGAAGTAGAAGCCGCGATTGGAGCCCAGCGTGTAGACGTTCGCGAGATTCTTCGGGTCGACGCGAATCTGCGAGTAGTAGCTGGGCCGTGTGTTGAGTGAATTGAGGCGTGACCACGACGTGCCGCCGTCCATCGTGCGGTAAATGCCTCCGGCCGCGCGCGACTCGACACTGGCGTACACGATTTTCGGATCACTCACGTACAGGGAGAGCGCAATGCGCCCCTTATCGCCCGGCGGCAATCCGTTCGTGAGCTTCGTCCACGTCGCGCCCGCGTCCGTGGTCTTGTAGATGTTCGAGCCCGGGCCGCCGCCGTTGAATCCCCAGGTGCGCCGCTGGCGCTGGTACATCGCAGCGTACAGCACCATCGGATTCGATGGATCGATCACGATGTCGGTCGCGCCGGTGTTCTCGTCGACATAGAGCGACTTCTTCCACGTCTTCCCGCCGTCGGTCGTCTTGAACACGCCGCGCTCGGCGTTCGGGCCGAAGAGATGCCCGCACGCGGCCACATACACGTTGTCGGCCTGCAGGGGATCGATCACGATGCGGCCCACGCACCGCGTGTCCCTGAGGCCCATGTTCGCCCACGTCTTTCCGCCGTCGGTGCTCTTGTACACGCCGTCGCCCCAGCTCGAGCTCTGGCGGTTGTTGGCTTCGCCCGTTCCGGCCCAGACCGTTTGTGGCGACGAGGGCGCCACCGCGACGGCGCCGATGGTCTGCATCGCGTCGACGTTGTCGAAGACAGGCTGGAACGAGATGCCGCTGTTGCTGCTCTTCCAGAGTCCGCCGCTCGCGGTCGCGATATACACGGCGTCGGCCTCGCCGGGCACCCGCGCGACGGCGATGTCGTCGATGCGGCCGCTCGTATTCACGGGCCCGATCGAGCGCCATTTGATGAACGAGAATGGCGTTTGTGCGCGCGTAGACAGCGGCGTTACGAGCGTGACCAGGAAAAGAACGGCTGTTGCCTTGGACATGACTGCTCCGGGTGCATGTGCGTTGCCCAAAATAAGTGTAGAATCCTGCATGACCAAGAATGCGACTCTTCTCGCCGCGATTGTCTCGCTTGCGCCGGCTGCGCTCGCCGCCCAGGCGCCCCCCGCCCTCATCTCCGTGTACGTCGAGTACAGCACGGTCAAGAACACGGTGAAGCCGCAGGGCGCGGTGCGCGCAACGCTCGATTCACTGGAGCGCTTGTACGCCGCCGCCAGCCGGACCGGTCGCACGGGCGAGGCACGGCATCTGCTCGCGGAAGCGCTTACGATCGTGAACGGGCACGAATGGACCGACTCGGCGGACTTCGCGGCCTCGCTGAGGCTTCGGTCCGACGGACAGATCGTCGAATCGCAGCGACCATACACCGTGCGTCTCCAGCAGTACTACGCAGCGCGGACGCTGCCATCCTCCCCGGCGGTGCGCGCTGTGATCCACAAGCGTGGAACCGGCGCGCAGACCGCCGACGTCGCAAAAGCCTTTCCGACGTTCGAGAACGTGAGCCGCGACCTGCTCGACGCGCCGCTCACCATGCAGTTCGACTTTCACGACGTGCCCGACGGCAATTACACACTGGTCATCGACGTGCTCGACTCGGCCCGCACGATTGCGCGCCAGCAGATGCAGCTCATGCTCCGGCGGGGCATCGCCGATCACGTCGCGCAGCTCGCCGCCGCCGCAGCGACCGCGCCTGCCGCACTCAAGGCCGAGCTCGCGTTTCCCGCTGACCGGCTGCGGCTGGTGAACGAAGGCACGCTCCCGCTCACGACCTTCAATCCCGATGCCGACCTTGCCGCCGCCGACAGCATCGCGGCCGCCATCAAGGCGGGACGCGATCATTTTGCCGGCAAGACGGGGGATTTCAGGCGGCACTACGTGCTCACCCAGGCGAACGAGGTGATGCAGTACCGCGTCTACGTGCCGACGACGTACAACGCGCAGAAACCCGCGCCGCTCGTCATCGCGCTCCACGGGCTCGGCGCCACCGAGAGCTCATTCTTCACGAGTTACGGCGCCAAGCTTCCGCCGCTCGCGGAATCGCACGGATTCATCGTCGCCGCACCGCTCGGGTTTCGCCCGGACGGCTTCTATGGCTCGACTATTGGATCGCGCCCGTCCGATCGCGCCGACGTCCGAAAGGTCCAGCTGAGCGAGGCCGATGTGCTCGGCGTGCTCGCCGAGATGAAGAAGAATTACAACATCGATCCGTCGCGCATTTATCTGATGGGCCATTCCATGGGCGCCATCGGCACGTGGGCGATCGCGGCGAAGTATCCGGACACGTGGGCGGCACTCGGCGTTTTCTCGGGCGTCGCTGATACCGCGTCGGCAACGAGGATCAGGAGCATTCCCGAGTTCGTCGTCCACGGCGACGCCGACGCCACCGTCAATGTGAGCGGTTCGCGAAACATGGTCGCGGCGCTCAAGGCCGCTCACGCCGATGTCACGTACACCGAGGTCCCGGGCGGATCACACATGAGCGTCGTCGAGCCAAACCTGGCAGCGCTGTTCGATTTCTTCTCGCAGCGCGCGAAGCCAGCCAAGTAGACGCTTACAAACTGACACGGAGCACACGGATCTTCCGTGTGCTCCGCGCAAATCCGTGCACGCTGGCCGGCGAAGCGAGGTCAGGGCTTCTTCGTCATCGAGTTCCGCGGATCGTCCTTGGGATTCACGTACTTGAGATCGACCGGACCGATCCCGTACAGAATGATCGTGGTGGGTTGCTTCGTGTACGCGAAGTGATTCATCCCCGCGGTGAGTTGCGAGATGCCGCCGGGCGTGAGGGCAGTCCCGGCCGTTTTGTCGAGCTTGTCGCCCATCCCGACGATGAACGCGCCCGACACCACGACGACGTTTTCATCCGTGGGATGCGAGTGCGCGGGAATCGCGTAGCCCGCCGGGAACTTGAGTCGCACTGTGTACGGCGCCGACTTGCCGGGATCGCCTGACACCACCGAAATCTGCGCGCCCGCAGGAAGCATCGGCGGCGCGGGTCCCCACTTCGCTTCCCCGACCTGCTGTGCCATCTGCGCGTTCGCGCCGCCGTGCATGATCACCAACGCCATCGCCACGCCAAACATCCGGCCTGCCAGCTTCGTCTCGCTCATGGTTGACTTCCTCCGTTGCGTGCAGAGTACCGCGCACCGGAAAGTCCGCGCATCGCCAGTTCGGGCCATCTTTTGTTCGCGCTTTGCCGTGGCCCGTACGGGCCATTAAGGGCAACGGGCAACGGGCCAAGGGCAACGGGGTTATCCCGTGGCCCGTTCGCCCTTTTGCCCGTGGCCCGTTCGCCCTACTCCAGCAATCCCATCGCGGCGGCGCGACCAACGATCGCCGAGCGTGATCGCACGCGCAGCTTGAGCAGAATGTTGGCGATGTGACGGTGCACGGTGTGATCGCTGATCGAGAGCGCACGCGCGAGCTGTGCGTTGCTGTGCCCTTTTGCAACGAGTCGCACGACGTCGATCTCGCGTGCGGTGAGCCCGCCGCGGCCCGCTTTCACGGGCGCGTCGGCTTTGGCGTTCAATACATCGATCACGGCCTGCGCACGCGCGGCTTCGTGCCGCGCGTCGAGTGCGTTGAGCGTCTTGACAGCCGACGATGCTTCGCCCAGCGCCAGCTTTCGGTCGCCGTTCCGCGCGAGCAGCGACGCGAGGTCGATGCGCACGCGCGCTTCCTCGAACGGTGCGTCGCACTTGTCGAACACATCCGCTGCATCTTCGAGAGCCTTGCACGCCTGATCCACGCTTCCCGCATGAGCGGCAACCAGGCCGCTTGCCGTCATTGCGGAACCGGTGAGCGCCGGCGTCCCCACATCGTCGGCAATCGAACGCAGTTCCGCGGCGGCGGCGTTCGCCGCTTCGGCGCCGCCGAGGGCGAGCCGCGCACGGACCACGATCTCGAGCGCGGCGGCGCGCTCCGTCCGATTCAGTTTTGACACCGTGCGCAAATGCCGCTCGGCGAGATCCGCGGCCGCGCGGAAGTCGTCGCGATCGAGAGCCAGGGCTGCGCGTCCGAGTGCCGCGATCGGATGATGACCCGCGTTCTCGAACAGCGCGTCGGCTTCGTCGAATCGCCCCTGGCGGCGCCGCAGCTCGCCGAGCCGCGCCTGCCCTTCACCGCTCATGGCGGGCCGCGACGCGATCAGTTCGCTGGTCGCTCTCTGCAATTCCTTCTCGGCCTCGCCCCACTCGCCGCGCCACACGCAGACCGAAGCGTATTGGGTTCGGCAAACCGCGAGCAGCGGCTTGAGGCCCCAATCCTTGCAGAATTCGCGCAGCCGCCGGCACCACTCGAGCGCTCGCTTGCCATCGCGCACGCGCTCGCACGCCGCCACGAGATAGCAACACGTGAGCGCAATCGCCACGGGATCGTTGAGCTCACCGGCGAGCACCGCCGCGTTCACCTCGTCGAGCTGCCGCATGCCTTCCTGCACGTTGCCCGCGGTGACGAGCGCGAATCCCCGGAGCGCGCCGCCGATCATTTCACCGTCGATATACCCGACTTCGCGGCCGATGCGAATGGCGGTGTCCGCACGCTCGAGTGCTTTGGCCGGATCGCCGTCATCGAGCAGCGCGTAGATCCCTTCGCGCACCGCCACCCACGCGTGCTCGGGACACTCGGGCACGTTCGCGAGCAGCGTGCGCGCGCGCTGCAGCCAGCCGTTTGCCACGTGCATTTCGCCGAGGAACGCGCCGGAGTCCCAGGCCAGCCACACGGCGAGTCTCGCGGCAGCGACGTGATCGCCACGCTTTCGGTAGAGCTGGTACGCGCGATCGCGCGATTTGAAGACGAGATCGGCCGAGTCGAGCCACCACGCGGCGAGCCCCAGGCCCTCGAGCGCTTCGGGCTGTTCGCGCTCGGCGAGCGACCGCTGAAACGCGCGTTTTGCTTCGCGCCACGCGCCGCGCGCAAGCGCCGCGCGGCCAACTTGCAGCGCGTCCGGTGGACGAATCGGTGTTACGCGGGCCGAGCGGGCCTTCGCCGGCGACATGCGCTCAATCTATCTCAAGCCGGCTCTTACTGAATACCACAGACGACACCGACCACACTGAAACCGCCACGAACAAACAACAGCTTTTGGTCCTGTCCGTTTGGTTGTCCGTGTAATTCGTGTGCTCCGTGGTATTCAGTTGCAGAACCAGGCCAAACACGATTGTTTGAGGCCCAACAAAGACCACGACCTCATGCTCAAGACACTGCTGCCGGTGTTCGCCATCGGCATTCTCGCCTCATCGGCTGCGGCGCAAACGCCCACGCGCCCGATTCGCATTTCCGACCTCGCGCGTCTCCGTACAGTTGCTGATCCGCAGCTCTCGCCCGACGGAAGCTGGGTCGCGTACACGGTCAGCTCGGTCGATACCGCGAAGGACAAATCGGATTCCGACATCTGGATGACGTCCTGGGACGGCACGCAAACCGTGCGCGTGACGTTTTCGGCCGAAAACGAGAGTGCTCCGCGCTGGAGTCCGGACGGCCGGTATCTCGCGTTCCTGTCCGGCAGGCAGCAGGGCCACGGAGCGCAGGTGTGGCTGCTCGATCGCCGCGGCGGCGAAGCGCAGCGCATTACCACTGTGAAGGACGGCGTGTCCGACGTCGCGTGGTCGCCGGACGGCAAGCGACTCGCGCTCATCGCCGGTATCAACACCGACACCGCCGCGGCGAAGCGCGATACAAGCAAAGCGTGGCCGATCGTGATCGATCGCTACCACTTCAAGGAAGACATCGACGGCTACCTGGAAACCACATTCAATCATCTTCTCGTCTTCGACATCGCATCGAAGAAGCTCGATACGCTCACCTCGGGCAGCGTATCCGATGAATCGCCACGCTGGTCGCCGGATGGCGCCCGTATTGCGTTCATGCGCGCCGTGCCGGCCGAACCCGGCACCGGCAACGAAGCCGACGTGTGGGTGATCGACGCACGCGCGGGCGGTGCGATGAAGCAGCTCACGAAAACGCGCGGGCGCGATGGCGGGCCTCCCTCGTGGAGCCCGGACGGAAAATGGATCGCGTTCCTGCGCACGGACGACCCCAAGTGGTACGCGTACCAGCAGGAGAAGCTCGCGCTCGTACGGAGTGATGGCAGCGAACCCTTCCACGTGGTCACGGCCGCGCTCGACCGATCCCTGAGCTCGCCCGTCTTCGCGGCGGACGGACGCTCGGTGCTCGCAACGGTTGTCGACGACAAGCAGTCGGTGCTGGCGCGCATCACCGTCGAAGGCGGCGCCGTGCAGCGTCTCGTCGAGGGACGGAATCTCGTTCGCTCGTTCTCGGCGTCCGCATCGCCATCGCCGAAGATTGCGCTCCTTCTCGCAACGTCGTCGAAACCACCCGAGGTTTGGGCATTCGACGGCGGCGCGCTCCGCCAGCTCTCGCATCAGAACGACTCGCTGATGGCGTCGCTCAACGTCGCGCCGGTCGAGGAGCTCGTCTCGAAGAGCGGCGACGGAACCGAAGTCCACAGCATTGTCGTGCGTCCCGCCAACGCACCGCGCGGCACACCCCTCCCCACGATCTTCTATATCCACGGCGGCCCGAAGGGCCAGAACGATCTCGCGTGGAGTTTTGACCACCAGTTCTTTGCCGCAAGCGGTTACGCGGTTATTTCCGTCAACTACCGCGGGAGCGACGGCCGCGGCAACGCGTACCAGCGCGCCATCTTTGCCGACTGGGGCAACAAGGAAGTCATCGACATACTCGGGGCCGTCGACGAAGCCGTGAAACAAGGCATCGCCGATCCGAACCGGCTCGCGATCGGCGGCTGGAGCTACGGCGGCATTCTGACCGACTACACCATCGCAACGACGCAGCGCTTCAAGGCTGCTGTGAGCGGCGCGGGTAGCGCGCTCCAGCTCTCGCTACTCGGCGCCGACGAATACGTCGAGCAGTACGAGCTCGAGCTCGGAGCGCCCTGGAAGAATCGCGATCTCTGGCTCAAGGTGTCCTATCCGTACTTCGACGCGCCGAAGATCACCACACCGACGCTATTTCTTGGGGGACAATCGGATTTCAACGTGCCGATCATCGGCGGCGAGCAGATGTACCAGGCGCTCAGGATGAACGGCGTGCCAACGCGGCTCGTGATTTATCCGCACCAGTTTCACGGACTCACCCTGCCGAGCTTCAGAGCGGATTACCGGCAGCGTTTCGTGGATTGGGTTGGCACGTATCTCAAGCCCGCCGGAACGCAGTAGTCCCGTCGCCCTTTCGCCGTTGCCCTGACCCCCGTTCGCCCGTTGCCCGTTCGCCCGTTGCCCGTTCGCCCGTTGCCCTTAACCCGTCCGTTACCGTTTCCCGCCGTGTGACGCCCGTCCGCCGCGCGCGGCGATTTTCCGCTGCTCTTTGTACGCCATGGCGGCAAACCCGCGCGGCCCGCGATGCGGTGCACTGCCCCCGCGCGACGCGATCTCGCGCACTTCATCTTCGTCCATTGCCGCGAATCCGCGGGGCCCGCTGTGGCGTGCGCGACCGCCCATCGATGCGATCTCGCGCACTGCCCACCGGGGCATCGCCGCAAATCCGCGACGACTCGTGTGTCGTTGGCTTCGCTTCTTCATCGGTGCGGGTACACAAGGTGCGAGCGATCGTTCCTGTCGCAGTTGCGGATCAATTCTTAGTTGCGCGGGGTCTAGCACTCAGGCGCACACGCGCCGCAACCGCCGCAGAGGGAGGACCTCAATGACCAAGGTCAAACGAGTCGAAACCGAGACGGAGATCGAAGAAGAACCCGTCGTCGTCGAGAAGGAGCGCGTCGTGGTGAAGAAAGAGCCGGTGATCATCGAGAAGGAGCCGGAACCGAAGCCGACGGTGATTATCGAAAACTGAAACGAGGGCTGGAGGGCTAGAGGGCTGGAGGGCTAGAGGGGAATGCGCAGTTCCCTCCCGCCCTCCAGCCCTCTAGCCCTCTAGCCCTTAAAATTGATGCGTGCATCCCACCCACCCAGTAGGCATTATCGGCGCCGGCCCCGCGGGAATCGCGGCCGCCGTCGCGCTCCAGGCACGTGATATCCCGTTCGAAATCGTCGAGGCCGGGCCGAGCATCGGCGGCATCTGGGATATCGATCGCGCGGAAACGCCGATGTACGAGGCGGCGCATTTCATCTCCTCGCGCACGATGTCCGGGTATCCCGGTTTCCCCATGCCGGATGACTATCCCGATTATCCGCGTCACGATCAGATCCTGAAATACGTGCGTTCGTATGCCGATCATCACGGCGTCACCGAACGCGTCGAGTTCGGCCGGCGCGTTACGCGAGCTACGCCGCTCTCCGGTGAAGGCCCTTGGGAGGTGGAGCTCGCGGATGGCAGCCGGCGCACGTGGAGCGCGGTGATCACCGCGACCGGAACGAACTGGGAGCAGAACGTGCCCTCGGTACCGGGCGTGTTCGATGGAGAGCAACTGCATTCGTTCGCGTTCCGGTCGGGCGACACGTTTGCGGGCAAGCGCGTGTTGATCGTCGGCGGCGGCAACTCTGGCATCGACATCGCGTGCGAAGCCGCGCGGTATGCGTCACGCGCGTATTTGAGTCTTCGGCGCGGCTATCACTTCATACCCAAGTACATCATGGGAAAACCGGCCGACGTATTCGCGCACGACGGACCGGTGCTTCCATGGCGGATCGAGGAAGTCGTGTTCGGATTCCTCATCAACACCATTCTCGTCGGCAACCTGAAGAATTACGGTTTGCCGAAGCCGGATCACCCGCTCCTGCGGTCGCATCCGATCATGAACACCCAGATTCTCCACCATCTGGGGCATGGAGACATTGCGGCGCGACCCGACGTGAAGGAGCTGCGCGGCAGGAAGGTGCTCTTCACGGACGGACGCGAAGAAGAAATCGACCTGATCGTCTGGGCGACGGGCTACAGGCGGACGTTTCCGTTCCTTGCGGAAACCGGCGCGGGCAAGAAGCTCGATCTCTATCTCGAGCTCTTCCATCGTACGCGCCCCGATCTCTTCTATCTGGGTGTTTTCGAAACCGACGGCGCGGCGTACCCGCTACATGCGCAGCAAGCGGCGCTTGTCGCAGCCTATCTCGCAGCTCGCGCCAAGGCACCCGACACGACGAAGGGCTTCGACGCCGTCCGCGCCACCGCCCGCCCCAACCTTCGCGGCGGCCGCCCGTACATCGACTCACTGAGGCACGAGTACTACGTGAGCTCGATCGCGTATCCAAAAGAGCTCGCGCGCGCGGCCAGGCTCCTTGGAATGCAGACCCTTAAAGACTCACACGGAGCACACTGACGGGCAGGGACAACTACTCTGATCGCAGCACTTCCATGGGACTGGTCTTGCCCGCTCTGAACCCTGGAATGAGCACGGCCAGTACACCCGCAAGCATGAGCGCCACCGCCGCGCCGCCGATGCTGATCACGTCGCGCTGCGTGACGCCATACAGGAACGTCGCCACAAATCGCGAGAGCAGCACCGAGGCTACCACCCCCACAACCACACCGCTCGCAACGGGAATGAGCCCGTTCCCCGCGACCTCGCGCATCACACGCGATGAGCTCGCGCCCAGCGCCATGCGCACGCCGAATTCGGCCTTTCGTCGCGAGACTGCGTAGCTCACAACGCCGTACACGCCGATCGCGCCGAGCAGAATGGCGAGTCCCGCGAAGAGCGACAGAAAGAAGCGCAGCTGCAGGCGGTCCGACATCGACACCTTCACCACGTCTTCCATCCCGATCACCCGGCCCACCGCGGCGCGCTTGTCCACGTCGCGGACCACGTTACGGAGCGCGGTCATGGCCGTGCCCTGATCGCCCGTCGTTTTCGCGACGAGCACGAGCTGCGCGTACTGCAGGTTCTGCGGAGTCGGCAGGTACATGCAGAACGGATTCTCACCCACCATCTGGAAGAGCCGCGTCTCCTCCGCGATTCCGACGATCGTACGCCACCGTCCCTCGGGTCCGCCGACACGCTGCCCCAGCGGATCCTTTCCGGGAAACATCTTCTTCGCGAATTGCTCGCTGATGATCGCGACTTCGAGCGCCCCGTTGCGATCCGCATCCGTGAAGTCCCGGCCTTTCACGATGTCGATTCCCATCGTCTTGAAATACCCGGGCGTGATAAAACGGAAGAAACTGTTCGGCGCGTCCTTCGCCGCGATGTCGGGGCGCGACTCGATCGGCACGGTGCCCTGCCAGCCACCGTCGCGTACGGGAAGTCGCGACACGAATCCGGCCTGCGTGATGCCCGGAATCGATCGCGCGCGCTCCTGAAGCGTATTGATGAACGCCACGCGCGCGTCCGGCGCCATGCCGCGCGGCGAGAGCACGTCGAGTGTGACAACACCCCTGGGGTCGAATCCCGTGTCCTGTGCGTACACGTGCGCAACGCTGCGGACCAGCAGCAGCGCACCGGCGGCGAGCGTGACACCGAGCGTCATTTCCGCGGCCACCATCGCCGAATGGAATCGCTTGTGCCCACGAAGCCCCTGTGCGCTGCGCTCGCTGCCGACGCCCTTGAGATCGCCCATGAGCACGCTCCGCACCGGCGCCGCGGACACGAACAGACCGACGACGGCCGCGAGCGCAATCGCAACGGCGAACATTGACCAGTCCAGTGTGAGCGTCGTGTTGAGCCCGTCGCGCAGCGGCAGACTGTTCACGAGCACGCCGAACGACACCGCCGCAAGCGCGGCGCCGATCACGCCCGATGTCGTCGAGAGCGCGAGCGATTCCGCGACGATCTGCCGAGCCAGCCGTCCGCGCCCCGCGCCGAGCGCGGTGCGCAGAATCATTTCCGGCTGGCGATCGGCCGTGCGGGAGAGCACGAGCGCCGCGACATTCGCGCAGGCCATGAGCAGCAGGAGCACGACGGCGCCGAGGAGAAGGAGCAGTGCCGGGCGCACGTTGCCCTGCAGGTACTCGCGCAGGGTTTGCGTGCCGGCATTCTTGGTCTTGTCCCATGCGGCGGGATACACGAACTGCGTGCCAAGGTCGGCGGCCATCGTGCGGATATCAGCGGCGACATCTTTCTCACTGAGACCAGGCTTGACGCGCGAGATGATCGCCAACCAGCCGCTCCGGTACTGCGGATCGTTGGGATCGAGGTTGAGCGGCCGCCACATCTCGACTTCGGGCGTCGGGAAATAGAAGCCCTTCGGCATGACGCCCGTGACCGTGACTGATTTATTGTCCAGCAGGATCGTGCGGCCCACGATCGTCGAGTCGCCGCCGAATCGGTTCTTCCACAGACGGTACCCGAGCACAACCTTCGGCTCGGCGCCCGGTCTGTCGTCGCCGGTGACGAAGGTGCGTCCGATGGCGGGATGCGCGCCGAGTACGTCGAAGATTTCGGCGGTGACAACGCTCGCGAGCGTGGTGACGGTCTGGTCCTCGAGACCGAGCGCGTAGCCGTTGATGGAGAACGCCGCGAGCTGCGTGAATGCCTTGGTGCGCGGACGGAGGTAATCGTATTCGGTCCCGCGCCAATCGTAGGGATGCCAGAACACGCGCAGCTCACTCTCGTGGGCGACGGGCAGCGGGCGAAGGAGCGTCCCGCGCACCACGCTGAAGAGCGACACCGTCGCACCGACCCCGATCGCGAGGGTGAGTGTGCCCGCGATGGTGAACGCAGGCCGGCGGCCGAACTGCCGGAAAGCGTGACGAACGTCGGAGGCGAGATCGCGCATGAGGCCGATCCCCCAGGAGTCGCGCGCGCGCTGCGATTCGCGGGTGAGTCCGCCAAAGCGTCGGCGCGCCTCTTCGTCAGCCTGTTGTTCGGAAAAACCTTGTGACATGAGTTTCTGCCGCTCCATGTCGAGATGGAATGCGAACTCTTCCGTGAGCTCGCGCTCGGCCTGCTTGAGACGCGTGAGGGTTTTCACGCGGTACCAGAGGTCGCGGAGTTCCATTCGTGTGAATCGCTAGACTGCGTTCGCCGCCAGAACGAGGCCCACGCCGCGCGTGAGGCGCGTCCAGTGCTCAGTCTCGCGTGCGAGCTGTTTCTTGCCAGTGGCCGTGATGGCGTAGTAGCGTGCGCGCCGCCCGGCGTCTGTATCCTGCCAGTACGATTTGATGAAGCCTTCGCGCGTCATTCGGTGAAGAGACGCGTACAGCGACCCCTGCCCGACACGCAGCGAATCTGCGGATGTCTTCTGGATCCACTCGCTGATGCCCCATCCGTGCGTGGGCTCCAGCGAGAGGAGCTTGAGGATCAGGAGGTCGAGTGTGCCGTACGGGATGGAGTTGTCTGTGCCCATGTTATGTGTACTCTCGGCTGTAGAGAGGTAGACAACCCGACCTGCGAAACGGTTGGACTGCTGGCAGCCGTTACGGGCCGAGCCAGGGATTTGCGCATCCGGCCGGCGGGGGCTAAGTAAGCAGCCCGCAAGACGAGGCCGGACATGGATTCCAACCTGATCCTCTTCATCGCGCTCCGCGCGTTCACGCTCCTCATCGGCTTCGGTTTCGCGTGGATGGGTTATCGGCTGTTCATGAAGAACGTCACGCACGAAGCCGGCAACCTCGAGATCAACGCTGGGAAAAGCCGGGGCCTCAGGCTCGCCCGCGCGGCGCCCGGCACGTTCTTCGCCGTGCTGGGCGCAGGCATCATCGTGTACTCGATCATGCAGGTGCTGAGTTACACACCGCCCGACAAACAGCAGCAGGCACCACCCGTTGCGAGCGCGGACAGCAAGCAGCCCGCCAGCAACACGACGCCGGCATCCAATGCAACGGGGGGAGGAAGCACTGGGGGAGGAAGCATCTGCGACACATGCCGCGCGCCGCTTCCGCATAAGGTCATCAATCCCAAGGTTCTGAGCACGAAGGCCGCCCGCGGAGGCTGAGCGTCGCTGTTGCGGGAGTCCGCAACTGGCGTAACAGTGAGGGGCATGAGCCCTCGACTCCTGCTGCTCGGCGCTGCGCTGGCCTGCGCGGGATCGTCGCATTCCACCGCGGTCGCGCGCACGAAATCCTCGCGCGTCACGATCGATTGTCAGACGCTCTGCGGGGATCCGCAGCTCCTCGCCGCAGCAGCAGAGTCGGCGATCGTCATCGTCGAGCGCGTCACGCATCAGCGCGTGGGCAACATCGGCGTCATTCACATCAACAGCCCGGTCGGCCAGGCCGAAGCTGAGCGGAACACGAGATTCGAAGGACAGACGTCGCGCGCGTTCGCGCAGGGCGGAAAGCTCGAGGCAAACGTCCCGCTGCGCGTGCCGATCGTGCCCGATGCGAGCGGGCGAGTCTACGTCCCTGGTGCGATCATTCGCAGCGTTGCGCACGAAGCGGCGCACATCGCGTCGTATGTGGCCGGAGAATCCCGGCTCCCGTTCTGGATGCGGGAAGGATTCTGCGATAACGTCGCGCGCAGGGTCGCCGAACAGCTTCATCACGCTCCGCGCGCGACAGACGATCCCGTGTTCGGCCAGCAGGTTCTTCTCGCGCGTGAGGACGTGCTGAAGCTCACGCCGCAGACGTTCGTGAATGCGTGGGGCAAGGAGCCGGCGGCGGAGGACACGCGCGCGTACGCGATGGCCACAGCGCTCTATGCATGGTTCGAACTGCAGGCGCCAGCGCTCCTCGACACGCTGTGGCAAATCGGACTCTCGCGTCCGATCCTTGCGACCGAAGCGAACACGGTCGCGGGACGATTGCTGCGCACGCCGCCCGTGTACGCATCATTCCGCGCGTTCCTCAGTCAATTGCCGATGGAGTGGGCCGAGGGCGGATCGCACATTGACTTCGGAGCCGACACCGTACAGATGATCACGACGCTCGGCATGAGCCTCGCGTGGCGGCTGCGGCCCGAACAAAGCGCCTACGAGTTGCGCGCGACCGCGGAGGGCTCACGCCTCGCTGCGTCCATCGCGCTTCGCTCGGGCGCAAGCGACTTCTATATAGGAGTGAGCGCCGCCGGCCGAGCCGCAATCAGTCGCGTGGGTCCGCTGGGCTTGCGGGCTGCGTCAGCAGAAGCGAACACGGTCGTTGCCCCGGCAAACCCGCTCAACTTCATCGTGCGTGTGGATACCGGCGTTGTTCACGCCGCCATCGGCGGCGTCGAGATCAGCGCGGAAGATCCGTCGTTCGGACCGGGGACACGATGGGGCCTTCGCGTCGTGGGCCCTGCCACGGTTCGATGGCACGACGTCCACGTAGTGCGCCACTGAGTCGGAATGGCGAACGCTGCACGAACTCATAGATTGGCAGCGTGAGTTCCGACGTCCGGGAGCGCCTGCAGAAGGCGATTCGCTTCGCGATGCCCGTGGCGGCGCTGTCGTGCGGCGGAGGCGGCGATTCCGGCACGAGCACGCCGGTCACCACGCCACCGGTGCCCGCGGCCGTTGCCGCGAATTCAGCGACCGCGCTGAGCGGCACTGTCGGCGGTGCCGTGGGTGCACGGCCCAGCGTGAAGGTGACGTCCTCGTCGGGAGCCCCCGTTGCTTCGGTGCAAGTGGCATTCGTGGTGACCGCGGGCGGAGGAAGCGTCACGGGCGCCACGGTCAGCACCGACGCGAGCGGCATCGCGACAGTTGGCTCGTGGACGCTCGGACCTGCGGCTGGGACCCACACGCTCGAAGCAAGAGTGGCATCGCTCACGCCGGTCGTGTTCACGGCGACGGCAGTAGCCGCGCCTCTCACGCTGACAATCTCTCCAACCATTGCCGCAGCGGCTCCGCTTGGCTCTGCATCATTTACCGCGAGCGGCGCAGTTGCGTGGAGCGTGAACGGCGTCGCTGGTGGATCGCAGACGCTTGGCACGATTTCTCCGACCGGGGTCTACACTGCCCCCTCCGCGATTCCCGCGGATTCGGTCGTGCTGACCGCTGCGCTCGTCGCGGATGCGTCTGTGCAACGAAGCGCGACGGTGTTTTTTGTGCCGGACGCAACCACACGTGACTACTACCGGATGGTTCCGCGCGTCGTCGACAACACGAATGCGATGCGCACGCGTTTTCTGCTCGTACCTCCGGCGAACGTCACTGCGGTGTCGTTCGTGCCCGTTACCGGGAGCACCGTAGCGCTCACGCCGATCGGTGCGAATGCATTCACGTTCACGCTCGAGCCCGACGCCGCGCTCGCGGGCTACGTCAGCGGGGCTCTGCGCAACTTTGTCGGACGCCTCGATTATCGCGACGCGGGCGGCGCGCAGGTCAAGCTCACGAACGTCAGCGTCAACGTACGCGATGGCACCATGCCCGCTGTGGCTGTCACGTCGCTCGCGCCGGACGTACAGCGCTCGCCGTACATCCTGAACATTCGCCTGGATTCGGCGATCGTCTATCCGAGCGCGCCCATCGTCTCGCGGGCGCTGCAGCTCCTCGGCGGAGACCAGTTCGACTTTGTTGCGGTCATCGCAAATACGATCACGGTGAGCAACCGCATTTACATCGGACTCCGAAACGACATCACCGGCATCGGTGCGACGACATTCAACAACAGCGCGGCGTGGGGTGGCGCCGGCAAATTGCGCGGCGCGATCGCGTTCCCCATCGACGGCCTGTTCGACGGCGCCGAGCAGGGGTTCATGCACGAGGTGGCCCACTCGTGGATCAACTATGCGACCAATGATCCGCTGCTCGCGCCGGGGCCGCATTGGCCGCTGTCGACGATGGCAAACGGCACGATGGGTTTCAACATCGCGGGCTCGAACGTGGGCGGAAACTTTCCCTACACGCTGACACCGCTCGGGAACGGAACGGTGCGTGTGAACCAGGTAACGCAGTCGGATCTGTTCACGCCGCTCGATCTCTACCTGATGGGGCTCATGCCGCCCGAGGAGGTGCCGCCGATGTACATCCTCGCACCGAGCGTGACGTCGGTGACCAACAATCAGGTGCTCCCGGCGACGACGTACACGATTCAGAACTACATCACGAACCAGGGGGCGCGCGTGCCGTCGAGCGCGACCGCGCCGAAGCAGTTTTCTGCCGCTGTCGCGGTGATTTCGTTCGGCCGTCTGCTGAACGCGTCGGAGATGGCGTTCTTCGATCGTGCAGCGGCGCGTGCGGAGACAACGACTCCGCTGCAGTCGCAGACCGGGCTCGTGTTGGTTACGGCGTCAGGGTTCTTCACGGCGACCGGCGGCCGGGCCACGATGAGGACGCGTTTGCCGTAGGAGTGCGCGGCGGGCGCATAGCCGGTACCAAAGACCCCGAGCGGTGCTAGACTTATTCAACTCAACCACGCGGGGCGGGATGTCGCGGATCAGGCGCTGATATGCACTTTACGACGCTCGACTGGTCGATCATCGGAGCCAGCATCCTCATCTCCTTCCTCCCCGCGATTTATTTCGCGCGCAGGGCGGGATCTAGCACGGCGGAATTCTTCACGTCGGGACGCGCGGCGCCGTGGTGGCTCGTCGGCATCTCGATGGTCGCCACCACGTTCAGCACCGACACGCCCAACCTCGTCACCAACTTCGTGCGCGAGCGCGGCGTGGCGGCCAACTGGCTCTGGTGGAGCTTCCTGCTCACCGGAATGATGACGGTGTTCTTCTACGCGCGGCTCTGGCGCCGCTCGGGAGTGCTCACCGATCTCGAGTTTTACGAGATCCGGTATTCCGGCAAGGCAGCAAGGCTCCTGCGTGGATTCCGGGAATACCGGATCTCGAAAAACTCGAGATCGGTG
>DASRAP010000029.1:0-13526 GCA_035638155.1 Gemmatimonadaceae bacterium | reverse complement strand
ACGGTGGTCACAGGCCGTATCGAGCGTGGCAAGGTGAAGGTCGGCGAGGAGTCCGAGATCGTCGGCTTCCGCGAGACGCGCAAGACGGTGGTAACGGGCGTCGAGATGTTCAAGAAGCAGCTCGATGAAGGTATGGCGGGCGATAACGCCGGCTTGCTGCTCCGCGGTACGGGCAAAGACGACGTCGAGCGCGGCATGGTGCTGGCGAAGCCGGGCTCGATCACGCCGCACACCAAGTTCAAGGCCGAGATCTACGTGCTGACGAAAGAAGAAGGTGGACGTCACACCCCGTTCTTCAAGGGCTACCGTCCGCAGTTCTACTTCCGCACCACCGACGTGACCGGATCGATCGAATTGCCGGAAGGCACCGAGATGGTCATGCCGGGCGACAACATCCAGATGAAGATCGAGCTCATCTCGCCGATCGCGATGGAAGAAGGACTGCGCTTCGCGATTCGCGAAGGCGGGCGTACGGTCGGTGCAGGCGTCGTCACCAAGATTCTCGCGTAACGAAACGGGTAACGCGCAGCGGGCGGCGGTCGTGACGACCCCTTAGCCCGTTGCCCGTTGCCCTTTGCCCGAATTCAAATGGCTGGAAAAATCAGGATCAGACTGAAGGCATTCGACCACGCGGTCATCGACCAGGCGGCGGCCGACATCGTGCGCACGGCGGAAAAAACCGGCGCGCAGGTGTCGGGCCCCATTCCGCTGCCCACGAAGACGCGCCGCTGGACCGTGCTTCGCTCACCGCACGTCGACAAGAAGTCGCGCGAGCAGTTCGAGCTGAAGACGCACAAGCGCGTGATCGACATTCTCGACTCCCGCGCGCAAACGGTCGATGCGCTCACGAAGCTCGATCTGCCCGCCGGCGTCGACGTTGAAATCAAGGTGGAATAAATGATTGGCATCATCGGCAAGAAACTCGGCATGACGCAGATCTTCGCGGAGGACGGGGAGCAGATTCCCGTCACCGTCGTCGAAGCGCCGCCCAATCCGGTCGTGAAGGTCACGACGCGGGAGACGGCAGGGTTTGCCGCGGTCGAGCTCGGGTACGGCGCGCAGCGCCTGCGCCGTGAATCGGCCAAGGGCGAAGTGAAGTCGCCGCGCGGAGCACGCGCGAGCAAGTCGGCGGTTGGACACGCGGCGCGTGCGAAGCTCGACACGCCGCCCGCGATCTTCCGCTCGATTCGTCTCGACGAAAAGGGCAACGCCAAGTCGGAAGTGCCGACGTACAACGTCGGCGACACGATCACTGTCGGCGTGTTCCAGCCCGGCGACATGGTGAGGGTCACCGGCACGTCGAAAGGCCGCGGCTTCCAGGGCATCGTGAAGCGCCACTCCGCCGGCGGCGGTCCGAACACGCACGGCAACACGAAGCACCGCCGTCCCGGCTCCGTGGGTGCCGGCACGGATCCGTCGCGTGTCATCAAGGGCAAACGGATGCCGGGACATTACGGCGCCGAGCGCCACACGCAGATCAATCTCCGCGTCGTGAAAGTCGACGGGGAGCGCAACCTGATTTACATCCGCGGCGCAGTGGCGGGCCCGACCAACGGGATCGTCGTCGTGCGCAAGCAGAGCTGACGATGGCAGACACGCAAACGTTCGACGCGCCGGCGTTCACGGCGGCGGGCACGGCGCGCGATCGCGTCGCGCTTCCCGCGCAGACGTTCGATGGCGTCGTGAACATGCCGGTGATGCACCAGGCGGTGAAGGCGTATCTCGCCAACAAGCGCCAGGGCAACGCGTACACGCGCACGCGCGGTCTCGTGACCGGCGGTAACCAGAAGCCGTGGAAACAGAAGGGCACGGGCCGCGCCCGCCAGGGTTCGACGCGCGCGCCGCACTGGCCCGGTGGCGGCACGGTGTTCGGTCCGCACGGCGATCGCAATTACTCGGAAACGGTGCCGCGCCAGGTGCGCGCCCTCGCACGCAAGAGCGCGCTCAATGCGCGCGCGCGCGAAAGCGCCGTGGTGATCGTGGACCGGTTCTCCTACGAGAAGCCGAAGACGTCCATGCTCGTCGCGGTGCTCGAGCGCATCGGCGTCGCGAACAAGAAGGTGCTCATTCTCACCGACGGTCCGAAGCCGGCCGTGTACATGAGCGCGCGCAATCTGCCGAACGTCGACGTGCTGCCCTACAGCGACGTCTCGACCTACAACATCCTGTGGAGCGATGTCGTGGTGATCGAAGGGCCGGCGATCGGACAGGACCTCGCGCCGGTCAGCGACAAGACGGCGCTCGCTGATTTGAAGCCGGGACGCAAACGGCTGGGACGGGGGAACGGGGGGACAGAGGGGACGGCGGACGACGCCGTCGAGGCCGCTCCGCGCAAGAAGGCGCCGGCGCGCAAGGCCGCCGCGGCGAAGAAGACTGCGGCGAAAAAGCCCGCGGCGAAGCGGCCCGCGGCGAAAAAGACGGCGGCGAAGAAGAAGACCGCCGCCAAGAAGAAGGGGAAGTAATCCATGGCGATCAATCATCGTACCGTCGTCCGCCCGATCGTCACGGAGAAATCTTCCGCGGCGCATCAGGAGCGTGGCGAATACACGTTCCGCGTGCACCCGCGCGCGACCAAGCCGCAGATCAAGACGGCCATCGAGCAGCTCTTCGGCGTCACGGTCACCGGCGTCTGGACGTCCACGCAGCGCGGCAAGCCGCGCCAGGTGGGCGGTTTCGCCGGCGTTCGTCCGAATTGGAAAAAAGCGATCGTGAAGCTCAAGGAAGGCGACACGATCGAACACGTTTTCGAGGGCTGAGCCATGGGAGTCAGACAGTTCCGCCCGGTCACTGCGTCGTCGCGCTTTCGTACCGTTCACGACAGCGCCGAGATCACGCGCAGTACGCCGGAAAAGAGCCTCACCGAACCGCTGAAGAAATCCGGCGGGCGCGACAACCATGGCCACATCTCCATGCGTCGCATCGGCGGTGGCCACAAGCGCAAGTATCGCGTGATCGACTTCAAGCGGAATCGCTTCGGCGCGGCCGCCACGGTGAAGGAGATCGAATACGATCCCAACCGCTCGGCGCGCATTGCGCTGGTCGAGTACGCGGACGGCGAACGGCGCTACATCCTGCATCCCAAGGGACTCGCGGTCGGCGACACGGTGGCGTCGGGCCCGGGATCGGACGTGCGCGTCGGCAACGCGATGCCGCTCAAGGAAATTCCGCTGGGCACCGCCGTGCACAACGTCGAGCTCACGCGCGGCAAGGGCGGGCAGATGGCGCGCTCGGCCGGCACGTCCGTGCAGGTCGTCGCGAAGGAAGGCGAGTACGTCACGGTGCGCATGGCCTCGACGGAAATGCGCATGGTGCACGGCCTCTGCCTCGCGACCATCGGCGAAGTCGGGAACGCGGAGCACGAGCTCGTGTCGCGCGGCAAGGCCGGCGCGACGCGCTGGCTTGGCTGGCGCCCGAAGGTGCGCGGTGAAGTCATGAACCCGGTGGATCACCCGCACGGCGGACGCACACGCGGCGGACGCAATGTCGTGGATCCGTGGGGCAACAAGGAAGGCGTCAAGACGCGCCACCCCAAGAAGGGGTCGACGCGACTGATTGTCCGCGGCAGGAAGCGCGGCAAGGCCACGCAGAGCTAAGGGCGAATCACAATGGCGAGAAGCGTAAAGAAAGGCCCGTTCGTTGCCGACCACCTCGCAAAGAAGGTGGCGGGGCTGAACGCGCGAAACGAGAAGAAGGTCGTGAAGACGTGGTCGCGCGCGAGCACGATTCTTCCCGACTTCGTCGGCCACACGTTTGCCGTGCACAACGGCAACAAGTTCGTGCCCGTGTACGTGACCGAGAACATGGTCGGTCACCGGCTCGGCGAGTTCTCGCCAACGCGCACGTTCCGGGCGCATACGATGGTCAAGGCCGGCGCACCGGAGAAGACGGGCGGCGAAGGCGGCGCGCGCGGTGGACCGCGCGGTGGTCCGGGCTCGGCGCCCGCGTCCGCACCGGCCGCGGCACCAGCCGCTGCACCATCGGCGCCGCCGAAGGGAGGGAAGTAATCCATGGAAGCACGCGCACTCCAGCGCACCACGCGTCAGTCGCCGTACAAGATGCGGCTGGTCATCGACCAGATCCGCGGCAAGGACGTCAACGACGCGCTCGCGCTTCTCAAGTTTTCGAAGAAGAACGCCGCGAAGCAGATCAGCAAAGTGCTCAACGCCGCGGTCGCGAACGCCGAGCAGGCGGCGCGGCTCGCGAATGCTTCCATCGACGTCGACGCGCTGTACGTGAAGCACGCCATCGTGAACGAAGGTCCGAAGCTCAAGCGCTGGATGCCGGCCGCCATGGGCCGCGCCACGCCGATTCACAAGCGTACCAGCCACGTGGAAATCATCGTGGCCGACAAGGACGGACAGTAACCCATGGGACAGAAGACAAATCCGATCGGCTTTCGCCTCGGCGTTTCGCGCGACCACCGTTCGCGCTACTACGCGGGCAAAGAGCTTCCTGCACTGCTGAAAGAAGACCAGCTCGTGCGCGGCTATCTCAAGGCGCGCCGCTTTCCGGGTAACGCGAGCGCGGCGATCGCCGACGTGCAGATCGAGCGCAAGCCGGGCAAGGTGACGATCACGATCTTCACCGGCCGTCCGGGCGTCATCATCGGCAAGAAGGGCGCCGAGGTCGACAACCTGCGCGACGAGCTCGCCCAGCTCACGAAGAAGGAAGTCGCGGTCAACATCGAGGAAGTGAAGCGGCCGGAGCTCGACGCGCAGCTCGTGGGCGACAACATCGCCGCGCAGCTGGCGCAGCGCATCTCGTTCCGCCGCGCCATGAAGCGCGCGGTGCAGGCAGCGATGCGCATGGGCGCGCTCGGCATCAAGGTGAAGGTTTCGGGCCGCCTGGGCGGCGCGGAAATCGCGCGCACGGAAGGCTATCACGAAGGTCGCGTGCCGCTGCACACGCTGCGCGCGGATATCGACTACGCCACGAGCACGGCGCGCACCACGTTCGGCACGATCGGAGTGAAGACCTGGATCTTCAAGGGCGAGGTCGTGGAAGAGCGGCGCGGGGAAAAGACGTACTCGACAGGGGCGTGAGGTCGAGAGAGAACGAGAGAGCGAGAGAGCGAGAGAACGCGAGACCTGGATAACGAGAGATGCTGAGTCCGAAAAGAGTCAAATTCCGCAAGATGTTCAAAGGCCGCACGCGCGGCACCGCGAGCCGTGGCGCGACTGTCGCCTTCGGCACGTATGGTCTCATGGCGCTCGAGCCGGGCTGGATCACCAACCGGCAGATCGAAGCGTCGCGCGTGGCGCTGTCGCGCTACATCAAGCGTGGCGGCAAGGTCTGGATTCGCATCTTCCCGGACAAACCGATCACGAAGAAGCCCGCAGAAACGCGCATGGGCAAAGGCAAAGGCTCGCCCGAAGGCTGGGTCGCGGTCGTGAAGCCCGGGCGCGTGCTCTTCGAGCTCGAAGGCATCAACAAGGAAACTGCCCAGCAGGCCATGGCGCTCGCGTCCGCCAAGCTCGGCATTGCAACGAAGTTCGTCATGCGGGAGGGAGCCTGATGAAGGGACTGAAGGCGGAAGATCTGCGGACGTGGACGCCGGCGGACCTCACGTCGCGGATCGCGGAGCTCGAGGAAGAGCGGTTCCGGCTGACGTTCCGCAGCGCGACCGAGCAGCTCGAAGAGCCGTTGCGCCTGCGCGCAATCCGGAAGGACGTGGCGCGGCTCAAGACCGTGCTCAACGAAAAAACGAGAGAACGTGAGACCGTGAAGCCGAAAGCCGGGAGGACTGCGAAGTGACGGCCGAGAATACGAACGGCCACGACCGGTCGATGCGCAAAACGCGCGTTGGCCTGGTGGTGAGCGACAAGATGCAGAAAACGGTCGTCGTCGCGATCGAGCGTCGTGTGCCGCATCCCGTGTACGGCAAGATGATGTCGCGCACGACGAAGCTGAAAGCGCACGACGAGGAGAACAGCGCGAAGCAGGGTGACACCGTCCGCATCATGGAAACGCGCCCGCTGTCGAAGGACAAGCGGTGGCGCGTGGTGGAAATCGTCGAGCGAGCGAGGTAGACCCGTGATTCAACAGGAAACCGTGGTCCGCGTGGCGGATAATTCGGGCGCGAAAAAGGCGCTCGTGATCCGCGTGCTCGGCGGAACGCGCCGTCGCTACGCGGGGCTGGGTGACCGCGTCGTGGTGGCCGTGAAGGACGCGCTGCCGAACGGCACGGTCAAGAAATCCGACGTGGCGAAGGCCGTTGTCGTGCGCACCGTGAAGGAGACGCGCCGCAAGGACGGCTCGTACATCAAATTCGACGAAAACGCGGTGGTCATCATCGATGACGCCGGTGAACCGCGCGCGACGCGCATCTTCGGACCCGTGGCGCGCGAGCTGCGCGAAAAGCGGTACATGAAGATCGTCTCGCTCGCGCCCGAGGTGCTCTAGCATGCGCATTCTCAAGCACAAGAAGACGGCGGGCCGGCGCCTCACGCGCCGCCACGCCATTGCCATTGAGCGCGTGGCGATCCCCATCCGGAAGGGCGACACCGTGCGCGTCATGCGCGGCGATGACGCCGGGCGGGAGGGCGAGGTGATCCGCGTCTATCCCAAGACGGGGCGCATCACGGTCAAGGGCATCAACATCGTCAAGAAGCACCAGCGCGCGCGGCGTCCCGAGGAACAGAGCGGGATCATCGAGCGCGAGGCGGCCGTGCATCACTCGAACGTGATGCTCATCGACCCGAAAACCGGCGCGGCGACGCGCGTGCGTTTCCGCGTCGACAAGGACGGAACGAAGGAACGCGTGGCCGCAAAGAGCGGTGATGCGATCCCGGTTACGCGATAGAGGACACCGAGATGGCAGACGAAAAGGGCGGAACGGAAGTCAAGGAGAAGGCGGCCAAACCGGCGGCCGCCAAGGGCGGCGGCAAGGGTGGCAGCAGCTCGCGCAGCAGCGGCGAGGGCAAGGGCGGCAAGCGTGCGTCCATGCTCCCGACGGAGCACGCGGGGAGCAGCAAGCCGGTACCGGCGCCGCGCATGCGCGAGCGCTACGTGCAGAAAGTGCGGCCCGCGCTCTCGCAGAAGCTGAGCCTCACCAACCCGATGCAGATCCCGAATCTCGAGAAGATCGTGATCAACGTCGGCTTCGGTGAAGCGATCAAGCAGCCGCGGCTGCTCGACACGGTCGTCGAGGAGCTCTCGATCATCACGGGCCAGCGTCCGGCGAAGAAGAAGGCGAAGAAGTCCATCGCCAACTTCGGTCTCCGCCAGGGCCTCGAGATCGGCGCGGCGGTGACGCTGCGCGGCGCGCGCATGTGGGAATTCCTCGACCGCTTCATCTCGACGGCGATTCCCCGCATTCGCGACTTCCGCGGCCTGAGCACGCGCTCGTTCGACGGGCGCGGCAATTACTCGCTCGGTCTCAAGGAACAGATGATTTTCCCCGAGATCAATTTCGATCTCATCGAGCAGATCCACGGCATGGACATCACGATCGTCACCACGACGAATCGTGACGATCACGCGCTGGCGTTGCTGCGCGAGCTCGGCATGCCCTTCAAACCGGATGAAGACCGGAAGTCGGCGAGGTCATAAGAGTCATGGCAAAGAAAAGCTCGGTCGAAAAAAACAATCGCCGCAAACGGATGGCGATGCAGTCGCTCCCCAAGCGCAAGGCGCTGAAGGCGACGATCCAGAATCCGAAAACGTCCGACGCGGATCGCCGCGCGGCGCAGGTGGCGCTGGAGAAGATGCCTCGCAACTCGTCGCCCACGCGCGTGCGGAATCGCTGCGAGATGACGGGCCGGAGCCGCGGATTCATCCGCGCGTTCGGGTTGTCACGAATTGCGTTGCGGGAGCTCGCGCTCGAGGGAAAGGTGCCTGGTCTCAGGAAGGCCTCGTGGTAACCCTCCGGCCCTTCAGCCCTTCGGCCCTCTGACCCTGTATTCGGGAGTATTGCATAGATGTCAATGACCGATCCCATCGCCGACATGCTGACACGCATCCGCAACGCCTGCGGATCGAAGCATCGCCGTGTCGACATGCCTGCGTCGAAGGTAAAGCTCGAAATCGCGCGGCTCCTGAAGGAGAGCAACTTCATTCAGGATTACCGCACGATCGTCGCCGAGAACGGCCGTCCCGTCCTGCGCGTGATTCTCAAATACGCCGCGGGCGGACAGCCGGTGATTCGCGAGCTCCAGCGTGTGTCGAGCCCGGGCCTGCGCCGCTACGTCGGCGTGCAGGAGATTCCGCGCGTGCGGAACGGCCTCGGCGTGGCGCTGCTCTCGACGTCGCAGGGGCTGATGACGGACCGCCAGGCGCGCGCTGCGCGCACGGGCGGCGAGCTCCTCGCCCTCGTCTGGTAAGGAGCGCGATCAATGTCCCGAATTGGAAAAGTCCCGGTGCCGATCCCGAACGGCGTGACCGTCACGGTGAACGGCAGCCAGATCTCGGTCAAAGGACCGAAGGGCGAGCTCTCGCGGAAGCTGCCGCAGGATATCACGGTGGCCCAGAGCGAAGGCAAGGTGGTCGTGTCGCGTCCGTCGGACGAGACGCGCCATAAATCCCTGCACGGCCTCTCGCGCACGCTCATCGCGAACATGATCGAAGGCGTGACGAACGGCTATCAGAAGCAGCTCGAAATCGTCGGCGTCGGTTACAAGGCGGAGCCAAAGCCGTACGGCCTGCTCATGGCGCTCGGCTTTTCGCATCCCATCGAATACCGCGCGCCGAAGGGCATCAGCCTCACGGCGCCGCAACCGACGCAGGTCATCATCCAGGGCGCGGACAAGGAGCTCGTGGGCCAGGTGGCCGCGGAGCTGCGTTCGCTGCGCCCACCCGAGCCATATAAAGGAAAGGGCGTGAAATACGCAGGTGAGCACATTCGCCGGAAGGCCGGCAAGGCGGCAGGCAAGTAATGCGAATTCCTCAATCGAGTGCCGAGCGCCGGGCGCGGCGGCATAACCGTGTACGCGCGAAGGTTGCGGGGACGCAGGAGCGTCCGCGCCTCGTGGTGTACCGTTCACTCAAGCACATCTACGCGCAGATCATCGACGATGACGCGCAGCGGACGCTGCTCACGGTGACCGACAAGGCCATCGAAGGAAAGAAGGTCGAGAAGTCGGCGGCGGTGGGCAAATTGATTGCGGAGCGGGCGAAGGCGGCGGGCATTACGCGCGTCGTGTTCGATCGCGCCGGTTACCGATACCATGGTCGCGTGAAGGCAGTGGCCGACGGCGCCCGCGAAGGCGGGCTGGAGTTCTAATGGCGGACGAGCAAGGAACCACGAGCGAGACGCCGGCGGTTGGCGGCGGGGAAACCAGTGGACGTGCCCGCGGCGGCAGCGCGCGTAGCGGTGGTGGACGCGGCGGGCCGGGTGGTGGCCGTGGTGGCGGACGCGGCGGCGGCGGCGGTGGTCGCGGCGGCGGTCCAGGCGGCCGCGGCGGCGGTGGCGGTGGTCGCGGCGGTCCAGGCGGCGGTGGTGGCCCGGGTGGCGGCGGTGGCCGTGGCGGCCGCGGCGGCGAAGGTGGCGGCCGCGGGCGTGACTCGCGCGGCGGCGGCTCCGGCGACGGACAGCGCGGTGAAGGCGGTTCCGATCTCATCGAGAACGTGATCGCGATCAATCGCGTCGCGAAAGTCGTGAAGGGCGGCCGGCGCTTCTCGTTCAATGCGCTCGTCGCCGTCGGCGACGGGAAGGGCAAGGTCGGTTACTCGAGCGGCAAGGCGAACGAAGTGTCCGAAGCGGTTCGCAAGGCTGTCGAGGCTGCGCGCCGCAACATGATGAGCGTTCCCCTCACCGGCGGGACGATTCCGCACGAAGTCGTCGGCAAGCACGGCGCGGGCAAGGTGTTGCTCAAGCCGGCCGCGCCGGGCGCGGGCGTGATCGCGGGTGGCGCGGTGCGCGCCGTGCTCGAATGCGCGGGCGTGAGCGACATTCTCACCAAGAGTCTCGGATCGACGAACCCGCACAACATGGTGCGCGCCGCGGTCGACGGGCTCCGCAATCTCGTGACGGTCGAGCAGATCGCGCGCGAACGCGGCATTGACCCCTCGGCGATCGGCTACCGGTCGCGCGCGAAGTCGAAGGAGGCAGTCTGATGCCGCGTACATTCGTTTGGCATCCATCGAAGGGACCGGCCAAGACGCCCGCGAACACGCTCACGAAAGGCAACGTGCGCGTGAAACAGGTGCGGAGCGGCATCGGCCATCCCAAGGTGATGCGCAATACGCTCGAGGCGCTTGGCCTCAAGCACCATCAGGACGAAGTCGTTCATCCGGATAGTCCGTCGCTGCGCGGCATGATCAAGCGCGTGCGACACCTGGTCGAAGTGACGCCCGTAAAGGACTGAAGGCATTCACATGGCAAATAGAATCGGACTCGAAGACCTCGTCGCGGCACCCGGCTCACACCGGGATCGCAAGCGGCTGGGTCGCGGTCCCGGCTCCGGCAAGGGCAAGACGTCGGGCAAGGGACACAAGGGTATCAAGGCGCGCGCGGGGCATCACGGCCCGGGTGGCGGCAAGCCGCATTTCGAAGGCGGTCAGATGCCGATGACGCGCCGCATTCCCAAGCGCGGCATGGGCGGCCCGATGGCGCCCGCGGCGGAAATCGTGTCACTCGACGAGCTCGCGGGACTCTCCGGCGAGATCACACCCGAGTCCCTGCACGCGGCGGGATTCGTGCGCCGGGGACGATCGGTCAAGATCCTGGCAAACGGTGAGATCAGCGCGCCGGTCAAAGTAAAGGGCGTCATGGTGTCGGCCGGAGCGAAAGCCAAGATCCTCGCGGCAGGCGGATCGGTCGACTAACGGTCACTTTCGGTTTCTAATGGCTCAGTCAAATCCAGTCTCAGCGCTCGGCAACATCTACAAGACGCCGGAGCTGTGGGACAAGATCAAGTTCACGTTTATCGCGCTGATCGTGTACCGCCTCGGCACGCACGTGACGGTGCCGGGCGTGGACACGGCTGTGCTGATGGAGTTCTTCAACCAGCAGAAGGGCGGACTGCTGGGCCTCTACGATTTGTTCGTGGGTGGCTCGCTGTCGCGCGCGACGGTGTTCGCGCTCGGCATCATGCCGTACATCTCGTCCAGCATCTTCATGCAGATCGCTGGCGCGGTGCTTCCGCAGGTCGAGAAACTCCAGAAGGATGAAGAGGGCCGGAAGAAAGTCACGCAGTGGTCGCGCTACCTGACCGTTGGTCTCGCGATGGTGCAGGGGTACGGCTTCTCGCTCTTCCTCGAGTCCGACGCGATGCAGGGCGCAGTGATGAGCCCGGGCTTCGGCTGGCGGCTCCAGACCACGCTGATCTTCACCGTGGGCGCTGTCTTCGTGATGTGGCTCGGTGAGCAGATCACCGAACGCGGCCTCGGCAACGGCGCGTCCCTGATCATCTTCTTCGGTATCGTCGAGCGATTCTGGACGTCGATCTTCTCGACGCTCAAGCTGCTCAGCATCCACGCCATCTCGGCGTTCGACCTGCTGGTGCTCCTGGTGCTGATGCTCGCGGTCGTGGCCGGCGTCGTAGCGCTCACGCTCGCGGCGCGGCGCATCGCGATTCAGATACCACAACGCACCATGGCGCGCGGACGCATGCGCGAAGCGGCAAAGAACTTCATTCCGCTCCGCATCAATTCCGCGGGCGTCATGCCGATCATCTTCGCACAGTCGTTCATCGTGGTGCCGGGCGCCATCGCGCAGTTTTCCGGCAACCCGAGAATGCGCGACTTCGCCGACCTGTTCTCACCGGGACAGCCGCTCTGGTACCTCCTGTCGGCCATCCTCATCGTGTTCTTCACGTACTTCTACACGTCGATCATCTTCAATCCGATCGACCTCGCGGAGAACCTCAAGAAGCAGGGCGGGTTCATTCCCGGAGTGAAGCCGGGCACGAAGACGGCCGAGTACATCGACGGGGTTCTGTCCCGCATCACGCTGCCAGGCGCGCTGTTCCTGACGTTCATCATGCTGCTCCCGACGTGGATCACGGACGCGATCAGCGTGCCGTTCCGCTTTGGCGGCACGTCGCTGCTGATCGTGGTCGGCGTCGCCCTGGACACGATGGCGCAGATGCAGCAGCACCTCCTCCTTCGCAAGTACGACGGCTTCATGAAGAAGGGGCGGGTGCGTTTCCGCGGGCGCGCGCAGACGAGCAACTTTTAGAGTGCCCGAGTACCCGAATACCCGAATACCCGATTGACCGATTGACCGATTGACCGAATAGCCGCATATCCGAATCTTTCGTCCATGCTGATCGTTCTCCTTGGTCCTCCCGGGGTTGGCAAGGGCACACAAGGGGAGTTGCTCGCGAGCGCGCTTGGCGTGCCGAAGATTGCGACGGGTGATGTGCTGCGAGCCGCGGTAAAGGCGGGTACGCCGATGGGGCTCGCGGCGAAGGCCGCGATGGAACGCGGTGACCTCGTGCCCGACGACGTTATCCTCGGCATTCTGCGCGATGTGCTCGCGTCTCCCGAGACGGCCAGAGGCGCGGTGCTCGACGGCGTAGTGCGCACCGAGCCGCAGGCGGAGGGGCTGCGCGCCATGCTCAAGGGCCTCAACCGCTCGCTCGACGTTGTGCTGCTCTTCGAAGCGCCAACGGACGAGCTCGTGAAGCGCCTCTCGGGACGCACGACGTGCGAGAACTGCCAAACGCCGTACACGGGCCGCGAGCCCGGGTCCACGTGCGACAAGTGTGGCGGGAAGCTCGTGCGCCGGGCGGACGACGATCCCGCGTCCGTTCGCAATCGCATTCAGGTCTACGAGAAGCAGACCGCACCCGTGGTGGCGTGGTATCGCAAGAACGGCCCCCGCGTGGCGAGCGTCGATTCGCTCGGCGAGCTCGCGGCGGTTCAGGCGCGCGCCAAGGCCGCACTGGCACAGACCGCGCCGTGATTCAGCTCAAGTCGGCCCGCGAGATCGACGTCATGGCGGCCGGCGGGCGGATCCTCGCCGACACGTTGCAGGTGCTCGCGCACGCTGCACGCCCCGGTGTGACGACGGCCCAGCTCGATGACATCGCGGAACAGTTCGTACGGACGCACCCCGGCGCGCTCCCCGCGTTCAAGGGGCTGTACGGTTTTCCCGCGAGCGTGTGCATCTCGATCAACGAAGAGATCGTGCACGGAATCCCGTCGCCCCGGCGCATTCTGCGCGAAGGCGACATCGTGTCGCTCGATTTCGGCGTGAAGTTCGAGGGACTCTTCACCGACTCGGCGATCACCGTGGCGGTCGGCGAGGCGGATCCCGACTCCGTGCGGTTGATGGACACGGCGAAACGCGCGCTCGCCGCCGGCATCGCTGCGGCGAAGGCGGGCAATCACACCGGCGACATCGGGCACGCCATTCACGACGTCGTGGCACGCGCCGGCTATACCACGGCCGACGATCTCGTGGGCCATTACGTGGGTTACTCGCCGCACGGTGACCCGCAGGTGCCGAATTTCGGCAAGCCGCGGCACGGCGCGCGCCTCGTGCCGGGCCTCACGATCGCCATCGAGCCCATGGTGAACCTGGGCACGTCGCGCACGCGCACGCTTGGTGACAAGTGGACGGTCGTGACGGCGGACGGACT